>DATEFZ010000281.1:0-12741 GCA_035280325.1 Casimicrobiaceae bacterium
CAGCTCGCCCGGTCGGTGCGTCGCGCGGTTGGCAAGGCCGACGCGCTCGAGCAGCGCGGCAGCGCTCGCCCGCGCGGCGCCGGTCGCGGTGCGGCGGATGAACAGCGGCATCGCGACGTTCTCCAGCGCCGAGAATTCGGGCAGCAGGTGATGGAACTGGTAGATGAAGCCCAGCGCCCGGTTGCGCATGCGACCGCGCCCGCTTTCCGACAATGACGCCAGCGGCTCGCCCTGGACCCGCACCTCGCCCTCGCTCGGCGCATCGAGGCCGCCGAGCAGGTGCAACAGCGTACTCTTGCCCGACCCCGAGGCGCCAACGATCGCGACCCGCTCGCCGGCGGCGACGGCCAGGTCGACGCCGACCAGAACCGGCACGTCCTGCGGGCCGCCGCGGTAGGTCTTTTTCAGTCCGCGGCACTCGAGCACCGTCGCGCGAGGCGAATCACTCATAGCGCAACGCGTCGGCCGGGTTGACCTTGGCGGCGCGCCAGCTCGGGTAGAGCGTCGCCAGCAGCGCCAGCACCAGCGCGATTACCGCGATCAGCGTGACGTCGCCGCGCTGCACGTCCGACGGCAGCTCGCTGATGTAGTAGACGCTCTTGTCGAGGAACTGGATGCCGAACGTGCGCTCGATGAACGGAACGACGACGTCGACGTTGAGCGCCAGCGCCGTGCCCCCGACGACGCCCGCCATCGTGCCGATGAATCCGACCAGCGCGCCCTGGATGACGAATATCGTCTGGATGCTGGCCGGCGATGCGCCGAGCGTGCGCAGGATCGCGATGTCGGCCTGCTTGTCGGTGACGACCATCACCTGCGTCGAGACGATGTTGAACGCCGCGACCGCCACGATCAGGATCAGGATGAAGAACATCATCCGCTTCTCGATCGCCACGGCGCGGAAGAAGTTGGCGTGCTCCATCGTCCAGTCGCGCACATCGACGTCCGCCGGCATTGCGCCGACCAGCGCGCGCGCGACCGCCGGTGCGGCGAACAGGTCGTCGAGCTTCAATCGCACGCCGCTGACCGCGTCGTCGAGCCGGTAGAGCTTTTGCGCGTCGGAAAGCTCGATCAGCGCCAGCCCGCTGTCGAACTCGTATTCGTCGATCTCGAAGATGCCGACGACGTGGAAGGTCTTGATCCGCGGCAGCGTGCCGGCCGGGGTCACGGTGCCCTGCGGCGTGATCAGCAGCACCGGATCGCCGAGGCGCACACCGAGCGCGCGCGCGAGCTCGATGCCGAGCACGATGCCGAACTGCCCCGGCCGCAGATCGGAGAGCGATCCCGCCCGCATGTGCCGGCCGATGTCGGCCACCTGGCTCTCGCGGCCCGGATCGACGCCTCGAATCAGAGCACCGCGATTGACGTCGCCGGCGGAAAGCATCGCCTGTCCGAACACGAACGGCGCCGTCGCCTCGACGTGCGGATTGGTCTTCGCCGCCTGCGCGACAGCCTGCCAGTCGGTCATCGCGCCGTTGAGCGCGCGGATCTCGACGTGCGAGGCGACCGAGAGAATCCGGTCGCGCAGCTCGTCCTGGAATCCGTTCATCACCGACAGCACGACGATCAGCAGCGCGACGCCGAGCGCGATGCCGGCCATCGAGACGAAGGCGATGAACGAGACGAATCGGTTGCGGCCCGCGCCGCGGCGGGTGCGGGTGTAGCGAAGCCCGACCAGGAGTTCGTACGGATTCAAGATTGCGGATCGATGGGCCCGACGAGCGCGCAAGTGTGACACAGGCCATTGTAGGGTACACTCGCTGCTTGGCCGGGGGCGGCCCAAGCGAGCGGCACGAAGTACACTCGTCGGCCTGGGCAATCCGGGCCAGGACGAGGGGCCAGCGGCGCTTGCCGCGCCGTTGCGAAAGATGGGAGGTGGCCATGCGCAAGATGTCGCCGGCGCTGCGAAGCCCTGCCGAAGTTCGCCCTGTCGCCAGGCCGGCTCCGCCCAGCCCTGTCGAGCGGACGCTGCCGGCCGCATCGGCGTTGATCGAAGGCTTCCGTACCCACGGTTACCGCCACGCCGCGATCAACCCGCTGGACGAAGAGCGCGAGCTTCCTCTCCTCGCCGAGCTCAACCCGCGGCACTACGGTCTCGCCATCGACGACCCGCGCGCTTATTCGCTGGATTTCGCGGGCGCCGCCCGCATGCTCTCGCCGGCCGAACTGCTCGTCCGGCTGCACCTGGCGTACTGCGGCCCGATCGCGCTCGATTGCTCCCACGTTCGCGCCGGCGAACAGCGCCGCTGGCTGTACGCAAAGATCGAAGCGCGTAGCGACGCGCCGGATCTCGAGGCGAGCGCGTCGCTGGCCGTCCTCGGGCAGCTCGCCGCCGCCGAAGCGTTCGAAGACTTTCACCGTGCCAACTTCGCCGGCCACAAGCAGTTCAGCATGGATGGCGGCGAGAGCATGGTCGCGCTGCTCTGCGCGATGCTGGAAACCGCCGCCGGACACGGTGTCGAAACGGTCGTGCTGGGTCTGCCGCACCGGGGCCGATTGAACATGATGTTGAACGCGTTCGGCGTACCGGCCGAACAGTTGCTGACGCTGTTCTCCCCTACGCCCGATGCCCGACTGGCGGCATATGATCTGAAGGATCACGCGGCCACCGCCCGCCGGCTCGACACCGCGAGCGGCGGCATCGGGATCCTGCTCGCACACAACCCGTCGCACCTGGAGAGCGTCTGTCCGGTGGTGTGCGGCATGGCGCGCGCGCTGCAGGATCGAGGTACCGGCTCCGGCGGCGTCATGCCGGTCCTGATGCACGGCGACGCCTCGTTCCCGGCGCAGGGGGTCGTCACCGAGACGCTCAACCTGTCGCAGACGCGTGGCTTCGGCGTCGGCGGCACCCTGCATCTCGTCCTCAACAACCAGGTCGGCTCGACGGTGTCGCACCCACGCGACTCGCGATCGACCTCGTCGTGCGCCGACGTCGCGCGCGCCATCGATGCGCCGATCATCCACGTCAATGCCGACGATCCCGAGGCGGTCGTATTCGCGGCACGGCTGGCGACCGACTACCGGATGAAATTCGGCGCCGACATCGTGGTCGACCACGTCGGCTACCGGCGCTACGGACACTTCATGCGCGATGATCCGATGTACACGCAGCCGGCGATGCAGCGGCGGATCAAGGCGCGTCCCGGCGTGCTCGGGATCTATGCCGACCGGCTGGTGCGGCGCGGCGTGGCGGGCAAGGACGACGCCGAGCGCGTGAAGAACGCAGCGCTGCAAGGGCTTCGCGACGCGCTCGCCAGGCGGGTCGCAGCGACGCCGCCGTCGGCCGCGGCGCGGCCGACGCCGCAGGAGGCAAAATCGCCGGTACGTACGGCGATGCCGATCGAGCAGTTGCGCGCGCTGACCGAGCGGCTCGCCACGGCACCGGCCGATATCGCACTGCATCCGGAGCTCGACCGGATGCTCGACGACTGGCGGCGGGTGGCGCGCGACGACGCGCAAGCGGTCGATTGGCGCCTGGCTGAAAACCTCGCCTACGGGTCGCTACTCGCCAACGGCTTCAACGTGCGGCTGACCGGCCTCGACGTAGGACGAGGCACCTTCTGCCACCGCCAGCACGTCTGGCACGATCAATCGGCCGAAACCGATTGGCAGCGCCTGCACATCCCTCTGCGCCACGTCGCGACGGCACAAGGCCTGTTCTCGATCTTCGAATCGCCGCTGTCGGAAGAAGGCGTCATCGGCTTCGAATACGGCTACTCGCTGCACTGCGGGCGCGACCTCGTCGTCTGGGAGGCGCAGTTCGGCGATTTCGTGAACAACGCGCAGGTCATCATCGACCAGTACATCGCCAGCGGCGAATCCAAGTGGGGATACCGAAGCGGCCTGGTCGCGCTGCTGCCGCACGGGCACGACGGCTGGGGCCCCGATCATTCCTGCGCATACCTCGGTCGCTTCCTGCAGCTCGCCGCCGGCGACAACCTCCGGATCGTTTTACCGTCGACCGCGGCGCAGATCTACCACCTGCTGCGTCGTCAGGCGCTGGTCGAGGAGCGCCGGCCGCTGATCGTGATGACGCCGAAGCTCCCGTTCTACGCCGTTCGGCCGTCGTATTCGCGGCTCGCCGACCTGGCGAGCGGCCGGTTTCAGCCGCTGCTGGAGGACTCGTCGGACATCGACCGCGCCATGGTCCAGCGCGCGATCGTTACCAGCGGCAAGCTGTACTACGACCTCGCGCAGGAGCGAGCGCGGATGGGCCTCGCCAACCTGCCGATCCTGCGGGTCGAGGAGCTCTATCCGTTTCCGACCGAGGATCTCGCGTCTGCGCTCGCGCGCTTCCCGAATTTGCACGAGGTGGTCTGGGCGCAGGAAGAAGCGAAGAACCACGGCGCGTGGTACCTGGTGCGCGATCAGATCGAAGCGGCTCGACCGCGAGCGGCGACGCTGCGTTACGCGGGGCGTCCCGCCTCCGCGGCGACTGCCGCGGGCAGCGCGGCGGTGCACGCCGAGGAGCAGCGCGAGATCGCCGCCGCGGCGCTGGCTTCCGCCTAGACGATTTTCTCGCTCTCGCCGGTCGCGGGGCGCGACAGCAGGTAGGTGTGCGAGGCCAGGGCGAACGACAGGAACGCCTCCGGCTCCATCGGGCGCGCGAACAGATAGCCTTGCAGCACGTCGCAGCCCTGCTGGACCATGAAGGCCGCCTGCGCTCGGGTCTCCACCCCCTCGGCGACCGTCCTCAGGCGCAATCCCCTGGCCAGACCGATGGTCGCCCGGACGATCGAGGCGTTGGCTTCGCTGGTCGTCACGTCGGCGATGAAGCTTCGATCGATCTTCAGCGTGTTGAGCTGGAATCCCTTCAGGTATCCGAGCGACGAGTATCCGGTGCCGAAGTCGTCGAGGGCGAGCGTGATTCCGAGCGCCTTCAGCTCGGCGAGGATCGCCCTGCTGGCGGCGATATCGTCCATCAACAGCGATTCGGTCAGCTCGAGCTCGAGATTCTGCGGATCGAATGCGGTGTCCTTCAGCACCTGCTTGATCGTTGCGGCGACGTCCGCCTGACGGAATTGCCGGCTGGAGAGATTGACCGACACCGCCAGCCGCGGCAGGCCCCGCGCGTACCAGGCGTTCATCTGGGTGCAGGCTGTGCGCAGCACCCATTCGCCGATCGCGCCGATCAGCCCGGTTTCCTCGGCGATCGGGATAAACTGGCCAGGGGCGACCAGTCCGTATTCGGGATGGTTCCAGCGCAGCAGCGCTTCGACGCCTGCCAGCCGTCCGGTCCGGGCCGAGATCAGCGGCTGGTAGTGAAGAAGCAACTCGTCGTTCTCGAGCGCGCTGAACAGGGCATTTTCCATCGACAGCCGGCTCTGCGCACCGGCGCTCATGTCGGCGCTGTACAGCACCAGGCAGTCTCCGCCGCGCGCCTTGGCCTTGTACATCGCGGTGTCGGCGTTCTGCAGCAGGACTTCGGACGCCGCCGTCGAGTCGAACGCGACGCCGATGCCGATCGACGCGGTGACGTGCAGAGACTGCTCGCCGAGCACGATCGGCTGCTTCAACGCCGCCAGGCAGCGCTCGGCGATCGCGCTGGCGCTGGCGGTGTCGGCGAGTCCCGGCAGCAGAAGCACGAATTCGTCGCCGCCCCATCGCGCCAAGGTGTCGCACTCCCGGATGCAGGCCTTGAGCCTGGCGCCGACGACCTTGAGCAGAGCGTCGCCCGTTCCGTGGCCAAGGTTGTCATTGATGTTCTTGAAGCGGTCGATGTCGATCATCAGCAGCGCCAGCAGAGAGCCTTCGCGCCGGACCTGGGCCAGCCCTCCTTCAAAGCGCTCGTCCAGCACGACCCGATTCGGCAGCGCCGTCAGGTGATCGGTGCGCGCCAGATCGTGCAGTCGCTCTTCCATCAGCTTGCGCTCGCTGACGTCGCGCGAAATACACAGGATGCGATCGGTATCCTCGCCGGCCGCATCCTTCATCCGCTGCAGCGTCGTTTCCAGCCAGACATAGTGCTGATCGGCGTGCCGCGCGCGGTACATGATCGTCGCCGACGCCCTGGTTTGCGCCACGCGTGCGACCGCGGCGTGCACCGCCGCGAAGTCGTCGGGGTGGACGAATTCGCTGAACGAATGCGCAACGAGCTCTGCCGGCGCCATGCCGAGAATGCGCATAGCAGCCGGCGAAGCAAAAGCAATGGCGCCGTCCGGCATGTGCCGCGTGATGAGGTCGGTCGAATTGTCGGTGATCAGCTGATACTTCTGCATCGCGTCGACCAATGCGTCCTCGCGGGTGCGCAGCCTGGCGGTAAGCCGGTTGAACGCGCTGCGCAGCGCGCGGATCTCGCCGCCGCCTCGATGGCCGGTCAGCGGAGCGATCCGCTCGGTGTGCGCGGTATAGCTCTTCAGGTGATCGGTCAGCACCACCAGCGGCCGCATCAGGTAACGCGTCAGGACCCAGATCGACGCCACGACCAGGACGCAGCCCAGCAGCAGGAACTCGACCAGGCGCATGGTCAGCTGGCGGACCGCCGCCAGCGCCTCGTCTTTCGGATAGACCGCGCCGACGATCCAGTTCGACGAGGGCACCCGCTGGTAGATGACGATCGACTCGCGGCCGTTCGATTCCATCGCTTCGCCGGCTCCCTCGAAGCCGCCGAGCGCGCGTTCGAACAGCGGATTGACTCCGGGAGGAAAGGCGCGCTGCGACAGGCGCTCCCGGTCCGGGTGCATGATCAGCTTGCCGTCCCCGGTGACAATGTAAAGATACCCGGTCTTGCCGATGACGGTCTTGGCGATCTTGCCCAGCATCCCCGGACGGGTCAGGCCGAGGCTTCCGGTCAGGATGGCAACCATCCGGCCATAGCTGTCGAGGACGGGTGCCGTGACGACCAGTACCATGTTCGAGTCGCCGACGTTGGTCATGAACGGCTCCGAGATGACCGACCGCTCGGTTCTGATCGTGTCCCGAATGTATTCGCGCTTGGAGGCGTCGCTGCCGCGGCGATTCGGCCGAAACGGCCGCTCGGCAAGCTCGATCCCCTCTGCAGTGAACAGGAAGATCGAGCGGTCGACCACCGCGAAAAGCCCGGTGGTGTTGTCGAGATAGCGCTGCGCTGCATCCGACGACGCGAGATCGGCCTCGGCGATCTCGCCCGAACTCAAGGTAAGTGCCTTCTGCAGCGTCAGTATTTTCTGGTCCAGGTTGTCGGCGATGCGGGCGACCAGCGTGTACTGGTCGACCATCATCACGTCCAGCATCTCCTGCCGGAACGATCGCAATGCGGTCATCCCGATCGCCAGGATGGTGATCAGGAACAAGAGCGAGGTCGCGATCGACGTCTTGGTGCCGAGCGACAGCTTGGCCGGCATGCCCAGGACTCTGCGCAGCTTGCGTGTACGGTACAAAGGGGCGGTCTCGGTTGTGACACGGCTTTCCGAGCAAAACCTGTGCCGAACAATCCGCTCCACCCAAATCGCCTGCCGAAAAGTGGAAAAAGGAGGGCGATGCTGCATCTTGCGACCGGGGCCGTGCGCCGAGGGATGTCGCCCGGTGGGCCAAAGCTGCCGCGGCGCGCGTGCTAGACTCGATCGACTCCCCCGCTCCCGTCGCATGCACTTCACGCTGGTCGTCCCCGGCTTGCTCGATGTCGCCGAGGCCGATCCGGCCGGGGTCGACGGCGGATCAGCGGCGGTAGCCGCGCTGCTGGCGAGCGCACCGACGCCGGCGACGCTCGACGGTATCGAAGCTGTCGTCTGCACCGCGCTCGGCATCGCCAGGCAGCGCGATTGGCCGATCGCTGCCTACCTTGCCGCCGCCAACCTCCGCCCCGCCGCGTACTGGCTGCTCGCGCAACCGGTGACGCTGGTCGTCGCCGGTGACGACGTGCGTCTCGACGCCGTCGTCGACGACCTGCCCGGCGAGGACGCCGCAGCGCTGGTCGCGACGCTTGCCGCGCATTTCTCGGCCGAGCTCGATTTCTTCGCCCCTCGGCCGCAACGCTGGCTGGTGGCGGCGCACGAGCCGCAGCGGCTCGACACCGAGCCGGTCGCCGCGGCGCTCGGCCAATCGATCCTGCCGTTGCTGCCCGCCGGGCCCGACGCGCAGCGCTGGCGCCGCTGGCAGAGCGAAATGCAGATGCTGCTGTTCGAGCACCCGGTCAATGTCGCGCGCGAGCGGGCCGGACGCGCGCCGGCCAACGGCGTATGGCTGTCGTACGGCGGCAGCTCCGGGCCGGCTAAGCCGTGCGCCGCGACGCTTTGTACCGACGACGAATTGCTGCGCGACCTGGCGCGCGCCCGGGGAGCCCGCGTGTTGCCGTGTCCCGCATCGTTCTCCGCCTGGCGTGAGAGCCATACCGACCCGGCATCGCTCGTCTGGCTGCCCGCCATCGACGCACGGCAGGCGAAATCGGCGCTGGCCGCGATCGACCGGGACTGGGCGGCGCCGCTGGCCGCCGTGCTGAATGCCGGATCGATCGGCGGGGCCGGCATCGTCGTCGGCGGGCGCCGGCGCGCACTCGTGTTCGCGCCACGACGGCGCTCGTGGCTCGCGCGCTGGCGCGATCGGCTCGCCTCGCCGCGGCTGTCGGCGCTGCTAGGGAACCTCTGAACAAGCCCCACACGAAAAATGGAGATCAGGCGCCGTCCGGTTCCCGAATGCGCCGCGCTGCTGGGCGCGGCGGGCGCCACGCCGGTGATGGCGCGAGTGTTCGCCGCGCGCGGCATCGCCTCGCCCGACGAGCTCGACAACGATCTCGCCCGCCTGCCGCACTGGCAGACGCTGAAAGGCATCGGACCGGCCGCGACCCGGCTCGCCGACGCCATCGAGCGCCGCGAGCCCGTGCTGATCGTCGCCGACTACGACGCCGACGGCGCGACCGCGTGCGCGGTCGGAATGCGCGGGCTCGCCGCGCTGGGTGCCCGCGTCGACTTCCTGGTGCCGAATCGCTTCGAGTTCGGCTACGGGCTGACCCCGGAGATCGTCGCGCTCGCCGCGACGCGGCGGCCGGCGCTGATCGTCACCGTCGACAACGGCATCGCCAGCGTCGACGGCGTCGCCGCCGCGCGCGCGCTGGGCATCGACGTGCTGATCACCGACCATCACCTGCCCGGCGACCGGCTGCCCGACGGCTGGATCGTCAATCCGAACCAGCCGGGTTGCGAGTTCCCGAGCAAGCACATCGCCGGCGTCGGCGTGATGTTCTACGTGCTGTGCGCGTTGCGGGCGCTGCTGCGCGAGCGCGGCCACTTCGCGCAGCGCGCCGAACCGGGCCTCGCCGCCCTGCTCGATCTGGTGGCGCTGGGGACGATTGCCGACGTCGTGCGGCTCGATCACGCCAACCGCATCCTGGTCGACCAGGGCTTGAGGCGCATCCGCGCCGGCCGCATGCAGCCGGGCGTGCGCGCGCTGTTCAAGGTCGCCGGATGCGCGCCCGAACGCGCGACCAGCGACGACCTGGGCTTCGTCGCCGGGCCGCGGCTCAACGCCGCCGGCCGCCTCGCCGACATGTCGATCGGCATCGCCTGCCTGACCACCGACGACCAGGCCGTTGCCGATCGGCTGGCGGCGGAGCTCGACCGGCTCAACCGCGAGCGCCGCGAGGTCGAGGCGACGATGCAGGACCAGGCGCAGGACGATCTCGAATCGGGCGTCGACGGTGCGCGTTGCACGCTGTGCCTGTATCGCGCCGAGTGGCATCAGGGCGTCGTCGGCATCGTCGCCTCGCGGCTCAAGGAGCGCTACCACCGGCCGGCGATCGTGTTCGCGCCCGGCGGAGCGGCAGGCGAGCTGCGCGGCTCGGGCCGCGCGATCGCCGGCTTTCATCTTCGCGACGCGCTCGACCTCGTCGCCAAACGCGCGCCCGGCACCATCATCCGCTTCGGCGGGCACGCTTACGCTGCCGGCCTCTCGTTGCCGCAAGCCGCGCTGCCGCGCTTCATCGACGAGTTCGAGCAGGTCGGCCGCGAATGGCTGTCGCCGGCGCTGCTGGCGCATGCGATCGAGACCGATGGCGCGCTCGCGCCGGCCGAGCTGACGCTGGACCTGGCGCGTTCGTGTGCGACGCAGGTGTGGGGACAGGGTTTTCCCGTGCCGGCGTTCGACGCCGAATTCGCCGTCGAGTCGCAGCGCGTCGTCGGCGAGCGGCACCTGAAGCTCGTCCTCGCCGTCGACGGCAAACGGTTCGACGCGATGCTGTTCCAGCACTGCGATCCGTTGCCGCCGCGCATCCGCGCGGCGTACCGGCCGGATGTCAATCGCTACCAGGGCCTGGAATCGCTGCAGCTCGTCGTCCTGCACTGGCTGCCGGCCTAAAGCCGGCGAGAGCCGGCTGTTTCGCTTGCGCTGGTCGTGCGCTGCATCAGCCGGATGGCGGCGGTTGCCCGCGAGCCGGCGGCGACTTCGTCGCGCCGATTGCCAAGCTGCTGTTTATGCATGCGCTTGACGCTCCGGGCCGGGCGTGTCCGGGACATTTTCCCTGCATGCGCCGAGTTGTGCAATGCAACGAAAACCGGTAGAGTGCGGCGCACTCGACGGGGCTGACGACGCCGTCCAACGACCACCGGAGGGTTGTTCAACATGCGGCTCAGCGGCAAGGTTTCGATCATCACCGGCGCGGGCCAGGGCATCGGCCAGGCGACGGCGCTCAAGTTCGCCGAGGAAGGCGCCAAGGTCGCCGTCTGCGACATCAACCAGGCAACCGTCGCCGAAACCGTCGCCCGGATCGAGTCGATCGGCGGCGAAACCGCCGGATTCGTCATCGACGTCACCGACAAGGAAAGCATCGCCCGCATGGTCGAGGGCGTGATGGCCAAGTGGGGACGCATCGATACGCTGGTCAACAACGCCGGCATCGTGCAGGACGCGCAGTTCAAGAAGATGAGCGACGACCAGTTCGACCGCGTCGTCGACGTCAACCTGAAAGGCGTCTACAACTGCACCAAGGCGGTGGTCGACATCATGCTCGAGCAGAACTCCGGCTGCATCCTGAACGCGTCGTCGATCGTCGGCTTGTACGGCAATTTCGGCCAGACCAACTACGCGGCGACCAAGTTCGGCGTCATCGGCATGTCGAAGACCTGGGCGCGCGAGCTCGGCCGCAAGGGCATACGCGCCAACGCGATCTGCCCAGGCTTCATCCACACGCCGATCCTGGCGTCGATGCCGGACAAGGTCGTCAAGATGATGGAAGACCGCGTCCCGCTCGGACGCCTGGGCCAGCCGGAGGAGATCGCCAACACCTACGCCTGGCTCGCGTCGGACGAGGCGAGCTATGTCAACGGCGCCGTGATCGAGGTCTCGGGCGGCGCGACGATCTGAACACGGACAAAGCGCGGTTCGGCGCTTGAGGTGCCCCGCCGCGCTAAGGTAGCATGGGCGACCTTCGTCCGGGTCGATCGATCATGCACCGTTTCCTCTCCTTCGCGTTGCTCGCCTGCACCGGTCTGCTGCTTCCGGCGTCGGCGCTGGCTCTCGACAAGGTCGACACCTACATCTGTCCGACCGCCTACCAGGGCAGCGGCACCGACTGCTTCCTGGAAGCGGTGCCGCAGACTTACACGATGTGCCGTCAGGTCAAGAGCATCGAGATCCTGGAGTTCGGCATCGTCGGCGCCCAGCAGGGCGTGAACGGCGCCAAGACCGAAGGCTGCATCGAAAAGCACAAGCGGCTGATCGCGCGGCCGTACCAGGCGGCGGTGCGCGAGGCCGGGCGCGACAAGGCGAAGGTGCAGGAGCTGCACAAACTCTACCAGACCTGGAGCGACAGCCTGGCCAAGCTCACTCCGGGGCCGGAGGAAGTCGACGCCAACTACAAGCAGCGCGTGGCGCGCGTCTACGGCGACTTCAACGACCAGATCAAGACGCTGCGCGCGCCGCCGCCGGCCAAGGTTGCCGAGGCCAAGCCGGCGACCAAGAAGAAGAGCAAGAAGACGGCGAAGCATTGAGCTCCGGCACAATGGCGATGCCGTTGCCGCGCGCCGGGCGAGCGAAAGGAAGACGCTGACCGACTCCGATCTCCGTTCGGTTTTCGCCGCCGATGGAGTGCTCGCCCGCAACGTTCCCGGCTACCGGCAGCGTCGGCAGCAAGTGGCGATGGCCGAAGCGATCGCGCAGGCGATCGACGCGCACGGACAGCTCCTCGCCGAAGCCGGAACCGGCACCGGCAAGACCTTCGCCTACCTCGTTCCGGCGCTGCGCTCGGGCGGCAAGGTCATCGTGTCGACCGGCACCAAGACGCTGCAAGACCAGCTGTTCCAGCGCGACCTGCCGCTGGTGCGCGACGCGCTGAAGATCCCGGTCAGCGTGGCGCTGCTCAAGGGCCGCGCCAACTACGTCTGTCACCACCACCTGGCGCGGACGGTTGCGCAAGGCAGGCTGCCGACGCGCGCCGATGTCGGCTACCTGGCGCGCATCGAGGCGTTCGCCCGCACGTCGACCAGCGGTGACAAGAGCGAGGCGGCGGGCGTTCCCGAAACCGCGGCGGTGTGGGCCGACGTGACGTCGACGCGCGAGAACTGCCTGGGTGCCGAGTGCGCGCACTACGACCGGTGCTTCGTGATGAACGCGCGCCGGCAGGCGCTCGCCGCCGACGTGGTCGTGATCAACCACCACCTGTTCTTCGCCGATGTCATGCTGAAGGACGAAGGCATCGCCGAGCTGTTGCCGGCGTCGAATACGGTGATCCTCGACGAGGCGCATCAGCTTCCGGACACGGCGACGCTGTTCTTCGGACAGGAGGTCACCGCCGGCCAGCTCGGCGAGCTCGCGCGCGACGCCGAAGCCGAAGGG
>DATEFZ010000282.1:0-8782 GCA_035280325.1 Casimicrobiaceae bacterium
ACACTGGCGGTGACGCAGGCAGATACGGCGCCGAAACGGCGTCGGCCAGCCGTGGTTCGTACCCATTTTCGCCCGCCTCGCAAGAACCGATGCCGCTTACGGCGGCGAAGCGCAAATTATACGCGCGCGACCTCTCGCGAATGTCTTTTCGCCAAATTGCATTCCTTGTTGCAATTAAGCAACATGCTCGACGGGGGTTTTGGGGCTTGCCGGTTTTAGCTTGCCTTGGCAATCACGCGTTTGGCACAATTGGACCAACTTCTCCGCGGCTCCCGAGAAGGTTCTGGTGGCAGGCAATTCGCAATCCCTGCCAATCTTATCGTTAGAGGAGAGATTCCATGAATAAGAAACTCGTCGCTCTTGCCGTGGCCGGCGCGCTCGCGCTGCCGCTCGCGGCGGAAGCGCAAACCGCTCAGGTCACACTGTACGGCCGGGCCAATATGGACCTCGAGTTCGTCAAGGCCTCGGGCGCCGGCGCCAGCGACGGATCGACGGCGGTGGTCACTCGCGTGTCGAGCAACTCGTCGCGCTTCGGCCTGCGCGGAACCGAGTCGCTGGGCGGCGGGCTGACCGCGTTCTTCCAGGTCGAGAACTCGGTCAGCTGGGACGGCAACGGCGGCACGATCGCCGGCCGCGAGACCTTCGTCGGCCTGCAGGGCAGCTACGGCCAGATCTGGCTCGGCCGCTCGCTGGCGCCGTACGACGACGTGACCCCGATCTGGGCGGCGGGCCCGTACAACTACAACACGGGCCTGTTCAACAACTCGAGCCTGTGGGCGAACAACTCGAATGCCATCGCTGGCGAGCACATCGGCGGCTACGACGATCGCTACAGCAACAGCGTCCGTTGGAACAGCCCGACATGGTCAGGCTTCACCGCGGAAGTACAGATCGCTTCGCAGGAAAACACCGGCCACAGCTGGGCGTTCGCCCCCGGTATTTTCTACAACAACGGTCCGATCCAGGCCGGCCTGGTCTACACCCGCCATGACAAAATCCGTTGCTACAACGCGGCCGGGACGTCCTATGCTGCGTGCGGCGCGGTACCATTTGCCGGCTTAGCCGCCAAGGATGACGCCGTCTCGATCGCGGGCAGCTACGACTTCGGCGTCGCCCGCGTCGGGCTGGTGTACGAGCATCTGAAATACGACACGCCGAGCGGCGATCTGAAGCGCGACTTCTGGGGCGTTTCGGGCACGATTCCCGTTGGCGGCGGCCTAGTGTACGCGTACTACGGGCAGGCGGGCGACGGCAAGGGCGGTGCGTCCGACAGCACGCCGCGAATCAACTCGTTGGTGCACGGCTCGGATTCCGGCGCTCGCAACTTCGAGATCGGCTATCGCTACGACCTGTCGAAGCGCACCAGCCTGAACGCCGGCTATGTGAGGATCGACAACGAGTCGCGGGCGAACTACACATTCAACGTCAACGGCTACGCGGTCAAGCCGGGCGGCGATCCGCAGGGCTTCGTGCTGGGCATCATCCACAATTTCTAATCTCCGGAAGCAGCCGGAACAACGGCATTCGAGTCACCTCTTTAAAGTGATCGCTCGGGCGTCCTCGACGGACGCCCTTTTTTTCGGCCGATGTCGATCGCCACGCGCAACGAGCTCGCGACGGCCGACGGCTGTCTGCGATGTCTGACGCGATCGATCGGTTGATCGTCGGTTTCGACCGTGCGCTGCGCACGCTCGCGGGAACGACGTCGTCGACCCGGGCCGATCCGGCCGAAGGGATCGACGACGAGCCGCTGACCGCGCAGGAACGCCGGCACGCCGGCGGCCTGATGCGCGTCAATCACACCGGCGAAGTCTGCGCGCAGGCGCTCTATCAGGCGCAGGCGATGGTCGCCCGCGACCCCGAGGTTCGCGAGCGCTTCGCCGCGGCCGCGCGCGAGGAAGAGGATCATCTGGCCTGGACCGGGTCGCGGCTGGCCGAGCTCGGCGCGCATGCAAGTCTCGCCAATCCGTTGTGGTACCTGGGGTCGTTCGCAATCGGCGTCGTGGCCGGTCTCGGCGGCGATCGCAGCAACCTGGGCTTCGTCGTCGAGACCGAGCGCCAGGTCGAAGAGCATCTTTCGTCGCACATCGATCGCCTGCCCGCCGGCGACGCCCGCAGCCGTGCCATCGTAGCCGCGATGCGCGACGACGAAATCCGTCACGGCATGGCCGCGAGCGATGCGGGGGCGCGCGAGCTTCCGCTGCCGATCCGCGCCATGATGCGCGCGACGGCGAAGCTGATGACGGTCACCGCCTACCGCATCTGAAACGGGGAGCCGTTGCCGCTGCGGTACACTTGCGTCACCCTTCATTGGCGGGAATGACGCGGTGAACGATGCGGGCTGACGGGAACCGATGGTGCTCAGGCGACTGGCTGCGCTGCTGCTGATCGCCGGCGTCACGGCTGCGCCGGAGGCCCGCGCGCAATTCGTCAACGTCAGCCTCTACGGCAGCCTGAACCTGGACCTCGAGCTCGTCAACGGGACGCAGAGCGACGGCGCCAATCCGACCGTCGTGCGCGTATCGAGCAACTCCTCGCGCTTCGGCCTGCGCGGAAACGAATACCTGGGCCGCGGCCAGGTCGCGATCTTCCAGCTCGAATCGTCGGTCCAGGGCGACGCCGGCGGCTCGACTCTGGCGTCGCGAGAGACCTACGTCGGTCTGCAGGGCGACTGGGGCACGCTGAAGGTGGGCAATTTCCTGGCCCCGTACGACGACATCCACACCATCTTCGGCAATTCGCCGACGCTGACGACGTCGATCCTGTCGACGGCGGCGCTCTGGGCCCAGGGCGCGTTGACCAAGGGCGAAGGCGGCTTCGACGCCAGGCTCGGCAACTCGGTGCGCTACGAGACGCCTCTCTTCGGCGGGTTGTCCGGCGCGGTGCAATTCGCGAACCGCGACACCTCCGGCGATCCCAACGGCGGCGACAACGGCGACCGCCTGTCCGAGCTGCGCCGCGCGGACGTGCTGTCGGCCGCCGCGTTCTACAATCGCGGACCGCTCGATGTCGGGCTCGCCTACGAGCGCAACTACCGGATACGGCCGACCGGGCCGAGCGATGCCGCGCTGTCGATCGCGGGTGCCTACGACTTCGGCACCATCGCCAGCAACCTGGGCCTGCGCGTGGCAGGCGTGTACGAACGTTTGCGCTACGACACGCCGACCGGCAGCCTGACGCGCAATTTCTACGGGTTGTCGACGACGCTCGCGGTCGGCGACGGCTCGATCTACGCCTTCTGGGGCCGGGCGGGCGACGGCCAAGGCAGCGCCACCGATGGCACCACGATCGGCGCGCTAGCCAAGGGCCCCGATACCTCCGCCGAGCAGTGGGAGCTGTCGTACAGCTACAGCCTGTCGCTGCGCACGCTGCTCTACGCCGGATGGGTTCGTATCGACAACCGGGCCAACGCCGCGTATTCGTTCAACATCAATCCGTATCCGGTGGCGGCCGGCGCCAAGCCGAACGGACTGGTGTTCGGCATCGCGCACTTTTTCTAAGGATCGCCGCAGGCTAGCGCGGCAGGCGGGCAAGCGCCTCCAGCCGTGCCGCCCGTATCCGCTGCGGCAGGTCGTGCGCGTCCGGATGCGCGGCGGCGATCGCCGATGCGTCGACGCCGTCCACGATCGCGAGCGCCTGCCGGATCCACTCGGCAGGCCCATAGGTTTCGTTCTCGCGTCCGGGACGCGACAGCGCATCGGCCGCGCAGGCGCGAAGCAGCCCGTCGAGCCGCTCCGGCCGGCGCAGCGCGTCCGCGGCCAGCAAGAGGTCGAGCAGCGTCGCCGGCTTGAGCTCGGCCGCGCGATGCACATCGGCGTGGTAGCGCGCGACCAGGCGCGCCAGATCGCCGCATTCGGCCGAGACGCGCAGCCGCTCGCTTAAATGCTGTGCCAGCGCGACGCTCCTCGCTTCGTGGGCGACGTGGCGCGGCCACGCTGCGCGCGCGGTCGTGCCCTTGCCCAGATCGTGCGCCAGCACCGCGTAGCGCACCGGCAGCGGGTCGCCGGCGGCGGCGGAGAAATCGAGCGCCTGCAACAGGTGCACGCCGGCGTCTATTTCGGGATGGTGCGCCGGAGGCTGCGGCACGCCGAACAGGAGGTCGACTTCCGGCAGCAGCGCGGCGAGCGCGCCGCAGCCGCGCAGCACCTCGAAAAAACGCGACGGCCGCGCCTCCATCAGCGCGCGCGCCAGTTCCTGCCAGACCCGCTCCGGCGTCAGTGTGGCGAGCTCGCCTCCGGCGACGATCGCTCGCAACAACGCCTCGGTCTCCGGCGCGACGCGGAATCCGAAGCGGGCCGCAAAGCGCGCCACCCGGAGAACGCGCAGCGGATCTTCGGCGAACGCCGGGCCGACATGGCGCAGCACCCCCGCGTCGAGGTCGGCGACCCCGCCGTAGGGATCGATCAGCTCGCCGTCCTCGCCGTGGGCGATCGCGTTGATCGTCAGATCGCGCCGGCCCAGATCGGCCTCCAGCGTCACGTCGGGCGCGGTGTGGAAGACGAAGCCGTGATAGCCGCGCCCGCTCTTGCGCTCGGTCCGCGCCAGGGCGTACTCGTCGTTGGTCTGCGGATGCAGGAATACCGGGAAGTCGCGGCCCACCGGGCGATAGCCGGCCGCGATCATCTGCTCGGGTGTCGCGCCGACGACGACGAAATCGCGATCGGTGACCGGCCGGCCGAGCAATTCGTCGCGCACCGAGCCGCCGACGCGGTAGATCTTCATTCGCGCGCGCGGGGGCGCCCCGCAGGCCGCATCCTCGCCCACCCCGGGCCGATGTACTCGGGCGCGATCGCCTCGAGCGCTGTCGGCGGGCCGCCGAGGAGCTCCGGAAACGGGCAGTCGCAGACGCTGTCCTTCTGCATCGACGCCAGGTTGTCGCGGCTCATCAGCTTACCCGGCAACCGTTCGAGCACGCCGGCCTGCAGCCTGGACAGCGTGGGCCCGAGAGCGACGATCGGCCGGTCGCAGCCGGTCAGCTCGCCGACATACGCGACCAGCTGGCGCAAGGTGTACACCTTCGGGCCGCACAGCGGATACCGTTCCCCATGCGTCGTGTCGTTGCCGAGCGCGCGGCAGAACGCGCGCGCGACGTCTTCGACCCCGACCGGCTGGAAGCGCGCATCGGCGCAGGCCAGCGCGATCGCCGGCAGCAGGCGCTGAAGCTTCGCGAACAGGTTCAGGAACGAATCCTCGGGTCCGACCACGATCGACGGCTCGAAGATCGTCCACTGCAGCGGCGATGCGGCGACCAGCGCTTCGGCCTCGCCCTTGCTGCGCAGGTATGCGCTCGGTCCTTGCGGGTCGGCGTTGAGCGCGCTCATGTGCAAGAGCCGAGGCACGGCGGCCGCGCGGCACGCGGCGACAAGCTTGCGCGGCAATTCGACGTGGACACGCGCGAAGTCGCCGCGGCGCGTTTCGTTGAGAATGCCGACCAGGTTGATCGCCGCCGCCGCGCCGCGCACCAGGCTCGCCAGCACGGCAGGATCGTGCACGTCGCACTCGACCACGTCGACCGTCGGCAGCAGGATCAGGTATCGCGCGCGCTCGCGGTGGCGTGTCGGCACGACGACCCGATGTCCGCCGGCAGCGAGTTGCGCGACCAGGTGCCGGCCGACAAACCCGCTGCCGCCGAGAACGACGATCGGCGCGCCGTTCACGGCAGATCCGGCGCCGGCGAGGCCGAGGCGACCGGCGGCGCGGCCGCTCCGCGCGGCGCGACGACGCCGAGGCGATCGGTCAGCGTCACGTACGGCAGGCCGAGCTGCGCCTGGTAGAACATCGCGTTGGCCAGCACTTTCTTGACGTAGTCGCGCGTCTCGTTGAAAGGGATCGTCTCAGCGTAGATCGCGCCTTCGAGCGGCCCGCTGCCGCGCCAGCTCTGCGCCCGGCGCGGCCCGGCGTTGTACGCCGCGGTCGCCAGCACGGGCGAGTCGTCGAGCTTGTCGAGCACGTAGCGCAGATAGTAGGCGCCGAACCAGGCATTGATCGCCGGATCCTCGAGCTGGGCGACCCGATAGTCGTCGCGATGCGCTTGCCGCGCGATCCAGCGCGCGGTCGGCGCCATCAGCTGCATCAGCCCGACCGCGCCGGCCGCCGACACGATGTCGGCGGCGAAGCGGCTCTCCTGCCGGGTCAGTCCGAACACCCACGCTTCGTCGAGCTGCTGCTCGCGCACGGCGCTGGTAATCTCGGCGCGGTACGGCGTCTGATAGCGCAGCCCGAAGTCGTGCCGGCGCTGCGTCCGGTCGGCGGCGTTGATCGAGCGATCGTAGAGGCCGTTGCGGCGGGCGAACTCCGCAGCCAGCAGCAGCGACGCGTCGTCGGTATTGCGCACGATGTAGAGCCACTCGCGCTGCGCTTCGGGGCGCAGGTCGAGCGATGCGAGCTTGAGCACGCGGCGCACCGCCGGCTGCGCGCCGAAAGCCGCCAGCGCCTGGTTGTCGACCGGCAGCGGCTCGCTGACCGGCATGACCGACGCTCCCAGCGCATCCGCGGCGAGGAAGCCGTAGAAATCGGGGTCGGCGACCAGGCTGCCGAACAGCCGCGTCGCGTCGTCCTTGCGCGACTCGGCTTCGAACGCGCGCGCCTTCCAGTAGCGCCATGCCGGCTGCTGCGCCTGCGCCTCAGGCATCGCGTCGATCGCGCGCGCGACGTCGGGCCAGGCGAGGGCGCGCAGCGCGGCGCGCACCCGCCACTCGCGCTCTCCATCGTTCTGCGGCACGCCCTCGGCGTCGCGATACCAGAGGTTGGCGTCGGGCAGCAGTTGACGCGCGGAGTTGTAGGCGATCAGCAGTGCCGCGTAGCGCCGGTCGTCCTCGGGCAGGCGGGCACGCCAGCGCAGCCACTTGTCGCGCGCCTCGGCGGCGTCGTTCTTCGCCACACGATCGAGCGCGAACAGCGCCAGCTCGCGGCCGCTGCGGGTGGTGAAACGGAATTCGCCCCTGGCGAGCATCGGGCCCGGCTTCTTTTCGGCGCGGGTGTAATCTGCCGGGGCCGGCTGCGCTGCCGCGGGCAACTCGGCGACGAGCCGCGACGCGAGCCGCAGGTTGCCGGCCTCGTGCGCCAGCCGGAAGCGGGCCCAGATGTCGGCTTCCTTGATGCCGCCGCCGGCGATCAGGTCGGCGAACAGCGGCCGGCACGACTCGGGCTGGTCGCGGCCGCTGAACCAGTATTGCCGCGCGTCGGCGAGCGCCGTCTCGTCGCCGCTCTGGCGTCGCGACTGCACCGCGAAGCAAGCGAGCTCGGCGTCTTCGCCGCTCTTCTTCGGATACTCGGCGGCGAACTCGGTCCACAGCGCGCGCTTGCCCAGCGATTTCAGCCACTCGCCGCGCAGCGCGTCGGCCAGCGGCATACCGTCGTTGCGCTCGAGGAACCGGCGCACGCGTGACGAATCTGCGTCGTCGATCGAAAGATGCAGCCGCCAGTAGTCGACGTAGGCCTCGAGCAGATGACCTTCGAGCCGCGGCGCGATCCGGTCCAGCGCGGCGCTGTCGCCGGCCAGGAAAGCCGCGTGCGCCGCCATGAAATCGGCGTCGGTGGGCTCGGCGTGCGCGACCAGAGCGCAAGCGCCGATCGCAACCGGCAACAGGGCGCTCAGAAGCGATCGTGCGAGCAATGATGGCGGCACGGCGCGATTATCGCCCATAGTCGCCGCCGATCGACGTTTCCGCTGACGAGCGTCCTCGATCCGGCCGGGACGTCGCAACCCCGATGGTAGAATTCGCAGGCCCGCGGGGCGGCCGGAGGCGAGAGATCAGCGATGGCTCCAAGACAAAAAAGCGTTCGGGTCG
This sequence comes from Casimicrobiaceae bacterium, assembly GCA_035280325.1. Taxonomy (GTDB): domain Bacteria; phylum Pseudomonadota; class Gammaproteobacteria; order Burkholderiales; family Casimicrobiaceae; genus PALSA-1003. Next base: position 7,791 of record DATEFZ010000282.1, read on the forward strand.
GCGTGGTCATGGGCAGCGACAGCGATTGGGAAGTGATGCAGCACGCCGCCGCGCAGCTCGCCGCGTTCGGCGTCGCGCACGAGACCAAGGTCGTCTCCGCGCACCGGACTCCGGATGCGATGTTCGCGTACGCCGACGGCGCGGCCGAGCGCGGGCTGGCGTGCATCATCGCCGGCGCCGGCGGTGCGGCCCACCTGCCCGGCATGCTGGCCGCCAAGACGCCGCTGCCGGTGCTCGGCGTGCCGATACCGACCCGCCACCTGCACGGCGAGGATTCGCTGCTGTCGATCGTGCAGATGCCGAAGGGCGTCCCGGTCGCGACCTTCGCCATCGGCGAGGCCGGCGCGGTCAATGCGGCGCTGTTCGCGGTGGCGATGCTCGCGCGCGGCGACCCTGCGCTGGCGAAAAAGCTGGCCGCCTTCCGCGCCGCGCAGACCACGGCGGCGCGGGCGATGACCCTGCCGCCGAAGCCGCGCGCCAGGTGACCACTGCGTGATTGCGCCGGGCTCCTGGCTGGGCCTGCTCGGCGGAGGCCAGCTCGGTCGCATGTTCTGCATGGCCGCGCAAAGCATGGGCTATCGGGTCGCGGTGCTCGACCCGGGCGACGCGAGTCCCGCCGGATCGGTCGCCGACCGGCACATCCGCGCCGACTACGGCGATCGCGAGGGGCTCGCCGCGCTGGCCGGCCTGGTCGCGGCGGCGACGACCGAGTTCGAGAATGTGCCCGCGGCCAGCCTCGAATACCTCGGCGCCCGCGCGCGGGTGACGCCGGCGGCAGCCAGCGTGGCGGTCGCGCAGGACCGCATCCGCGAAAAGCAGTTTCTTTCGCAGCACGGATTCGCGGTCGCGCCGTTCAAGGTGCTGGCGAGCGAGGACGACGCCGGCGCGATCGATCCGAAATTGCTGCCGGGGATCGTCAAGCGCGCGCGTCTCGGTTACGACGGCAAGGGACAGATCGGCGTCGACACCGCTGCCGCGGTCGCGCCGGCGTC
>DATEFZ010000283.1:0-12710 GCA_035280325.1 Casimicrobiaceae bacterium
GCGCGTCGATCGGCCGTCGCGCGACCGCGCGGATCAGGCGCTTGGCCTCGCCCTGCGCCGCCGGTCCGGCGATCAGCAGCGCGCCGATCACCTCGTTGATGTGCGCGTCGAGCTCGGGCAGCGGCACCACCTCGTGCAGCAGGCCCAGCCGGCGCGCCTCGTCGGCGCCGAAGCGCTCGCCGGTCAGGAAGTAGCGCCGCGCGGCGCGCGCGCCGATCGCGTCGACGACGTACGGACCGACGGTCGCCGGGATCAGGCCCAGCCGGACCTCGGACAGCGAGAAGGTCGCTTCCGGCGCGCCGAAGGCGATGTCGCAGCAGGCGACGAGCCCGACGCCGCCGCCGTACGCGGCGCCGTGCACGCGCGCGATCGTCGGCTTCGACATGCGGTCGAGCTTCGACAGCATCCGGGCCAGCGCGTTGGCGTCGGCCAGGTTCTGCGCGCGCGAAAATGCCGCCATCCGGCGCATCCAGTTGAGATCGGCGCCCGCGCAGAAGCTCTTGCCGGCGCCCGCCAGCACGACGGCGCGCACGCCGCGATCGCGGTCGAGCCGATCGAGCGCCACCGTCAGCTCGCGGATCAGCGTCTGCTCGAAGGCGTTGTGGACCTCGGGACGGCTCAGGGTCACGACCGCGATCGCGCGGCGCAGGTCGACGTCGATCGAGGTCAGCGCCGCGGCCTTCGACCGGCGCGGCGTCGTGCCGCCTGCAGCGCGCTTGCGGTCGGCCATCGCGGCTACATCCGGAACACGCCGAAGCGCGTCGGCTCGATCGGCGCGTTCAATGCCGCCCCGATCGCGAGTCCCAGCACGCGGCGCGTATCGGCCGGATCGATGACGCCGTCGTCCCACAGCCGCGCGCTGGCATAGTACGGATGACCTTCGCGCTCGAACTGCTCGAGCAGCGGCGCCTTGAACGCCGCTTCCTCGTCGGGGCTCCAGGCGCCGCCCCTGGCCTCGATCGCGTCGCGCCGTATCGTCGCCAGTACCGTCGCCGCCTGCTCGCCGCCCATCACCGAGATGCGCGCGTTCGGCCACATCCAGAGGAAACGCGGGCCGAAGGCGCGGCCGCACATGCCGTAGTTGCCGGCGCCGTAGCTGCCGCCGATGATGACGGTGAACTTGGGCACGCTGGTGCACGACACCGCGCTCACCATCTTGGCGCCGTCGCTGGCGATCCCGCCCGCTTCGTACTTCTGTCCGACCATGAAGCCGGTGATGTTCTGCAGGAAGATCAGCGGCACCGCGCGTTGGCTGCACAGCTCGATGAAGTGGGCGCCCTTGCGGGCCGACTCGGAATAGAGGACGCCATTGTTGGCGACGATGCCGACCGGATAGCCGGCGAGCCGCGCGAAACCGGTGACCAGCGTGGTGCCGTAGCGGGCCTTGAATTCGTCGAGCTCGCTGCCGTCGACGATGCGGGCGATAACCTCGCGCACGTCGTACGGCTTCCTGATGTCGGCGTTGATGACGCCGTACAGCTCTTCGGCGGCGTAGACCGGGTCGCGCGGCGCGCAGACGTCGGCAGGCGCCGGCCGGGCGCCGTTCAGGTTGCCGACGATGCGCCGCGCGATCGCCAGCGCGTGGGCGTCGTTCTGCGCGAAATGGTCGGCGACGCCCGAGATCCGCGTGTGCACGTCGGCGCCGCCCAGCGCCTCGGCGCTGACGATCTCGCCGGTTGCCGCCTTCACCAGCGGCGGTCCGCCCAGGAAGATCGTCCCCTGCTCGCGGACGATGATCGACTCGTCCGACATCGCCGGCACGTAGGCGCCGCCCGCCGTGCACGAGCCCATCACCACGGCGATCTGCGGAATTCCCGCCGCCGACATCGTCGCCTGGTTGAAAAAGATGCGACCGAAGTGATCGCGATCGGGGAAGACCTCGGTGTGGTTGGGGAGGTTGGCGCCTCCCGAGTCGACCAGATAGATGCACGGCAGCCGGTTCTCGCGCGCGATGTCCTGCGCGCGAAGGTGCTTTTTCACCGTCATCGGGTAGTAGGTGCCGCCCTTGACCGTCGCGTCGTTGCAGACAATCACGCACTCGCGGCCGGCGACGCGGCCGATGCCGGTGATGATGCCGGCGGCGGCGATGTTGTCGTCGTACATGCCGTGCGCGGCGAGTTGCGACAGCTCGAGGAACGGCGAACCCGGATCGATCAGGGTCCGAACGCGCTCGCGCGGCAGCAGCTTGCCGCGGCCGGTGTGGCGGCTGCGCGCGGCTTCGCCGCCGCCCCCCTCGATCGAGCGCACCTCGCGTCTGAGGTCTGCGACCAGGGCTTCGAGCGCCTTGCGATTGGCGGCGAAGACGCTGTCGCGCGGGTCGAGCCTGGTCTCGATGACAGGCATCGGATGGGGATCTCTAACCCGCCTGTGGCAGCGGATGCCCCGGCATCAGCCGGGACGGATACACCCGGCGCGCTTCGGCCCGGATGCGCTCGAGCCAGCCGCGGACGTGCGGCAGCGCAGTCCAGTCGACGCCCCGGAAAGGCTCGCCGGCGATATCGGCCACGTCACCAGCCTCCGGTGGACAGCCAGCGCTCGACCTGCTCCAGCTTGTCGACGCCCCAGAAAGCCTCGCCGTCGACGATGACGAACGGCGAGCCGAACACACCGCGGCCGATCGCCTGCTCGTTCTCCTGCCTGAGCGCGTCCTTGATTGCGGGGTCGTCGATCGCAGCGCGCGCCGCAGCGGGGTCGGCGCCGCACTTCGCCACCGCGGACGCGGCGTGATCGGGGTTCGAGATGTCGACGTCGTCGACGAAAAACGCCCGGAATAGCGCGTGCGCCGCGCCGGCCACCAGGGCAGGCTGCTCGCGCTTGAGCCACAGCACGATCCGCGCCGGCGCCTGGGTCGCGATCGGAAACACCGAAGGCATGCGGAAAGCGACACCGTGCAGGCGGGCGCTGCGCGCCATGTCGCGCTTCGAGTAGTCGCCCTTCAGCGGCACCTGCGTCAACGGTCGCGCGCCGGTCTCCTTGAACACGACGCCGAGCAGCATCGGATGCCAGTCGACGCTACGCGCGTGGCCGGCGGCGAGCGCCTCGATCTTCTCCGAGGCCAGATAGCCATACGGCGAGGAGAAATCGAAATAGAAGTCGACGGCAGAGGGCATCCTGGATCCTTCTTCCTAGCGCCGGGAGTCGAAAGCGAGCCGGACCGCGATCCCGGCGAGCACGACTCCGAGCACCCAGCGTTGCAGCGCCGACCACAGCGGGCGACGGGCGAGCCAGGCGGTGATCGAGCCGGCGGCAATCACGAACACCAGATCGCTGGCGACGTTGATCGCGATCTGGACCAGCCCGAGAACGATCCCCTGGACCAACACGCTGCGGGTAGCGTCGATGAATTGCGGAAACAGCGCGAGGTAGAACATCGCCACCTTGGGATTGAGCACGCTGGTGACCAGTCCGACCCGGAACAGCCGCCACGGCGCATCCTGCGGCAGCGTGCGCGGCGCGAACACGCCCCGGCCGCCGGGCCTGAGAGCGTCCCAGGCCAGCCACAGCAGGTAGCAGGCGCCGGCGTAGCGTACGACGTCGTAGAGCACCGGCACGGTGACGAAGATCGCAGAGAGTCCGAGCGCCGCGGCGAAGACGTGGAACACGAAACCGAGCGACGTGCCTGCCAGCGAGACGACGCCGGCGCGGCGCCCCTGGCAGAGCGTGCGCGATACCAGGTAGAGCAGGTTCGGTCCCGGCGTCAGCGCGAGCAGGGCGCTCGCCAGCGCGAACAATGCGAGATTCTGCAGCGTCGGCATCAGGCGTCGTACCCGAGTTCGTGCAGCAGCGGCTGCGCGCCGCGCTCGACGTCACGGCGGTCCGAATCGCTCATCTCGCGGCGCCACGCCGCGACCCTTTCGGCGATCGGCGGGCGGGTGAGGTTCGAGTGGATGCGCGTGCGCGCATCGCGGTCGATGGTGCGGCCGTCGGCGTGCGCGCGGCCCTGCAGCCGGGCGATCCTTTCCTCGCCCCGCGCGCCGGAGTCGAGCATCGCCGCCTCGTATGGCAGCGCCAGGTAGGCACAAAGACCTCTCAGCTCGACCTCCGGCCTGAGCACCAGGTCCTCGAAGCGCACTTCGCGGTAGCGGCGCAGAGAAGGCGCCGCGCGCCGCCCGACCTCGACGTTTTCGCGCCAGTAGCGGCCGAGCTGGTGGTAATCCTGGCTCGGCGCGAACCAGGTCTTGCGCCACGACATCGCCGTGTCGCGCGGGTCGCGGATGACATGGATGAAATGCGCTTCCGGCAGCAGCGCCTGGATGTGCTGCATCATGAACACGTAGCCGGGGGTCTTGTCGCCAGCGCGCGGCTTGCGCTGGCCGTCGCTGTACAGCGCGTAGAAGGCCCGCGTGCCGGCGGTGACGGTAAAAGCGGGAATCGCCTGCAGCCGGCGCCGGAACTCCTCCTTGTCGAGCCCGAAATCGGACCAGTTCGAGACCGTCATCGTGTCGGCGGTGACGATCTCGAAAAAGCGCTCTCGCAGCGATCCGGCATCGCCGGCAAGTCCCATGACGTTGGGCAGGAACGCGGTCTCCGGCGGCATCGCCAGTTGCGAGTGCGCATCGAGCATGACCGCGAGCAGCGAGGTACCGGAGCGCGGACAGCCGACGATCACCGGGAACGGATCGCGCGCGGCAGCGCGCTTTGGCTCCCGACGCCGGAAATTGAGGGTGATGCGCGGCGACTCGAAGACGACTTTGTCGGACATCGCCTTGAGTCAGACGAGCTCGATCGCAAGCGCCGTCGCTTCGCCGCCGCCGATGCAAAGGCTCGCCACGCCCCGCTTCTTGCCCAGTTTCTTGAGCGCTCCGATCAGGGTGACGATGATGCGCGCGCCCGACGCGCCGATCGGGTGGCCGAGCGCGCACGCGCCGCCGTGGACGTTGACCTTGTCGGCGGGCAGGCCGTGCTCCTTCATCGCCGCCATCGTCACCACGGCGAACGCCTCGTTGATCTCGTACAGATCGACGTCCTCGGGCTTCCACCCCACCTTGGCGAAGAGCTTCTTCATCGCGCCCACCGGCGCGGTGGTGAACCAGCCGGGCTCCTGCGCGAAAGTCGCGTGATCGAGGATCACCGCGATCGGCCTCAGTCCCTTGCGCTCGGCCAGCGACCGGCGCATCAGCACCAGCGCCGCGGCGCCGTCGGAGATCGAGCTCGAGTTGGCCGCCGTGACCGTGCCGTCCTTGCGGAAGGCGGGCTTCAGGCCCGGGATCTTGTCGGGGCTTGCCTTCGCCGGCTGCTCGTCCTTGTCGATAACCACGTCGCCCTTGCGCCCGGGAACGGTCACCGGCGCGATCTCCCAGGCGAACGTTCCGTCCTCGTTGGCTTTTCGCGCGCGGGCCAGCGAGCGCAGCGCGAATTCGTCCTGCTTCTCGCGGCTGAAGCCGAACTTGTCGGCGCATTGCTCGGCGAAGACGCCCATCAGCTTGCCCTTGTCGTAAGCGTCCTCGAGACCGTCGAAGAACATATGATCGATCACGCTGCCGTGACCCATGCGCATGCCGCCGCGTGCCTTCGGCAGCAGGTACGGCGCGTTGGTCATGCTCTCCATGCCGCCGGCCACCATGACGTCGGCGCTGCCGGCGACGATCGCGTCGTGCGCCAGCATCGTCGCTTTCATCGCCGAGCCGCACATCTTCGACAGCGTCGTGCAGTTGGTCGCCAGCGGCAGGCCCGCCTTCAATGCCGCCTGCCGCGCGGGTGCCTGCCCCTGCCCCGCCATCAGGCAGTTGCCGAAGATCACCTCGTCGACGTCGGTCGGCGCGATGCCGGCGCGCTCGACCGCGGCCTTGATCGCGACGGCGCCGAGATCGCTCGCCGCGAGCGAGGCGAAGTCGCCCTGCAAACCGCCGATCGGCGTCCGCGCCGCACCGACGATGACTATCGGATCATTCTGCACGATGGGTCGAGGTCCCGGGAAAAGATGCCGCGGACGGGCGGCTTTAGACGTCAGGAGCGGCAGGGCGAGGCTTGGCCCCGGGTTTCTGCAGGCGTCGCGGCCGGCGCACCAGCTCGCCGTCGCAGTTCGGACACACGCCGTTCAGCGCGTTGGCGCAGGTCGCGCAGAACGTGTTCTCGTAGCTGCAGATGTACGCCCCGTCGGCGTCCGCGGCCAGCGGCCACGCACAGCGCTCGCAGCGTTCGCGCATCTCCAGTGCCATCGTCGCCCCGCTACCCCCGGTTACCTGGTCTCGTTGAACAACTCGCGGCCGATAAGCATTCTACGAATTTCCGAAGTACCTTGTCGTTCTGGCCTCGGCCGCCGCGTACGCGGCTTAACACTCGCTTCGCTCACGTTAGCCTCGTCCGATCGACGCCGGTCCATCGTCTACTTCGTTTCGTTGAACAGCTCGCGGCCGATCAGCATCCGGCGAATCTCCGAGGTCCCGGCGCCGATCTCGTACAGCTTGGCGTCCCGCCACAGCCGGCCGACCGGAAACTCGTTGATATAGCCGTTGCCGCCCAGCGCCTGGATCGCCTCCCCCGCCATCCAGGTCGCCTTCTCCGCGGCATACAGTATCGCACCTGCGGCGTCCTTGCGCGCGGTCTCGCCGCGGTCGCACGCCTGCGCGACGGCATACACGTAGGCACGGCAGGCGTTCATCGTCGTATACATGTCGGCGACCTTGCCCTGCATCAGCTGGAACTCGCCGATCGGCTGCCCGAACTGGCGGCGCTCGTGCACATACGGCAGCACGGCATCCATGCACGCGCTCATGATGCCGAGCGGGCCGCCGGCCAGCACCACCCGCTCGTAGTCGAGTCCGCTCATCAGTATTTTAACGCCGCTGCCTTCCTCGGACAGCACATTCGCCGCCGGCACCTCGCAATCCTGGAACACCAGCTCGCTGGTATTCGAGCCCCGCATGCCGAGCTTGTCCAGCTTCTGCGCCGTGGAAAATCCTTTCATGCCCTTCTCGACGACGAACGCGGTGATGCCGCGCGGACCGGCATCGACGTCGGTCTTGGCGTAGACGACCAGCGTGTCGGCGTCGGGGCCGTTGGTGATCCACATCTTGGTTCCGTTGAGGACGTAGTGCCCGTCGCGAAGCCTGGCCGTGAGCCGCATCGACACCACGTCGGATCCCGCGCCCGGCTCGCTCATCGCCAACGCCCCGACGTGCTCGCCGGAAATGAGCTTCGGCAGATAACGTCGCTTCTGCTCGGCGCTGCCGTTGCGCCGGATCTGGTTGACGCACAGATTCGAGTGCGCCCCGTACGAGAGCCCGACGGCGGCAGAGGCACGGCTGATCTCCTCCATCGCCACGACGTGCGCGAGATAGCCCATCGCCGTGCCGCCGAACTCCTCCTCGACGGTAATGCCGAGCAGGCCCAGCTCGCCCATCTTGCGCCACAGGTCGTGCGGGAACCGGTTGTCGTGGTCGATCGCCGCCGCGCGAGGCGCGATTTCGGCGGCGGCAAAGCCGCGGACGGTCGCGCGCAGCATGTCGAGCGTCTCGCCGAGCGCGAAGTTGAGCGAAGGAAAGTCCGGCATATCGGCGCCGCTTCAGCGATCGGCCTTGCCGGCCATCACCATCAGCGTCTGCTGCATGATGGCGCACAGCGTCGGGACGCCGCCGCGCACGGCGTAGACCTCGCCGCGGGTGATCGCCAGCGTTCTGCCGGGCTTGACCACCTGGGCCTCGGCGATCAGCCGTTCGCCCGCGCCCGGGGCCAGCAGGTTGAGCTTGAACTCGACGGTCAGCACGCTGGCGTCGACCGGGAACAGGGTGAAGCCGGCGTAGCCGCCGGCCGAATCGGCGATGGCGCTGATGACGCCGGCGTGAACGTAACCGTGCTGCTGGGTCAGGTCGTCTCGATACGGCAGCTCGATCGTGCACCGTCCGGGCGCGATCTCGGTCAGCCGCGCGCCGATCAGCCGCATCGCCTTCTGCCGATCGAAGCTGGCGCGCACCCGCGCGGCGTAGCCGGGATCCGGCGGCACCGGCTCCGGCGGCGCCATCGTGCCCGGCTGGGTCGCGACCATGGTCATCCCCGCATCCAACCTTGGAAGCCGTCGACTCTATATTACGTTTACGTAAACGTCAATGTGACCGGCGGCATCGTCCGCGCGCGGCGGCGCGAAAGGCAGGCTCACGCGGCGCCCCCGTTCGGATTGCGGCGCAGGCGTTTGCGGCATTGCCGCTCGAGCGTCTCGATCTCGGCCAGCACGATCGCGATGTCTTCCTGCTGCTGCCGGAGCATCGCCCGCCGGGCTGCCAGCACCTCGAGAAACTTCACGAGCTGCGGCCGCTCGCTGCGGTCGACGTCGTACAGGTCGAGCAGCTCGCCGATCTCGGTCAGCGACAAGCCCAGCCGCTTGCCGCGCAGGATTAGCTTGATGCGCACGCGCTCGCGCTCGCCGTAGATGCGAGCCTGCCCGACCCGGCGCGGTTGAAGCAGTCCCTCGTCCTCGTAGAACCGGATCGCGCGCGTGGTCAGCGCGAATTCCTTGGCCAGCTCGGAGATGCTGAAGGTGGCCTGATCTGGATGCGAGGACATTGCGGCGCAATCGAATCGAGGCGATGCGGCTTGGGCCAAGATACCACAAGCCCCGTGCCGCGCCGGAGCACGCCAACGTCGTCCGCGGCTTGACAGTCGACGGCGATTCGATGACGATGCTGCATCGCACAAGATCGCGTCGGCGCGATCGCCCGCGGACCCCTGATCGAGGATGAACGCGCCGCTTCCCCGCCTGCTCAGCTATCCGTTCGCCGATGCTCCGCCTCCGGGCGGCGCGCGCGAGGTCGTCCCCGGCATCCATTGGCTGCGCATGCCGCTGCCGTTCGCGCTCGACCACATCAATCTCTGGCTGCTCGAGGACAAGGACGGCTGGACCCAGATCGACAGCGGCTATGGCGACGCTGCGACGCGCGAGCTGTGGCAGCGCCACTTCGCGCGCACGCTCGAAGGCAAGCCGCTGGCGCGCGTCGTCGCCACCCACTACCACCCCGATCACCTGGGCAATGCGGCGTGGCTCGCGGCGCGCTTCGACTGCCCGGTCGCGATGCCGCAGGCCGAATACCTGACCGCGCACGCGGTCGCCTTCGAGCACAGCGGCTACGGCGAGGAGCCGACGCGCGAGTTGTTTCGCAGGCACGGGCTCGCGGCCGAGCACCTGGCTGCGCTTCGCGCCCGCGGCAACCCGTACCGGCGCGGCGTGCCCGAGCTGCTATCGAGCTTCCAGCGGCTCGCGCCCGGCGACGAGGTCCGGATCGGATCGCACGCCTGGTGCGTGCTGCCGGGTTACGGTCACTCGCCGGAGCACGCCTCGCTCTATTGCGAGGCACGAGGCGTGTGCATCTCGGGCGACATGCTGCTGCCGCGGATCAGCACCAACGTCAGCGTCTGGCCGCCCGAGCCGGATGGCGATCCGCTGCGGCGATTCCTCGATTCGCTGGCCGCGTTCGCCGAGCTGCCGCCCGACACCCTGATCCTGCCTTCGCATGGACTCCCCTTCGTCGGCGCCGCGGCGCGGGTCGCCCAGCTGCGCGAACATCACCGGGCGCGTCTGGCCGAGCTCGAGATCGCCACGGCGACGGCCAGGACGGCAGCCGAGATCGTTCCGGTGCTGTTCCGGCGCGAGCTCGACCTGCAGCAGCGCTTTTTCGCGATCGGCGAGGCGATCGCCCACCTGAACCATCTCTGGCACGCCGGGCGGCTCGCGCGCCATGCCGACCGCGACGGGACGCTACGCTTCGCCGCAGACTCGAGATCGACATGACCGCGCGGGGAGCACCGCGATGAGCAGCACGCAAGCCGAGGATACGACCCGTCGCGGCTACGACCCGGTCGCGCTGGCGGCATCGCTCGCCAGCGCGGCCGACAAGAGCGCCAAGCTGATCGGCGAATACATCGGCCGCCAGCCGAAGGCAGGCCACGCGCCCGCCGTCGACGAATTCGGTCTCACCAAGGCGTTCATGGAGATGGCCGCCAAGCTGCTTTCGAACCCGTACCGGCTGGCCGAAGCGCAAATGAACCTGTGGTGGGACTATTCGGCGCTGTGGCAGGCATCGATGCTGCGGCTGATCGGACACTCGCCGACGCCGGTGGCCGAGCCGGCCCAGGGCGACAAGCGCTTCCGGCACGAGGACTGGCACGAGCATTTCCTGTTCGACTTCGTCAAGCAGTCGTACCTGATCGCGGCGCGCTGGCTGCACGACGCGGTCGCCAGCGTCGAAGGCCTCGAAGAGCACACGCAGAAGAAGGTCGACTTCTTCACCCGCCAGTACATCGACGCGATGGCGCCGTCGAACTTCGCGCTGACCAACCCCGAGGTGTTCCGGGAGACGGTAGCGAGCGGCGGCCAGAACCTGGTCAAGGGCCTCAACAACCTGCTCGACGACATCGAGCGCGGCAACGGGCAGCTGCGCATCTCGATGACCGACAGCAAGGCCTTCGAGCTGGGCGTCAACATCGCCACGACACCGGGCAAGGTCGTCTTCCAGAACGAGCTGATGCAGCTGATCCAGTACGAGCCGTCGACCGCCACCGTGCACCAGCGGCCGCTGCTGATCATTCCGCCGTGGATCAACAAGTACTACATCCTCGATCTGCGCGACAAGAACTCGCTGGTCAAGTGGTGCGTCGAGCACGGGTTGACGGTGTTCGTCATCTCGTGGGTCAACCCGGACCAGAAGCTCGCCGGCAAGGATTTCACCGACTACATGCTCGAAGGTCCGCTGGCGGCGCTCGATGCAATCGAGCAGGCGACCGGCGAGCGCACGGTCAATGTTCTCGGCTATTGCCTCGGCGGCACGCTGCTCGCGGCGACGCTCGGCTACATGGCGGCGAAGAGGGATCAGCGGATCGCCAGCGCCGGCTTCATGACGTCGCTGATCGATTTCACCGGCGCCGGCGAGCTCGAGGTGTTCATCGACGAGGAGCAGGTGCAGGCGCTGGAAAAGCGCATGAACGAGCGCGGCTATCTCGAAGGTTCCGAGATGGCCAACTCGTTCAACATGTTGCGCAGCAACGATCTGATCTGGTCGTTCGTCATCAACAACTACCTGCTCGGGCGCGACCCGTTCCCGTTCGACCTGCTGCACTGGAACTGCGATTCGACGCGGATGCCGGCGAGGATGCACAGCTTCTACCTGCGCAACATGTATCTGCGCAACGCGCTCAAGGACCCGAAAGGCATTACGCTTGCCGGCGTGCCGATCGAGCTTTCGAAAGTGAAGCTGCCGACCTACTTCGTCTCGGCGATCGAAGATCACATCGCGCCCTGGAAGACGACCTACGCCGGTCCGCGGCTCGTCGGCGGCAAATCGCGCTTTGTGCTGTCGGGGTCGGGCCACATCGCCGGCATGATCAACCCGCCGGCGGCGAAAAAATACGGCTACTGGACCAACGAGGCGCTGCCGGCGACGCCCGACGATTGGCTCGCCGGCGCGAAGCAGCACGAAGGATCGTGGTGGAACGACTGGCTGGCCTGGCTCGAGCCGCAACTGGGACCGCGGGTGACGGCGCGCGCGGCCGGCGGCGGCGGCAAGAAACGCCTGAAGATCATCGAGCCGGCGCCGGGCAGCTATGCGCGGCAGCGCGCCGACGGTCGCTGAAGGCGGCTCGCTCGGCAGATTGCGCCCCGGCTTTGCTATAGTGCGGTAAGCGTTCCTTGCAGGAGAACCGGATGGATCGTTGGCCGTTCTTTTCCGCAGCAGTGATGTCCGCCGTCGTGGCTTGCGCCAGCGCGCTCGCGCAGGCGCCGGCCGCCGTCTCCCCCGCGCCGGGCTGCGCCACTTGTGGCGTGGTCACCTCGGTGCGCTACGTCGAGAAGAAAGGCCAGTCGAGCGGCGCCGGCGCGGTCGTCGGCGGCATCGTCGGCGGCGTGCTCGGCCATCAGATCGGGTCCGGTCGCGGCAACACCGCGGCGACGATCGCCGGCGCCGGCGTCGGCGCGTACGCCGGCAACGAAGTCGAGAAAAACCGGAAGAAGAAGGCTTACTACGTGATCAGCGTCCAGCTCGACCACGGCGGCCGGCGCTCGTTCACGCAGGGCTCGAACCCGCCGTTCCGCGAGGGCGACCGGGTCAAGATCGTCGACGGCAACAGGCTCGCGCTGATCGCGCAATAGCATTGGTCGGCAGCGCGCCGCGTCGCCGACCCGCCCCGAGGAGATTTTTGCATGCGGTTCGTCATCCTGACTGCGGCTCTGGCCGCGGGCTTGTGCGCGGCGCCGGGACCGGCGAGCGCGCAATTCAGCAACTTCTACTTTTTCGGCGACAGCCTGAGCGACGCGGGTTCGTTCATCCCGGTGCTGCCGCCGGGAACTGGAAAGTTCACCACCAACCCCGGCCCGATCTGGGCCGAGGTCCTGGCCCAGCGCTACGGCTCGACCGCGACGCCGGCGAACCAGGGCGGCAACGACTTCGCCGAAGGCGGCGCGCGGGTGAGCATGCTGCCCGGCGTCCCGGCGACTCCGCCGACCGGAACGGCAACGCCGGTAACGGTCCAGGTCCAGAATTTCCTGGGCCGTGGCGCGGTCGATCCGCGCGCGCTGTATTCGGTGTGGGCCGGCGGCAACGACCTGTTTTTCCAGCTCGGGCTGGCGCAGGCCGGATTGATCACGCCGGCCGACGTGCAGACCAACCTGGTCACCGCGGCAACGCAGGTCGTCCAGCAGGTAGGCGTGCTGCACGCCGCCGGCGCGCGCTACATCATGGTGTTCAATCTGCCCGATGTCGGCCAGACGCCGTTCGGCCGCGGATCGG
>DATEFZ010000284.1:0-2764 GCA_035280325.1 Casimicrobiaceae bacterium
AAGCGCTCGCGAGCGAGATCGAGGGAGAGCCGGCGCCGCTGTCGCGCGCGCTCTCCGCCGCGATCGATCCCGGCCGATTCGCTCTCGAGCGGCTGCGCCACGGCGCGCTGTGAGACGATCGAAAGCGCGTTACCATACGACCCGGGACGACAGCGCGACGATGGCCGACCCGATCGTCACCGTGCTCAAGCCGCACGCCCGCGACATCGGCGGACTGCTGGTGCAGCGGCTGCTGCCTTCGCAGCCGACGCAGATGGTCGGCCCGTTCATCTTTTTCGATCACTTCGGCCCGGTACGCTTTCCGCCCGGGCACGGCATCGACGTGCGGCCGCATCCGCACATCGGCCTGGCGACGGTGACGTACCTGTTCGACGGCGGGCAGGTGCACCGCGACAGCCTGGGCAACGTGCAGGCGATCGCGCCCGGCGACGTCAACTGGATGACTGCCGGGCGCGGCATCGTGCATTCGGAGCGCAGCGGACCCGGGGATCGCGCGTCGGGCCATCTGCTGCATGGATTGCAGACCTGGGTCGCGCTGCCGAAAGCGCGCGAGCAGGCCGAGCCTTCGTTCAGCCATCACCCGAAGGCGACGCTGCCCGAGATGGCGCACGACGGAGTGACGATGCGCCTGCTCGCCGGGACCGCATTCGGGCAACGCGCCCCGACGCCGACGTTCTCGCCGATGCTCTATCTCGCGGTCGACATGCGCGCCGGCGCGACGCTCGATCTGCCGCCCGAGCACGAGGAGCGTGGCGTCTACGTCGTCGACGGCGATGCGCGGATCGGCGATACGGCGCTGCCGATCGGGCACATCGCGGTGCTCGAAGGGTGGACCACGGTGCGGATCGAAGCCGCGGCGGCGACACGGCTGGTCGTGATCGGCGGCGCCAGGGTCGACGGCGAGCGGCTGATCTGGTGGAACTTCGTCGCCAGCTCGCAGGCGCTGATCGACGCCGCCAGCGCGCGCTGGCGGCAGCAGGAGTATCCGGCGATCCCCGGCGAGACCGAGTTCATCCCGTTGCCGCCGTAGCCGAAGCAAGCCCGCTAGTCTTACAATCCTGCCGCCGCGCGCAGCGCGTCGGCGCTTGGGGTTTTGGCTCCGGCCGCTCGCGCCTACTACGGCGCTCGCACCCTGCGCCGGAACATCGACCGCGGACCGACCTTACAGGCCCGCCGCCGCGCGCAGCGCGTCGGCGCGGTCGATGTTCTCCCACGTGAATTCGGGTTCGTCGCGGCCGAAGTGGCCGTACGCCGCGGTCTTCGAGTAGATCGGTCGCAGGAGATCGAGCATCTGGATGATGCCCTTGGGCCGCAGGTCGAAGTTCGCCGTCACCAGCGCTGCGATTTTTTCGTCCGGAATCCTGCCGCTGCCTTCGGTGTAAACCGTGACGTTGATCGGCTTCGCCACGCCGATCGCGTAAGAAAGCTGCACCTGGCATTGCCGCGCGATGCCCGCGGCGACGATGTTCTTGGCGACGTAGCGCGCCGCGTACGCCGCCGACCGATCGACCTTCGACGGATCCTTGCCGGAGAACGCGCCGCCGCCGTGCGGCGCGGCGCCGCCGTACGTATCGACGATGATCTTGCGCCCGGTCAGTCCGGCGTCGCCGTGCGGGCCGCCGATCTCGAAGCGCCCGGTCGGATTGACCAAGTAGCGCGTGTCGACCAGCATCTCCTTCGGCAGCACCGGTTTGATGATCTCCTCGACCACCGCCTCGGCGAGCTGCTCCTGCTTGTGATTCATCTCCGGGTGATGCTGCGTCGACAGCACGACGGTGTCGATGCTCTTCGGCTTGCCGGCGACGTAGCGGACGGTGACCTGCGACTTGGCGTCCGGCCGCAGCCAGGGCAGGCGACCGTCGCGCCGCACTTCGCTCTGCCGCTGCACCAGCCGATGCGCGTAGTAGATCGGGAACGGCATCAGCGCCGGCGTCTCGTCGCAGGCGTAGCCGAACATCAAGCCCTGGTCGCCGGCGCCCTGGTTCATGTATTCCTCGGACGTGCGGTCGACGCCGCGGGCGATGTCGGGCGACTGACGACCGTAGCACACCATCACCGCGCAGCCTTCGGCGTCGAAGCGAAGATCGGGGTCGGTGTAGCCGATGCGGTGGATCGCGTCGCGCGCGATGCGCGCGTAGTCGTGCTTGTGATCGGTCGTGATCTCGCCGGTCATCACCACAAGGCCGGTCGACACCAGCGTCTCGGCGGCCACCCGCCCGTGCGGATCCAGCGTTAGAATCGCGTCGAGGACGGCGTCCGAAATCTGATCGGCGACCTTGTCCGGGTGGCCTTCCGACACCGATTCCGACGTAAACAGAAACTCGTTCATCCCGCTCCCTGCCTGGTCGAATGCGCGCTCGCGCCCGGCGAACCGGAAACGGCGCAAAGGGTCGAATTCTAGCAAATTCCGCCGCCCCGCCCCGGTGCATTCCCGCGTCCAATCCTCGTTGCTGCAAGGGCTTTGGTGATCGTTCCCGCCACTACCGAAAACATCGCGCGCGCGGCGCAGGCGCTCGCCGGCGGCGAGCTGGTCGCGTTTCCGACCGAGACCGTCTACGGGCTCGGCGCCGCGGCGCGCAGCGAACAGGCGGTGCGACGGCTGTTCGCCGTGAAAGGACGGCCGGCCGAGCATCCGGTGATCGTCCACCTGGCCGACGCGGCCGCGATGACGCGCTGGACCCGCCTGGTCGCGCCCGGTGCGCGTGCGCTGGCCGACGCCTTCTGGCCCGGGCCGCTGACGCTGATCCTGCCTCGCGCCGAAGGC
>DATEFZ010000285.1:0-3900 GCA_035280325.1 Casimicrobiaceae bacterium
CGAGCCACGCCGCGGCACGCGGCGCGGCATCGGAGGCCGGTCCGGCCTCGATCTCCTGGATGATGCGGCTGCCGATGACGACCGCGTCGGCGTGCGCGGCGATCGCCTGCGCGCTCGCCGCATCGCGGATGCCGAAGCCGACGCCGATCGGCAGGGTCACCTGTTTCCTGATCTCGGCGAGCCTCGCGGCGACCTCGGTCGTATCGAGATGCCCGGCGCCGGTCACGCCCCTGAGCGACACGTAGTAGACATAGCCCCGGGCGAGCTTCGCCACGGCCGCCATGCGCGCCTGCGGCGTCGTCGGCGAAAGCAGGAATATCGGCGCCAGCCCGCGCGCGACCAGAAGCCCGGCGAATCCCTCCGCCTCCTCCGGCGGATAGTCGACGACGATGACGCCGTCGACGCCGGCCGCCTGCGCGCGTGCGACGAACGCCGCTTCGCCGATCGCTTCGATCGGATTGGCGTAGCCCATCAGAACGATCGGCGTCACCGGGTCGCGGTCGCGAAAATCGGCGACCATGTCCAGCACGGCGGCGAGGCTCACGCCTTGCGCGAGCGCGCGCTCCGAGGCGCGCTGGACGACGGGGCCGTCGGCCATCGGATCGGAAAACGGCACGCCAAGCTCGAGTACGTCGGCGCCGGCACCGACCAGCGCGTGCAGCAGCGGCACCGTCGCGGCTGGCGACGGATCGCCGGCGGTGACGTATGGAACGAGCGCCACGCGACCCTTGGCGCGCAGCCGCGAAAACGCGGCGTCGATGCGCTGCGCCGGCACCGCGGCCGCTAGCGCCGTGCCGGATCGCATTCGGCCCGGCAATGGAAGCGCATGCCCGCGCGCTCGGCCACCGTGTTCATGTCCTTGTCGCCGCGCCCGGAGAGATTGACCAGCAGCGCCTTGTCGCGCGGCAGCGTCGGCGCCAGCCGCGCCGCGTGCGCCAGCGCGTGGCACGACTCGAGCGCGGGAATGATGCCCTCGATGCGGCAGCAATCGTGAAACACCGCCAGCGCCTCGTCGTCGGTGACCGCGACGTACTCGGCGCGACCGGTGTCCTTGAGCCAGGCGTGCTCGGGGCCGACGCCCGGATAGTCGAGGCCGGCGGAGACCGAATGCGTCTCGACGATCTGTCCGTTCGCGTCCTGCAGCAGGTAGGTACGGTTGCCGTGCAGCACGCCGGGACGGCCCGCGGTCAGCGACGCGGCGTGGCGACCGGTGGCGAGCCCCTCGCCGGCGGCTTCGACGCCGACCAGCTTGACGTCGTCGTAGCGAAGGTAAGGATGAAAGACGCCGATCGCATTCGACCCGCCGCCGACGCAGGCGATCACCACGTCGGGCTGGCGCCCGATCAGCGCCGGCATCTGCTTGATGCATTCGCGCCCGATCACGGTCTGGAAATCGCGCACCAGCATCGGATACGGGTGGGGTCCTGCGACGGTGCCGATGATGTAGAAGGTGTCATCGACGTGCGTCACCCAGTCGCGCATCGCCTCGTTTAGCGCGTCCTTGAGCGTCTTCGATCCCGACTCGACCGGAACGACCTCGGCGCCCAGCAGCTTCATACGGAACACGTTCTGCGCCTGGCGCTTGATGTCTTCCGATCCCATGTAGACGACGCAGGGCATGCCGAAGCGGGCCGCGACGGTGGCGCTGGCGACGCCGTGCTGGCCGGCGCCGGTCTCGGCGATGATCCGCCGCTTGCCCATGCGCCTGGCGAGCAGCGCCTGGCCGATGCAGTTGTTGATCTTGTGCGCGCCGGTGTGATTGAGGTCCTCGCGCTTCAGATAGATCTGCGCGCCGCCGAGCCGCTCCGACCAGCGCCTGGCGTGGTAGATCGGGCTCGGCCGGCCGACGTAGTGCTCGAGCTCGTAGTCGAGCTCGGCGATGAACTCGGGATCGACGCGATAGCGGGCGTACTGCTCGCGCAGCTGGTCCAGTGCGTGGATCAGCGTCTCGGCGACGAACACGCCGCCGTAAGGGCCGAAGTGGCCGCGCTCGTCCGGCAGCGCGTCGGTCAGGTCAGCCATCTGCATCGCGCACTCCTCGGATGAACGCGGCGATCTTCGCGGGATCCTTGATGCCCTTGCGCGTCCCGTCGCCGTCGGCTTCGACGCCGCTCGACACATCGACGCCCCACGGCCGCAGCGCGCGGACCGCCGCGCCGACGTTCTGCGGCGTCAGCCCTCCCGATAGCACCAGCGGCCGGGAAAATCCTCCGGCCAGGCGCGCCGCGAGCGCGCTCCAGTCGAAGGTCCGGCCGGTGCCGCCTGGCATGCCGCCGGGCTCGAAGGCATCGCACAACAGCGCCCGCGCATCGTGATAGCGGGCGGCGTATTGTAGCAAATCGATGTCCGGCCGCACCGGGATCGCCTTGACGTACGGCTTGCCGAAACTCGCGCACAGGTCTCGCGGCTCGTCGCCGTGAAACTGCAGCGCGTCGAGCGGAACCGCGCTGATCGCCGCGTGCACGGCTTCCGGCCGTGGATCGACGAACAGGCCGACGACGGTGACGAATGCCGGCAGCGCATCGGTTATCTCGCGCGCCGTCGCCGGATCGACCCGCCGCGGCGTGCCTGGCCAGAAGTTGAGCCCGATCGCATCGGCGCCGGCTTGCGCGGCGACCAGCGCATCGCCGACGCGGGTGATGCCGCAGATCTTGACGCGCGTACGCGGCGCGGGCTGCATCGTCGGTAACGGCGTCAGCTGCCGAGTGCGCGCAGCGGAGCCCGGGTCGACGGAAGATTCCACTTCGTCTCGTAGTCGACGCCGGTCAGGTACAGCCCCGCAGCGGCGAAGGTCGGCGCGGCGCGGCGGCGATCGCGCCCGGCGAGGAGCTGGGCGACCCACGCCGGCGGCTGCCGGCCGTCGCCGACGTAGACCAGCGCACCGACGATGTTGCGCACCATGTGCTGCAGGAAGGCGTCGGCGTGCAGATCGAAGCGGATCATGTCGTTCTCGCGCGCGATAGCGAGCCGGTCGAGCGTCCGGGTCGCCGATGCGGCCTGGCACTCGGCGGCGCGGAACGCCGAAAAGTCGTGGCGGCCCAGCAGGGCATCGGCCGCCGCCCGCATCGGATCGAGCGCCAGCGGTCGATGGTACCAGCCGGCGCGGCCGGCGAGCAGGGCGGGACGTACCGGGCGGTCGAGCAGCAGATAGGTGTAATGCCTGCCGGTCGCGGCGAAGCGGGCGTGGAACGCGGTCGGCACCGCGAGCGCCCACCGCACCGCGATGCCGGACGGCAGCAGCGAGTTGACGCCGCGAACCCAGGCGCTGTCGGGACGTTGGGCGTCGGTGTCGAAGTGGGCAACCTGCATGGTCGCGTGCACGCCGGCATCGGTGCGCCCGGCAGCGACGGTCGATACCGGCGCCGCCGCGATGCCGCCAACCGCACGCTCGAGCGCGTCCTGCACGCCGCCGCCATCCGGCTGCGTCTGCCAGCCGTGGAACGGCGCGCCTTCGTATTCGAGATCGAGTGCGATTCTCTTGTCGCGGGTCGCTCCCATTGTCGACGCCGCGGCGCCGCGACGCAAAGCGGCGTGCGGCGGCCAAAAAAACGGCGGCATGCTCTGCCGCCGTTCCAGCGTTGTCGCGATTCGGTTATGCGAGCTTCGACAAGAGCGCCTTGGCCTCGGCTTTCTGCTGGTCGTCGCCTTCGTGCAGCACCTCCTGCAGGATCTCGCGCGCGCCCTCGACGTCGCCCATCTCCTGGTACGCCTTGGCCAGGTCGAGCTTGGTCGCCGCATCGTGCCATTGCCCGTCGAGCACCGAAGGGGTCGGGTCCTCGAAGGTCGAGCGGTCGGGATCGAAAGCGAGGTCGAGTTTGTCGAGCTCGATCGCCGCGGCCGGTCGCGCGAGCTGCGGCGCCGGCGCGCCGGCGGTCGCCAGCACGCGTTCGGGCGCGGGCT
>DATEFZ010000286.1:0-14712 GCA_035280325.1 Casimicrobiaceae bacterium
CTTGATCACCGCGCCGTCGGGCGCGAGGCTGCCGCGCAGGACGCGCTGTCGCTGCTGCGCGCCGGCAATGTCGACCTCGCCGGCGTGCGGACCGTCGACGCCGCGACCGGGCGCGCGACGATCCTGGTCGACGACGCCGGCGAAAACGCGATCGTCGCCATTCCCGGCGCCAACGCGCTTGCCGACGCGGCGATGGTGCCGGACCAGGCGATGCTCCCGGAGGCGACGCTCGTGCTGCAACAGGAAGTCGCCGCGTCCGCCAACGCGGCGCTGATCGCCCGCGCCGCGCGCGCCGGGATGCGGATCGTGGTCAACGCCGCGCCGGCCCGGCCGCTGCCGCGCGAGCAACTGGCGATGATCGACACGCTGATCGTCAATGAGACCGAAGCGGCGAGCCTGGCCGCAGGCTACGGCTGGCCGGCCGCCGCGGAGGATTTCGCCACGACCGGAGCACGGGTGATCGAAGGCCTCACGATCGTCGTCACCCTCGGCGCCGCCGGCGCGGTTGCCGTGCGCTCGAAGGAGACGATCCGCGTCGATGCGCCGCCAGTCGCCGTCGTCGATACTACCGGCGCCGGCGATGCCTTCGTCGGCGCGCTCGCGGCAGCGCTCGACGCCGGCTCGAATCGCGTTACCGCGTTACCGATCGCCGTGGCCGCCGGTTCGCTCGCCTGCACCCGCGCCGGCGCGCAGACCGCGCTGCCGACGCGCAGCATGATCGATGCGTTGCTACCAATGGTTACAACGCGGCGGTCGCGCGGCTGCTAGACTCGTCCGACGATCCATCTTTGCCTGGAGATCACCGTGCGACGATTCCTTTTTGCGTTGTTGCTGCTCGCGTCGGGCCTTGCCCGCGCCACCGACTACACCGACATCTGGTTCGATCCGGCCGAACAGTCGACCGGTGGCGGCGGCTGGGGCGTCAACGTCGTGCAGAGCGACCGGTTCATGTTCCTGACCTTCTTTATCTACGGACCGGGCAATACGCCGACCTGGTACGTGGCGGGCCTGAACGAGGACGCCAACGGCAACTTCAGTGGGCCGCTGTACGCGACCCGTGGCACCTATTTCGCCGCACCGTGGAATCCTGCCGACGGCGCCGGCAGCGCGCAGGTCGGCACCGCATCGTTCAGCCCGACCGGCCCGTACTCGGCCAACCTCGCCTACTCGATCACCGGCGGCGCGAGCGTGGCCAAGCCGATCCAGCGGCAGGCGCTGACCTCGATCGCGCTCGGCGGTGCATACATGGGGACGCAGCAGGGAAGCTACACGCCGGCGAATTGCCCGTTCGGGGCTTACACCGACAATTTCAATCTCAACGTCACGCATGTGACCGGCACATCGCTGACATTCCACTTCGCGTTTGCCAGCGGGCTTTCGTGCACCCTGTCGGGCGCGCTGCAGCAGTTCGGCCAGCTCTACAACCTGCCGTCGGCGAGCTACACCTGCTCCGACGGGCTGTCGACGACGGCGAGCGTGTCCGAGATCAAGGCCACCAACTTCGGCATCGAAGGCCGGCTCGACGCGCCGAACGTCGGCAGCGGCTGCAGCGAAAGCGCGACCTTCTCCGGCGTTTTCCTGCCGCCGATCTAGCCCTCGCCCGGAAGGCGTAGCGCACGCGTGGCAGGACTCACGGCCGGCGCGAGCGCTGGCGGACGCACTCGTAGAGCGCGATCGCCGCGGCGGCGGCGGCGTTCAGCGATTCGAAGCCGCCGGGCATCGGGATCGTGGCGCGCAGGGTTGCGGCGGCGGCCAACGCGGGCGAGACGCCGGTCCCCTCGCTGCCGATCGCGATCGCGATCGGGCCGCGGAGATCGATGCGGCCCAGCGGCTCGCCACCCGCGGCCACCATCGCCACCGCCTTGCCGCGGTATCCGCGCGCCCAGCCGGCCAGGTCGACCTCCTCGAATATCGCCAGATGGAAATGCGCGCCCTGTCCGGCACGCAGCACCTTGGGCGACCAGGCGAAGGCGCATTGCGGCGACAGCCACGCCTGCATGACGCCGGCCGCCGCGGCGCTGCGCAGAATCGAGCCGACGTTGCCGGGGTCCTGTACGCCGTCGAGCAGCACGCACAAGTCCGCGGCGCGCCGTGTGTCCGGCTCCGGCACCGCGACCACGGCCAGCACGCCGACCGCCGACGGCAATTGCGCGAATCCCGTCCACGCCGCCTCGCCGACGACCAGCATGCGCGAAGCCGGCACGCGCGCGGCCAGCGCGCGCACGTCGGGTCGCTCGACGGCGGATTCGGCGACCAGCATCGTCTCCGGCGGCCCGTAGCGCCGAAGGTAGACGTCGACCAGGTGCTCGCCTTCGAGCACGCAGCGCCCCGACTTGCGCCGCTCGCGCGACGACGCGATCAGGCGCGCCGCAGCCTTGAGCCGCGGATTGTCGGGCGAGCTGATCCGCGGCATGCGATCAGCGTGAAGGCGGCGGAGCTTGCGGTGTGGCGGCGGCAGGCGGCAACTGGAAGAAGATCTCGTCCTGGCGGATCATGCCCAGCTCGGAGCGGGCGCGCTCCTCGATCGCCTCGGTGCCCTGTTTCAGGTCGCGCACGTCGGCGTCGAGCGCGGCGTTGCGCGACTCGAGCCCGGCGTTGACCTCCTTCTGCGCTTCGACCTGGGCATTGAGCTCGCGCACGCGCAGCCAGCCGCCCTTGCCCAGCCATAGCGGGTACTGCAGGGCCAGGATCAAGAGCGCCAGGACGATGCCGAGGACGCGCACTTACCTGAGCTGCCGGAATGCCGCGCGCCCGGGAAAGCTCGCCACGTCGCCCAGGTCCTCCTCGATGCGCAGCAACTGGTTGTACTTGGCGACGCGGTCCGAGCGCGACAGCGATCCGGTCTTGATCTGGCCGGCATTGCTGCCGACCGCGATGTCGGCGATCAGGCTGTCCTCGGTCTCGCCGGAGCGGTGCGACACGATCGCCGTGTAGCCGGCGCGCATCGCCATGCTGATCGCGGCGAAGGTCTCGGTCAGCGTGCCGATCTGGTTGATCTTGACCAGGATCGAATTGGCGACGCCCTTGTCGATTCCCTGCTTGAGGATCCGGGTGCTGGTCACGAACAGGTCGTCGCCGACGATCTGGACCTTCCTGCCCAGCCGATCGGTCAAGAGCTTCCAGCCGTCCCAGTCGTGCTCGGACATGCCGTCCTCGATCGAGACGATCGGATACTTGTCGACCCAGCCCGCGAGGTAGTCGATCATCTGCGATCGCGTGAGCTTCGCGCCTTCCGACGCAAGCTCGTACATCCCGTCCTTGTAATACTCGGACGCCGCGCAGTCGAGCGCCAGCGCGATGTCGGTGCCCGGCGTATACCCGGCCTGCTCGATCGCCTCGATCAGGAGCCCCAGCGCCGACTCGTTCGACGGCAGGTCGGGGGCGAAACCGCCCTCGTCGCCGACCGTCGTCGCCATCTTCCTGCCGTCGATCAACTTCTTCAGCGCGTGAAACACTTCCGCGCCGTAGCGCAGCGCTTCGCGAAACGTCGGCGCGCCCAGCGGCACCAGCATGAACTCCTGCATGTCGACGCTGTTGTTGGCGTGGGCGCCGCCGTTGATCACGTTCATCAGCGGCACCGGCAGCGCCATCTCGCCGGCACCGCCGAGATAGCGATAGAGAGGCAAGGTCGATTCCTCGGCCGCGGCCTTGGCTACCGCGCACGACACCGCGAGTATCGCGTTGGCGCCGAGCCGCGCCTTGTTGTCCGTGCCGTCGAGATCGATCATCGTCCTGTCGATGAAAGCCTGCTCGCTGGCGTCGAGGCCGATGATCGCCTCGCAGATTTCGGTATTGACGTTCTCGACCGCCTTCTGCACGCCCTTGCCGCCGTAACGTGCCGAGTCACCGTCGCGCAGCTCGATCGCCTCCTTCGAGCCGGTCGACGCGCCCGACGGCACCGCAGCGCGGCCGCTCGTGCCCGATTCGAGCACCACGTCGGCCTCGACCGTCGGGTTGCCTCGGGAATCCAGGATCTCGCGGGCGACGACGTCGACGATCGCGCTCATCCCTTGCTCTCCCTGGTGGTCGACCCGGTCGTGGTCATTGCGGCAGCAGCGAAGCCTCGGCGAAGCCGGCACGCTTGACCGTGGCGTCGAGCTCGACCAGCGTCGTCAGGAGCTCGCGCATCCGGTCGAGCGGCCATGCGTTCGGGCCGTCGGACGGCGCCTTGGCCGGATTCGGATGCGTCTCCATGAACAGCCCGGCGACGCCGGCCGCGACCGCGGCCCGCGCCAGCACCGGGATAAACTCGCGCTGGCCGCCCGACGAAGCGCCCTCGCCGCCCGGAAGCTGCACCGAATGCGTCGCGTCGAACACCACCGGGCACCCGGTCGACCGCATGATCGCCAGCGCGCGCATGTCCGACACCAGGTTGTGATAGCCGAAGCTCGCGCCGCGCTCGCAGACCATGATGTTGTCTCGGCCGCTCGCCTCGCGCGCCTTGGCGACGACGTTTCGCATCTCGTCGGGCGCCAGGAACTGGCCCTTCTTGATGTTGACCGGCTTCCCGGCCGCCGCGACGGCATGGATGAAATCGGTCTGGCGGCAGAGAAACGCCGGCGTCTGCAGCACGTCGACTACCGCCGCCGCCCCGGCGATCTCGTCCTCGGCGTGCACGTCGGTCAGCACCGGCACGCCGACCTGCCGCCTGACCTCGCCCAGGATGCGCAGGCCCTCGTCGATGCCGACGCCGCGAAACGAGCTCGACGAGCTCCGGTTGGCCTTGTCGTAAGACGACTTGAAGATGAACGGCAGCTCGAGCGCGGCGCTGATTTCCTTCAACCGCCCGGCGGCGTCGACCTGGAGCTGCTCGGACTCGACCACGCAGGGTCCGGCAATGAGGAACAGAGGCCGGTTGAGCCCGACCTCGAATCCGCACAAATTCACCTCGGAGCCTGCGCGGCGCTAGGCGACGAGCTGCGCCCGGGCCCGCGGCGCTTCGCTGTGCGCGACGCGCTGGCGCTCGAGCGCCGCCTTGACGAAGGCGATGAACAGCGGATGGCCGCGGCGCGGGTTCGACGTGAACTCGGGGTGGTACTGGCAGCCGAAGAACCAAGGATGGTCGGCCAGCTCGATCATCTCGCACAGATCGCCGGCCAGTGCGCTCTTGGCGCGCGCTCCGACCACCAGCCCTGCCGCCTCGAGCCGCGGGAGGTAGTGATTGTTGACCTCGTAGCGATGACGGTGGCGCTCGGCCACGGTGGTCGCGCCGTAGACGCGATGCGCCAGCGATCCCGGCACCACCTCGCAAGGCTGCGCGCCCAGTCGCATCGTTCCGCCCAGGTCGGACTGCTCGCTCCTCTGCTCGACCGTGCCGTCGCGATTCTGCCATTCGGTGACCAGCGCGACGACCGGGTGCGGCGTGTCGGGGTCGAATTCGGTGCTGTTGGCGCCGGCGAGCCCCGCGCGGTGGCGAGCATATTCGATCACGGCGAGCTGCATCCCCAGGCAGATGCCAAGATACGGGACGCCGTTCTCGCGCGCATAACGTATCGCCCGGATCTTGCCTTCGACGCCGCGCTTGCCGAATCCGCCGGGGACCAGGATCGCGTCCATGCCTTTCAGGCAGTCGACGCCGTCGCGCTCGACCGCCTCCGAATCGACGTAGTGGATATCGACCTTGCTCCTGGCGTGGATGCCGGCGTGCACCAGCGCTTCCGACAGCGACTTGTACGATTCGGTCAGGTCGACGTACTTGCCGACCATCGCGATGTTGACCTTGTGCTCGGGATTCACCAGCGCGTCGATCAGACGGGTCCAAACCGACAGGTCGGCCGGCTTCGGGCTCAGGTTGAGCTTGCGGCAGACGATCTCGTCGAGCCCCTCGGCGTGCAGCGCCGCCGGGATCTTGTAGATCGAGTCGGTATCGAGCGCCGGAATCACCGCTTCGGCAGGGACATTGGTGAACAGCGCGATCTTGCGCCGGTCGGAGTCGGGCAGCGGCCGATCGGCGCGGCAGAGCACGATGTCGGGCTGGATCCCGATCTCGCGCAGCTCCTTGACCGAATGCTGCGTCGGCTTGGTCTTCATCTCGCCGGCGGTGGCGATGAACGGGACCAGCGTCAGGTGGATGTAGCAGACGTTGTCGCGGCCCAGGTTGATGCCGAGCTGGCGGATCGCCTCGAGGAACGGCAGCGATTCGATGTCGCCGACCGTGCCGCCGACCTCGACCACCGCCACTTCCGCCTCGCTGGCGTCGATGATCGCGCCATTGGCGATCCAGCGCTTGATCTCGTCGGTGATGTGCGGGATCACCTGCACGGTTCCGCCGAGGTAGTCGCCCCGGCGTTCCTTGCGGATGACGCTTTCGTAGATCTGGCCGGTGGTGAAATTGTTGCGCTTCCCCATCCTGACGTCGGTGAAGCGCTCGTAATGGCCGAGATCGAGGTCGGTCTCGGCGCCGTCCTCGGTGACGAACACTTCCCCGTGCTGGAACGGGCTCATCGTCCCGGGGTCGACGTTGATGTACGGATCGAGCTTGAGATTGGTGACCCGGATGCCGCGCGAGGTGAGGATCGCGGCCAGCGACGCGGCGGCGATGCCCTTTCCCAGGGAGGAAACGACGCCGCCGGTCACGAAGACGAACTTGGTCATGGACGACAAGTTCTCTCGAAATTCCTATTTTACCGGAAGGCATCTGCCGGCACAAATCAGCTTCGGCTCAGTCACCGGGAGTTTGACCGGTCCCTCGGCTCAGGTCGCTGCGAGTCCCGCCGCGATGCGCGAGCGCACCGCTTCGCGGCCGACCAGCGCCAGTACCGCGTCGATCGCCGGCGTCGTCGGCGTGCCGGCGACCAGCACGCGCAGCGCCATCATGATCTGCGGCGGCTTCAGGCCGTGCCGGGTCGCAGCCGCCTTGAGCGCGGCGCCGATCGCTTCCCGGTTCCAGGGCAAGGCGGCGAATTCAGCCGCCAGCTCGGTCAGCGCCGGCCGATTCTCCGCGGTCACGTATCGGGCGAGCAGGTCGCCGCCGACCTGCGGCGCGGCGTAGAAGTAGCGGGCGGCAGCGGCGATGGCGGCGAGCGTCGGCGCGCGATCGCGCAACAGCGCGCCGACCGCGCCCGGATCGGGGCCATGCCCGGCATCGAGTCCGGCGTCGGCCAGGAACGGCGCCAGCAGCGGTCCGATGGCCTCGGCCGGCAGCCGCTTCAGGTGTTCGTGGTTGACCCACTCGAGCTTGTCCGGATCGAACCGCCCGGGAGACGACGACAACCCCGCGAGATCGAACCAGGCGACGAAGTCGCCGCGCGAGAAAACTTCCGCGTCGCCGTGCGCCCAGCCCAGCCGCGCCAGGTAATTGACCACCGCCTCGGCCAGGTAGCCGTCGTCCTTGTACTGCAGCACGCCGCGTGCGCCGTGGCGCTTGGAGAGCTTCTCGCCTTGCGGGGTGAGCACCGTCGGGAGGTGCGCGTACACCGGCTCGCTGCCGCCCAGCGCGCGGATCAGGTTGATCTGTCGCGGCGTGTTGTTGACGTGATCGTCGCCGCGGATGACATGACTGATGCGCATCTCGAGATCGTCGACAACGACGCAGAAGTTGTAGGTCGGCGCGCCGTCGGAACGCGCGATGACCAGATCGTCGAGCTCGTCGTTGGCGATCTCGATCCGGCCCTTGACCGCGTCCTGCCAGACGACGCTGCCGGAAAGCGGATTCCTGAAGCGGACGACCGGGGGCACGCCTGCCGGCGCCGCCGGCAGCTTCTTGCCGGCCTCGGGCCGCCAGCGCCGGTCGTAGCGCGGCTTCTCGCCGCGGGCGAGCTGCGCGGCTCGCATCGCCTCGAGCTCTTCGGCGCTGGCGTAGCAGTGATACGCGGTACCGTCGGCGAGCATCGCCGCAACGGCCGCGGCATAGCGATCCATCCGCCGCGACTGGAAGAATGGCCCTTCGTCGTAATCAAGGCCGAGCCAGGCCATGCTGTCGAGGATCGCCTGCACTGCATCCTGCGACGAGCGCTCGGCGTCGGTATCCTCGATGCGCAGGATGAACGTGCCGCCGTGCTTGCGCGCATAAGCCCACGGATACAGCGCCGAGCGGATGTTGCCCAGATGCAGGTAGCCGGTCGGGCTGGGGGCGAAGCGGGTGCGAACGGCGGTCAAGGGTCGGGTGCGCCTTTGGTCCTCGAATCCGCGGGCACGCGGCGCCAACCCGGCGCTGCGACGGGCTGTCTGAAGGGCCGTCTGAGGGATTGCGCCTGTCTGCTACACACTTTTCGTCGTACCCGCCACGGGACAAAGCGCGATTATCGAAAAAACCCGACGGTTTCTGCAAGACTCAAGCCAGGATCAATTTTGCTTTCCCGCCTAGAAGCTTACCCAAACCAACGCGGCGACAGACGGCGCCAGCCGCCCGTTCGCCGCCAATTTGGCGGCTGGGAGGCCAGCCTTTTTGTTTTGGACACAGTTGGACAAACGGTTGCGGCGGTTTGACCCTCGATCGGGCCGCATGCTTAAATACCCGCTCCTGTCTGGGTTCGCGCGGGCGGTTAGCTCAGCGGTAGAGCATTGCCTTCACACGGCAGGGGTCACTGGTTCGATCCCAGTATCGCCCACCATGGAACCAAGGGGTTGCACGCGACGTGTAACCCCTATTTTTTTGCCCGGGCGCGCGCAGCGCGCCACATCGCACGGTTTTTTACATAGCATGTGGATCAAATTTTCGCTTCCACGCGACGATGACTGAAAATTCCGGCGATCGGCTCGCGGTCGAGGCGCTGGTGTTCGACGCCTACGGTACCCTGTTCGACGTGCAGTCGGTCGCGTCGACCGCGGAGGCGCTGTTCCCGAATCGAGGCGCCGCGCTCGCGCAGACCTGGCGCACCAAGCAGCTCGAATACAGCTGGCTGCAGAGCCTGATGCAGACGACCGCGCATCCGCGCGAGGACTTCGCGGCATTGACCGCGCACGCGCTGGACTACGCCGCCGAAGCGCTCGGCCTCGCGCTGCCGGTCGCGGCCAGGCATCGACTGCTCGACGCATATCTCGACCTGTCGCCGTTTCCCGACGCCGAGCCGACCTTATCGCGGCTTGCGCCGCGGCCGCGCCTGATCCTGTCCAACGGGACTCGCGCCATGCTGGCGCCGCTCGCCGCGGCAACCGGCCTTGCCCGGCACCTCGACGCGATCCTGTCGGTCGACGACGCCGGCGTGTACAAGCCGAGCCCGCGCGTTTACCAGCTCGCCGTCGACGAATTGAGGCGCGCGCCGGCAAGGATCGGCTTCGTGTCGTCGAACGGCTGGGACGCGATCGGCGCCAAGGCCTTCGGCTTCATCGTATTCTGGATCAATCGCGGCAAGCTGCCGCTCGATCGCCACGGGCCTCGGCCGGATCGCATTCTCGGCTCGCTCGCCGAATTGCCCGGCCTGCTCGCCGAGCCCTGACTGCTACCGCCCTCGCCCGCGCGGCCGCGGCGCTTGGCTTCACGGCATGTACTGGCCGCCGTTGACTTCGATCACCTGGCCGGTGACGTAGCCGCTCATGGCGTCGGAGGCGAGGTAGAGGAACGTGCCGGCGCATTCGTCGGCCGTGCCGAGCCGGTTCATCGGGATCATCGCCTGCATCGCCTTGAGCTGCTCGGCGGTCGAATAACGCTCGTGAAACGGCGTAGTAATCACCCCCGGAGACACAGCGTTGACGCGGATCCTGTCCGCCACCAGCTCCTTGGCCCAGCCTTTGGTCGCGGTCGAGATGAAGCCCTTGGCGCCGGCATAGATGATCGCGCCGCCGCCACCGCCGTGCCGCGCCGCGATCGAGCTTACGTTGATGATGTTGCCCGCCCCCTGCCGGCGCATCGCCGGCACCACTTGCTGCACGAAATTCGCCACCTGGATCACGTTCAGGTCGAGCACCTGGCGCAGGTAGTCGTCGCTGTAGTCCTCGATCCTGGTGCGCTTGACCAGTCCGCCGGCGTTGTTGATGAGAACGTCGATGCGGCCGAAGCCGGCCAGCGTCTCGGCGACGATGCGCTTGACCTCGTCGCCGCGCGTCACGTCGCCGCCGACCAAGAGCGCCTTGGCGCCGGCGGCCTCGACGTCGCGAGCGACCGCTGTCGCCGCATCCCGGCTGGCGTGGTAGTGCACGACGACGCGGCTGCCATGGCGCGCGAAGGCACGTGCTGCGGCGGCGCCGATGCCGGTCGACGCCCCGGTGATGAGGACTACCTTGTTTTCGAGATCGCTGGACATGGCTGCTCCGTCGTGGGTTTCGAGCGCGGCAAAGCGGCGCGCTAGCCGGTTCCGGCGCGCGCCGCTCTGGGCCGTGCGCCGCGGCACGCCGCCACCGCGTCGCGTAACGCGGCGATCGCGGCCGGGCGAGGAAAGCTCTTGCGGTGGGCGAGCGCGATGCGACGCGACGGCACCGGCTTCGAAAACGGCACCGGCACCACCAGTCGGCTGTGGTACTTCGGTGTCAGTGCGTCGCGCGGCAGCACCGACACGCCCAGACCCGAGGCGACCATGTTGCGGATCGTCTCGAGCGAATTGCTGCGCGTGATCGGCGCGCCGGGACGGTTCAGCTCGGGGCACGAATCGAGCACCTGGTCGCGAAAGCAATGGCCGACGTTGAGCAGTATCGCGTGCTCGTCGGCGAGCTCGGCCGGGTCGATCGTCTTGCGCTTGGCCCAGGCGTGCTTTTCAGGGACCACCACCTGGAACGGCTCCTCGTACAGAAAGTCGGTGGCGATGCCCGGCGGATTGAACGGCAGCGCGATGATCGCGGCATCGACGCGACCGGCGCGCAGCGAGGTCTCCAGGTTCTCGGTCAGGTTCTCCTCGATCTCCAGCGGCATCGCCGGAGCGCGCTCGTTCAGCGCCGGGATCAGGTCGGGCAGCAGGTACGGCGCGACGGTATAGATGACGCCGAGCCGGAACAGCCCGACCAATTGGTTACGCCCCGACTGCGCGATGTCGCGGATGCGGGCCGCTTCCTCCAGCACTTTCTGCGCCTGCTCGACGATTCGCTCGCCGACCGGCGTCACCGTCACCTCGCTCTTCCCCCGCTCGAAGAGCTGCGTGCCGAGCTCCTCCTCGAGCTTCTGGATCGCGACCGACAGGGCGGGTTGGCTGATGAAGCAATGCTGTGCCGCGCGGCCGAAATTGCGCTCCTGGGCTACGGCGACGATGTAGCGCAGCTCGTTGAACGTCATCGCGACCGCTTGAGGAACTCGGCGAAGGCCGCGCCGAATTCCGGGTGCTTCAGGCCGAGCTCGACGGTCGCCTCCAGATAGCCGAGCTTGTTGCCGCAGTCGTAACGCCGCCCTTCGAACTCGAGCGCGAGGACCTTTTCGTCGTCCAGCAGGCGGGCGATGCCGTCGGTCAACTGGATCTCGCCGCCGGCGCCGGCCGGCATGGTGCGCAGGTGGTGGAAGATGCGCGGCGTAAGCACGTAGCGGCCGACGACGCCCAGCGTCGACGTCGTGGTGCCGGCCTTCGGTTTCTCGACGATGCGCGAGATGCGCGCCACGCGGCCTTCGCCTTCCGTCTCGACGATGCCGTAGCTGCCGACGTCGGCCGCCGAGACCGGCATCACCCCGATCACCGAATACTGCTCGCGCTCGGCGACGTCGGTCATCTGCCGCATCACCGGGACCGCGGCATCGATCAGGTCGTCGGCCAGCAGCACCGCGAACGCCTCGTCGCCGATGACCGGCTCGGCGCACAGCACCGCGTGCCCGAGGCCGAGCGCCTCGGTCTGGCGGATGTAGATGCAGTTGATGCCGCTCGGCGTCGCCGACTGAACGGTCTCGAGCAGCGCCGTCTTGTTGCGCGCGGCGAGCTCGGTCTCCAGCTCGTATGCCTTGTCGAAGTGATCCTCGATCGCACGCTTGTTGCGCCCGGTGATGAAGATCATGTCCGTGATCCCGGCGCCGGCCGCTTCCTCGACCGCGTACTGGATTAGCGGCTTGTCGACGATTGGCAGCATCTCCTTCGGGCTCGCCTTGGTGACAGGCAGAAAGCGGCTGCCAAGCCCCGCGACGGGAAACACGGCCTTGGTTATTTTTCCGAACGCCATTTACGATTCCTCGATGAGCTGCCTGAGCCCGCGCTCGTCGAGCACGGCAATGCCGAGCTCCCCGGCGCGGTCGAGCTTGCCGCCCGGGTCGGCGCCGGCGACGAGATAGCTCGTCTTGTTCGAGACGCTGCCGGCGACCTTGCCGCCCTCGGCCTCGATCAGCGCCTTGGCCTCGTCGCGCGACAGCGCCGGCAGCGTGCCGGTCAGCACGAAGACCTTTCCCGCCAGGCGGCCGGAGGGCGCGCGCTGCGGCGCCGAGTCCGGCCACTGTACCCCGGCGGCGCGCAGCCGGGCAACGACCTCGCGGTTGTGCGGCTCGGCGAAGAAACTGCGGATGCTCTGCGCCAGCACCGGCCCCACGTCCGGCACTTCGAGCAGCGCCGTCTCGTCGGCGCGTTGCAGCGGCTCGAGGACGCCGAAGTGGCGCGCCAGATCCCTCGCGGTCGTTTCGCCGACGTGGCGGATGCCGAGCGCGTAGATGAAGCGCTCCAGCGTCGTGCGACGGCTCCCGTCGATCGCGGCGACGACGTTGGCGGCGGACTTCTCGGCCATGCGGTCGAGTCCGGCCAACGTCGCAGTATCGAGCCGGTAGAGATCGGCCGGCGTCTTCACCATGTCGGCGGCGACGAGCTGCTCGACCAGCTTGCCGCCGAGCCCTTCGATGTCCATCGCCCTCCGGCCGGCGAAGTGCAGCAGCGCCTCGCGCCGCTGCGCCGGGCAGACCAGGCCGCCGGTGCAGCGGGCGATCGCCTCGTCGGGCAGGCGCACGACCGCCGATCCGCACTCGGGGCACACCTTCGGCATCGTGAACCGCCGCGCCCGCGCCGGCCGCTTGTCGGCAATGACACGCACGATCTCGGGAATCACGTCGCCGGCGCGGCGGACGACGACGGTGTCGCCGATGCGCACGTCCTTGCGCCGGACCTCGTCTTCGTTGTGCAGTCCTGCGTTGGTCACCGTGACGCCGCCGACGAAGACCGGCTTCAGCCGCGCCACCGGCGTCACCGCGCCGGTGCGCCCGACCTGGACCTCGATGTCGAGCACCTCGGTTTCAGCCTCCTCGGCCGGAAACTTGTGCGCGACCGCGAAGCGCGGCGCGCGCGAGACGAACCCCAGCTTCGCCTGCTGCGCGAAATCGTTGACCTTGTAGACGACCCCGTCGATGTCGAACGGCAGGTCGCCGCGCCGCTCGCCGATCCTGCGATAGTAGTCGAGCATCCCGTCGAGCCCCTGCACGACGGCGCGCTCGCGGGCCACCGGAAAGCCCAGCTTCGAAAGCCACGACAACAGAGCGTCGTGCGTGCGCATCGGCTCGACGGCAGCCCACTCGACTGCGCCGAGGCCGTAGGCGAAGAACACCAGCGCGCGTTTGGCGGTGATGCGCGAATCGAGTTGGCGCAGGCTCCCCGCCGCGGCGTTGCGCGGATTGACGAATACCTTCTCGCCGGCCGCAGCTTGCGCGGCATTCATCGCCGCGAAGTCGCGACGCCGCATCAGCACTTCGCCGCGCACCTCGAGGTAGGGCGGCAGCCTGCCGGCGAGCTTCAGCGGCAGCGCCCGCACCGTGCGCAGGTTGGGTGTCACGTTCTCGCCGGTATAGCCGTCGCCTCGCGTCGCGCCGACGGTGAATACGCCCTCCTCGTACGCCAGGCTGATCGCCAGCCCGTCGAACTTCGGCTCGGCCGCGTATTCGATCCGGTCGACGCCCAGCGCCTGGCGAGCGCGGCGATCGAAGCCTTCGACGTCGCTTTCGTTGAGCGCGTTGTTCAGCGACAGCATCGGCAAGCGGTGGCTGACCGGCTCGAACTCGGCCGCCGGCGCAGCCCCGACCCGCTGCGTCGGCGAATCGGCGGTGACCAGCTCCGGATATTCGCTCTCGAGCGATTGGAGCTCGCGGAACAGCGCGTCGTACTCGGCGTCGCTTATGTTCGGCGCGTCGTGGATGTAGTAGGCCCGGTTGTGCGCTTCGATCGCGGAGCGCAGCTCGGCGGCACGGCCGGCGATCCTGGCGGGGACAGCGCTGCGGGCAGGCACGAGCCCGGGGTCAGCCGAACAGGCGCAGCGCGCGCGGCCCGCCGGCTTCGATGTTGGCGGCGCGCAACGCCGCGGCCGTCGCCTGAACTTCGGCGCGAATCGACGCCAGCGCGGCGTCGTCCAGCGGGCGGCGATTGTCGTCGACCAGCACGCCTTCGAGCGTATGCGCCATCCGCTTGGCCGCCATTCGCATCTGGTCGAAGACCTTGACCGGATCGGCGACGCGCGGCACGTCGAGCAGCAGCACGATCCCGGGGGTCGTGAGCTGGCGCAGGCTTTCCGCGGTCATCGCTTCCTGCCGGTAGTTCTGCAGGCTGTACAGGGTGGCGCCGCCATCGTCGACAAAATCGAAGCCGCCGGCGCCGTTGAAGCGGAAGCCGGCGGCCTCGGCGACGCCGCGCAGCCGGGTGCCGGCGATCTGGCCGTGCTGGCTCTTCAGGATCGTGAGCCCGATCTGCACGTCGAGATCGGCGCAGAAGCGATCGAGCTCTTCGCCTCGTCCGGCTTCCGCCGCAGGATCGGGCAAGGCAAACGCTGCCGGCAACGCCGATCCGGTGCGCGCCACCTCGTGGAGGAAGCCTGCGATGTCCTCGCGCGACGCGGCGCCGGCACGGTTGGCGAGCAGCAGGCAGGCGGCGAGCGCCTGCCACGGTCCGCCGCTCGCCGCGTCCA
>DATEFZ010000287.1:0-5288 GCA_035280325.1 Casimicrobiaceae bacterium
CGTCGTCTCCGATGTCCGCAGGCTGACTCCGGAAATGAGCAATGCCGCAAGGCGCTTTACCTGGCTCGTCGACGTGCTCTACGATCATCGGGTAAAGTTGCTGTTGTCGGCCGAGGTCGGCGCCGGCGAGCTCTACCGCGAGGGCGCCAACAGCCGCGACTTCGCGCGTACCGTGAGCCGCCTCGCCGAAATGCGCACCCGCGACTACATGGCGCTGCCGCACGTCGCAGGAGACCCCGACCCGCCGCAAGCCGCGACCTGATCGAAAGCCCTTTTCTCGGCGCGAGCCTCGGTTGCGCCGCCATGGATGCAGTCAGGAGGAGGACCTACCCGTGCAGAAATTCAAGGCGTACCGGACATTCCAGGAGAACGGCGTCGTGTCCAGCCGTTTCGTCGAGATGGCGCTCGACGAGCTTGATCCCGGCGATGTCGTGGTCAAGACCAAGTACTCGACGATCAACTACAAGGATGCGCTGTCGTACAACGGCGCCGGCAAGATCATGCGCAAGTATCCGACGGTGGCCGGAATCGACATGGCCGGCACCGTCGAGACCTCGGCGGATACGCGCTTCAGGCACGGCGACAAGGTGATCGTGCATGCCTACGACGTAGGCGTCGCGCACGACGGCGGCTACGCCGAGTACATCCGCGTCCCGGCCGACTGGATCGTGCGCCGCTCGCCGAACATGACCGCGTTCGAGGCGATGACGCTGGGCACCGCAGGCTTCACCGCGGCACAGGCGATCGAGAGCATGCAGCACAACGGGCTCACGCCGCGCGCCGGACCAGTGATCGTCAGCGGCGCCACCGGCGGCGTCGGCAGCGTCGCCATCGACATCCTGTCCCGTCTCGGCTATCACGTCGTCGCGCTGACCGGCAAAGAGAGGGAGGCCGACTACCTGCGCTCGATCGGCGCGTCCGAGGTGGTGCTGCGCTCGGGCATCGATTTCGGCAAGATTCGCCCGCTCGACAAGGCGACCTGGGCCGGCGCGATCGACAACCTCGGCGGCGAGGTGCTGGCCTGGATGCTGTCGACGATGAAGCAGGGCGGCGCTGTGGCGAGCATCGGACTGGCCGCCGACCTCAAGCTCGCGACGACCGTCATGCCGTTCATCCTGCGCGGCGTGAACCTGCTCGGCATCAACAGCGCCGAGTGCCCGATGGCGCTCCGCCAGAAGCTGTGGGACCGGCTGGCCAACGAGTGGCGGCCGTCGCGAGTCCAGGCCAAGGTCGTGACCATCGATTTCGCCGACCTGCCGACGCATTTCGACGCCTTTCTCAAGGGCACGGCTCGCGGCCGAACCGTCGTGCGCGTCGGCGCCGACAGCCACGGGTTGTGACGCCGATGCCGGCAATGACGACCTACGCCGGCGAGCACGCCCGGTCGCTGGCCGACCGCAACTCGTTCTGGCGCGAGCGCGCCGCGCTGATCGACTGGCAGACGCCGTTTCGCGACGTGCTCGACTATCGCAGGCCGCCGTTCGCACGCTGGTTCGTCGGCGGCCGGACCAACCTCTGCCACAACGCGGTCGACCGCCATCTGGCCGCGCGCGGCGACCAGCCTGCGCTGGTCTACGTCTCGTCCGAGACCGGAGTGCGCAAGGCCTACAGCTACCGGCAGCTCGCCGCCGAGGTGAACCGCGTCGCCGCCATGCTGCAGGCGCAGGGCGTCGGCCGCGGCGACCGGGTGCTGATCTACATGCCGATGATCGCCGAGGCCGCGTTCGCGATGCTGGCCACGGTGCGCATCGGCGCGATCCATTCGGTGGTGTTCGGCGGTTTCGCCGCGGCGAGCCTGGCGACGCGGATCGACGATGCGCGGCCGAAGGTGCTGATCACCTCGGATGCCGGCATGCGCGCCGGCAAGGCGGTGCCGTACAAGCCGCTGGTCGACGAGGCGCTGCGGATCTGCGCCCACCCACCGGCGAAAGTGATCATCGTCGATCGCGGCGTCGATACGACGATGCGCCGCGTCGCCGGGCGCGATCTCGATTACGCGACCGAAGCGGCGCGGCACGACGGCGCCGCCGTCCCTTGTGCCTGGCTCGAGTCGTCGGAGCCTTCGTACATCCTGTACACCTCCGGCACGACCGGCAACCCGAAGGGCGTGCAGCGCGACACCGGCGGCTACGCGGTGGCGCTGACGGCGTCGATGCGCGACATCTTCTGCGTGGCGCCCGGCGAGGCCATGTTCACCACCAGCGACATCGGCTGGGTGGTCGGGCACTCGTACATCGTCTACGGGCCGCTGTTGAACGGCTCGACGACGATCATGTACGAAGGGCTGCCGATCCGCCCCGACCCTGGAATCTGGTGGCAGATCGTCGCCCAGCACAAGGTGAGGGCGATGTTCAGCTCGCCGACGGCGATCCGCGTGCTCAAGAAGCAGGATCCGGAGTTCATGACCAGGCACGACGTGTCGTCGCTGCGCTACCTGTTCCTGGCCGGCGAGCCGCTCGACGAGCCGACCGCGCGCTGGGCGGCCGAATCGCTGGGTGTCGCCATCGTCGACAACTACTGGCAGACCGAGAGCGGCTGGCCGATCCTGTCGGCGCAGCTGGGCTTGTTCGACACGCCGCGCAAGTTCGGCAGTCCGTCGTTCCCGGTATGCGGCTACGACGTGCGCCTGCTCGACGAATCGACCGGCGCCGAGGTCGGCACCGGCCAGAAGGGCGTGCTGGCGATCGTGCCTCCGCTCCCGCCCGGCTGCATGACGACCGTGTGGGGCGACGACCAGCGCTTCGTCGAGACCTATTTCGGGACGCTGCCGGGCAAAAGCATCTACTCGACCTTCGACTGGGCCACGCGCGACGGCGACGGCTACTACTTCGTCCTCGGCCGCACCGACGACGTTATCAATGTCGCCGGACATCGCCTGGGCACGCGCGAGATCGAGGAGGCGGTGCAGGCGCACCCCGGTATCGCCGAGGTCGCCGTCGTCGGCGTCGCCGATCCGATCAAGGGCCAGATCCCGGTGGCGTTCGCCGTGGTCAAGGACCCGGCGCAGGTCGCCGACGCGGAAGCTGCGGCAAAGATGCGACGCGAGGTGCTCGGCACCGTCGACCGGAAGCTCGGCGCGATCGCCCGGCCTGGCACCGTGCATTTCGTCACCCTGCTGCCGAAGACGCGCTCCGGCAAGCTGCTGCGGCGCGCGATGCAGGCGCTGGCCGAGGGCCGCGATCCCGGCGACCTGACGACGATCGAGGATCCGGCGGCGCTCGAGCAGATTCGAAGCGCGCTGGCGTCCTAGCCTGCCTTCGCTCTTGTCCAGCGCTTCGTCTCGTTCGGCGGCCGCCGCTTTGCCGCACGTCCCGCTGGCGCGCGTGACTCGCGGCGACGCGACCGAGAGCCTCCACTACGGATCGGTCGCCGTCGTCGACCGCGAAGGGAGGCTGCTGTTTGCGGCCGGCGATCCGTCGACGCTGACGATGACGCGCAGCGCGCTCAAGCCGCTCCAGGCGGTGCCGCTGGTGGCCGCCGGGGGCATCGAACGGTTCGGCTTCTCGGTCGAGCAGACGGCGCTGCTCTGCGCCAGCCATTCCGGCGAGCCGCGGCACGTGACCGCCGTCGCGGACATGCTGCGCCGTGCTGGCTGCTCGCCCGAGGAGCTGCAGTGCGGGGTGCACCCTCCCCTGTTCTACGCCGCGCGCGACGAGCTGCCGCCGGCCGGCGTCGCGTTCAGCGCGCTGCAGCACAATTGCTCGGGGAAGCACAGCGGGATGCTCGCGTATTGCCGCCATTGTGGGCTACCGACTGAAACCTACCTGGCGCGCGATCACCCGCTGCAGCAGGCGATACGCCAGGCGGCGGCGCATCTGACCGGGGTCGCGGAATCGAGCCTGGTCGCGGGCATCGACGGCTGCTCGGCGCCCAACTACGGCGTTCCGCTGTCGGCGCTGGCGCGCGCCTATGCGCGTCTTGCCGGCGGCGAGGACACCCGCTACGGACGCGCGCCGCGGCTGCTCGCGGACGCGATGACCGCGCACCCCGAAATGGTTTCCGGCGAGCGGCGCAACGACCTGATTCTGATGCGCGCCGGGCGCGGCGACTGGGTGACCAAGGTCGGCGCCGAGGGGGTGCAGGCGCTGGGCGTGCGCAGCCGAGGTTGGGGCATCGCGCTCAAGGTGGCCGACGGCAACGCGCGCGGCCTGCACCCGGCGACGGTGGCCGTGCTCGAGCAACTCGGCTTGCTCGACGACGAGCGGCGGACCGAGCTTTCGTCCTGGCGCGAACCGGAAATCCGCAACTACCGGGGCATCGTCACCGGTCGCGTCGAGCCGGTTGTTGCGCTGGAGCAACGCGCTTGACCGGCGCGAGCCCGGCGCGCCGTGCCGAACTGAACTTCCCGCAGGGCGGACGGTCTAGGATGCAAGCTGCCTGCCCGAAGCCGATCGCGTGGCGCGCTGCACGGCGCGGCTATACTGGCGGCGGGTATCGGCCCGCCGGGCCCGGTGTGGCGACAATAACGATCGAGTCAGGGACAGGCGCGGATGGCTGACCGCGAAGTCGATCAGCAGCTGGTCGAGCGCGCGCAGCGGGGCGACAAGCGCGCGTTCGAGCTGTTGGTGCACAAGTACCAGCGCAAGCTCGGGCGGTTGCTGTCGCGGCTGGTGCGCGATCCGGGCGAAGTCGAGGACGTGACGCAGGAGGCGTTCATCAAGGCCTACCGCGCACTGCCGTCGTTTCGCGGGGACAGCGCGTTTTATACGTGGCTTTATCGCATCGCGATCAACACGGCCAAGAACTACCTGGTCGCGATGGGCCGGCGGGCGCCGACGTCGACCGGCTTCGACAACGAGGAGGCAGAGAATTTCGAAGATGCCGAGCAGCTGCGCGATTCGGCGACGCCGGAAGACGAGCTGCACGGCAAGCAGATAGCCGCCACCGTCAACAGGGCGATGGAACGGCTGCCCGAGGATCTGCGCACAGCGATCACGCTGCGCGAGATCGAGGGCATGAGTTACGAAGAGATCGCCAACGCGATGAATTGTCCGATTGGCACGGTGCGCTCCCGGATCTTCCGGGCGCGCGAAGCGATCGCAGAAGATCTGCGGCCGCTCTTGGGGACTGACAAGGACCGGAGATGGTGATGGGCAACTTCAAGACGGGATCCGGCGTCCATGGCGGCGCCCCGGCGGTGCCGACACCGGAGGAAGTATCGCAATTGGTCGACGGTGAGCTCGACGCGGCGCGCGCCGAGGTCGTCATCGCCGGCCTGTGCCGCGCCGAAGGCGCGCACGACTGGGTCTGCTACCACGTCATCGGCGAGGCGATGCGCGGCGCGACGC
>DATEFZ010000288.1:0-7458 GCA_035280325.1 Casimicrobiaceae bacterium
CTGGTCGGGCTCGAGGTGGCAGCCTTCGCCCCATTCGTTCCAGGCGTTGATGAAGACCATCCGCTCGGCCGGCGGGCGCCGCCGGGCCTGGGCCACGATGCCGGCGAGCCAGCGATGGTAGTTGGCCGGATGGCTGTTGACGAAGACATTGCCGTTGTCCTGCAGCCGCGGCGTGTTGTCCCAGCCCGCCATGACGCCGCGAAGCAGCGGAAAGTCGGACAGCGAGCGCCCAAGGGCGTACTTGGCCGCGGAAACGTAATCCCAGACGCCGCCGGTGAAGTTCGGATTGGTCACGTCGACCTCTTGGGTGACTTCCAGGACTTCGGTCGAGTGCGGTGCAAACTCGACGCCGGCGTCGAATCCCCAGTCGAGCGGTGATGCCATTCCCGGCACGTGCACCATCGCCAGATAGGGCTCGGGGTCGCCCGCGGCACGCGCCGCCGCCCGGAAGGCGTCGCTGACGCGTCGCGGCTCGGGCAGCAGGTTGGCGCGGTAGACCACCAAGAGCGGCCGGCCGTCGACGCGGATATAGCGAGGGTCACGCATCACAGGCAGCAGATCGCCAATCAGCCGCCACTCGTTTTCCGGCGAATAGCGTTGCGCCAGCAGGACCTCGT
The DNA here is from genome assembly GCA_035280325.1 of Casimicrobiaceae bacterium. Taxonomy (GTDB): domain Bacteria; phylum Pseudomonadota; class Gammaproteobacteria; order Burkholderiales; family Casimicrobiaceae; genus PALSA-1003. The sequence continues at coordinate 618 of DATEFZ010000288.1, forward strand.
CGCTGCCGCCGTCCCAGCGCCGGGTCCAGTTCTCGTTGGCCCAGCACAGGCAGAACGGGAAGTCCGGCTCGCCGCTCTCGAGCACGTCGTCGAGCGGCCGATTCAACAGCCGCACGCCGTTGAACCAGTAGTAGTAGTAGCAGAAGCCGTGGATGCCGTGGGCCCGGGCCAGCGCGGCCTGCGCGGCGCGCGTGGCCGTCTCGCGCAGATCGTAGTAGCCCAGCTCGCCGGGAACGTGCGGCTGGTAGTGGCCGACAAAATTCGGCCGGGCCCTTCGCACGTTGGTCCACTCGGTGAAGCCTTCGCCCCACCACGCGTCGTTTTCGGGGATCGGGTGGAATTGCGGCAGGTAGAACGCGATCAGCCTGACATCGTGCATGGCGGCGTGGGAATGTCTGGCGCGAGTCCCGTCGCATTATAGTCGACGCGCCGCAGGCGACCGTCGGGCGAGCACGACATCGCCTGCGTCGCCCGACGGCGACAACGCGGCGTGCAAGCGCGATCCGTGGCGGACTCATCCGTCCTCGCCGCGGGCCGGTCGCGCGTTTACTGCTATGATCGACGGTCGATTTCCTGCCTCGGATGGCGTGAACGCTCCAGAACGAAGACGGCTCGGCGAGATACTGATCGCGCGCGGCAAGCTCGACGCCGCGGGGCTCGAGCGCGCGCTGCGCCTGCAGCAGGAATCCGGCGACAAGCTCGGCGTGCTGCTGGTTACGCTGGGCGTCGTCGCGCAGCGCGACGTGTCCGAGGCGCTGGCCGAGCAGCTCGGCCTGCCGCTGGTCGAGGCGGCGAGCTACCCCGAGCTGCCGATCCTCGAAGAGCGGGTGTCGGCGCGCTTCCTGCGCGAGGCGCGCGCGTTGCCGCTGGCCGAGGACGAGCGCGAGCTGGCGCTGGCGATGGCCGATCCCACCGACGAGTACACGGTCAACGCCTTCGAGATGGTCACCGGCCGCCGAGTGCGGCCGCAGGTCGCGATCCCGACCGAGCTCGAGGCGGCGCTCGAGCGCCTGTACGGCGCCGGCAAGTCGGCGCTGGGCCAGATCGTCGGCGACGTCGAGCAGCGCGACGACCTGGCTTTCGACGCCGACATCCAGCAGCTCAAGGATCTCGCCTCCGAGGCGCCGGTGATCCGCATGGTTTCGCTGATCATCACCAACGCGCTCGAGACGCGGGCCTCGGACATCCACATCGAGCCGTTCGAGAACCGGCTGATCGTGCGCTATCGCATCGACGGCGTGCTGCACGAGGTCGAATCGCCGCCGCGCCGGCTGTCGGCGGCGGTGATCTCGCGGATCAAGATCATGGCCAACCTCGACATCGCCGAGCGGCGCCTGCCGCAGGACGGACGCATCCGCCTGCGGGTGCAGGGCAAGGAGATCGACCTCCGGGTGTCGACCGTGCCGACGATGCACGGCGAATCGGTGGTGATGCGGATTCTCGACAAGGGCGGCGTCGCGCTCGACTTCGCGCGGCTGGGCTTCGAGGAGGAGACGCTGAAGAAATTCCTCGACGTGCTGATGGAGCCTCACGGCATCCTGCTCGTCACCGGGCCGACCGGCAGCGGCAAGACGACCACGCTCTATACCGCGCTCGACCGGTTGAATCAGCCCGACGTCAAGATCCTCACCGTCGAGGATCCGGTCGAGTACCAGATGGCCGGCATCAACCAGATCCAGGTCAAGCCGCAGATCGACCTGACCTTCGCCAACGCGCTGCGCTCGATCGTGCGGCAGGACCCCGACGTGATCATGATCGGCGAGATCCGCGACCTGGAAACCGCGCAGATCGCCGTGCAGTCGGCCCTGACCGGGCACCTGGTGCTGTCGACCGTGCACACCAACGACGCCGCCAGCACCGTCAACCGCCTGCTGGACATGGGCGTTGAGGACTACTTGCTCACCTCGACGGTGATCGGCATCCTCGCGCAGCGCCTGGTGCGCACGCTGTGCCCAGCGTGCAAGCGCCCATATACGGCGCTGCCCGAGCTGGTCGACGAGCTGGGTCTGCGCAAGCTGGCGCCGCCCGGCGACATCACACTCCATCACGCCAAGGGGTGCGGGGAGTGCGCACAAACCGGATTCGTCGGCCGCATCAGCATCATGGAGATGCTGCCGATGAGCGATCCGCTGCGCACGCACGTGATGCGTCACGCCACCTCGACCGAGCTGCGTGGCGAGGCGATCAAGGAAGGCATGGTGACGATGTACGAGGACGGCATGCGCAAGGCGCTGAACGGCGTGACGACGTTCGAAGAGGTCCTTCGCGTCACGCGCGAGAGCTAGCCGGGAAGCGCTGATGGCGCTCTACAAGTACCGGGCGGTCGACGCCGCGGGCGACGTCGCCGCCGGCGAGCTCGACGCGGCCAACGAATCCGAGATCGTCGACCGGCTGCGCGACCAGGGGCTGATGCCGATGCGCGTCGAGGCCTCTGCCGGCGGCAGGACCGGCACCGCCCCCGCGACCGCGCGCAGGCGCTGGTTCACGCCGCGGCGCGTGACCCGCGACAACCTGCTCGCCATCACCCGCGAGCTTGCCACGCTGCTGCGCGCCGGGTTGCCGCTCGACCGCGCGCTCGAGGTGCTGATCGGGCTGGCGCCGACGCCGCCGGTGGCGACGCTGCTGCAGACGATCCGCGACGACGTGCGCGGCGGCAAGTCGCTGTCGCAGGCGCTCGACCTGCACCGCACGGTATTCAACCGCTTCTACGTCAACATCGTGCGCGCCGGCGAGGCCGGCGGCGCGCTAGGCGCGGTGCTGACCCGGCTCGCCGACACGATGGAGCGCAACAAGGACCTGCGCGAAAGCGTGCTGTCGGCGTTGATCTACCCGACGATCCTGATCTGCGTCGCGGTCACCTCGGTGATGGTGCTGCTGGTGTTCGTCGTGCCGCAGTTCCAGCAGACGTTCGCGCAGGCCGGCAAGGCGCTGCCCCTGCCGACGCAGATCGTCATCCTGTTCGGCACGGCGCTGCGCAAATACTGGTGGCTGGCGATCATCATCGTCGTCGCGCTGGTGTCGCTGCTTCGTCGCCGATTGCGCAAGCCCGAGGTTCGCTTTCGCTGGGACGGAAGGCTGTTGCGGATGCCGCTGCTGGGGGACCTGCTGGGCAAGGTCGAGGTCGCGCGCTTCTCGCGCACGCTGGCGACGCTGCTCGGCAACGGCGTGACGCTGCTGTCGGGCCTCGCGATCGTGCGCGAGACGATGGGCAACAGCGTGCTCGCGCGCGCGCTCGACGGCGTCATCACGCGCCTGCGCGAGGGCAAGGGCTTCGGCCGGCCGCTGGCCGAGACCGGGCTGTACCCGAAGCTCGCCACGCAGATGATCCTGGTCGGCGAGGAATCGGGACGCCTCGAGGAGATGCTCAATCGCGTCGCCGACGTCTACGATCGCGAAGTGCAGGTGGCGATCAAGCGGTTCCTCGCGATTCTCGAGCCGGCGATGATCCTGACGCTGGCCGTGTTGATCGGCGGCATCGTGTTCTCGATCCTGCTCGGCGTCATGGGGATGAGCGAACTTGTCGCCTAACCAGATATCCAATCCAACCGGTCGGCGACCGACCGAGGAGGCGCTCGGCATGCGCAGCAGAACGAGACGCGATCGCGGCATGACGCTGATCGAGATCCTGGTGGTGCTGGTGCTGATCGGAATCGTGATGGGCATCGTCGGCGGCAATTACATCGGCCAGGGCGAGAAGGCCAAGCAGCGGGCGGCCAGGATCGAGATCGAGCAGATCGGACAGACGCTCGACCTGTTCAAGCTCGAGATCGGGCGCTATCCGACGACGCAGGAGGGACTGCAGGCGCTGATCACTGCGCCGGCCGGGGTGCCGAACTGGAACGGGCCGTACTGGAAGAAGTCGACCGTGCCCAAGGACCCGTGGAACAACGAATACCACTACGCAGCGCCGGGATCGCACGGTGCCTACGACATCATTTCCTACGGCGCCGACGGCAAGGAAGGCGGCGACGGCGCCGACAAGGACGTGACGAGCTGGGATCAATGACGGCGCCTCCGCCAGCCGCGGGTCGCCGCCGGCCGGCCGGATTCACCATGCTCGAGATTCTGATCGTGCTGATGCTGATCGGGCTGCTGGTGGGCATCGTCGTGCCGATGCTGGGCGGCGGCGTGTCGACCGCCGAATTGAAAGGCGACGCCCGCGCGCTCGCCGCGGGCCTGCGCCAGGCGCGCGCGCAGGCGATCGCGCAGCGCGGCGAGGCGCTGCTCCAGCTCGACGTCGCCGGCCACAGCTTCCGCGTTCCGCCCGACCCGCGCGTGCACAAGCTGGCCGAGGCGATCGAGCTGAAGCTGTTCACCGCACAGAGCGATCTGATCGACGACCGGGTCGGCGCGATCCGCTTCTTCGCCGACGGCGGCTCGAACGGCGGCCGCATCACCCTTGCCGCCGGCGAGCGCAAGTACGACGTCGACGTCGACTGGCTGACCGGCCGGGTCGCGATCCTGCAATGAAAGCCGCGGCCGATCGGGGACCGTCGTCGCGAGCGCCGGCGCGAGCGGAAGGTTTCTCGCTGCTCGAGGTGCTCGCAGCGTTCGTCATCCTGGCGCTGGTCGGCACCGCGCTGTTCCGCGTCTTTTCCGGCGCGCTCGGCAACGCCTCGCTGTCCGACGAATACAGCCGCGCAACGCTGTACGGCGAGAGCCGGCTGGCGCTGCAAGGCGTCGAGACGCCGCTCAAGGAAGGCGTCCAGCAGGGCACCTCCGACGACGGCAAGTACGCGTGGACGGCGAAGGTCGAGCCGTACCGGCCGGCCGGCAGCACGCCCGACCTCGACGCCGCGGCGGCGCTGATGCCGGTCCAGCTGTGGCGGATCGCGGTCACCGTGAGCTGGCCCGGTCCCGCCGGCAACGATCGCTCGATCGCGCTTTCCACCGTGCGGCTGGCGGCCAAGGACCTCGCGCTGCCGGCGCTCCGCGGCGGCTAAGGCGAATAGCCCAATGGAGGAGTCGTTGCGCCGCTACCGCCAACACGGCTTCACGCTCATCGAGCTGACGATCGCGCTCCTGCTGCTGGCGCTGATGTCGAGCGTGCTGTACGGCTCGCTGTCGCTGTCGGCGACGAGCTGGGACCGCGGCGAGGCCAAGGCCGAGCAGTCGGCCGACATGCGCCAGACCGGCGAATTCCTGCGCCAGGCGCTGGCCGCCGAGCATCCTCTGCGGCTGCACAAGGCGCTCGACCAGCCGCTTTATTTCGCCGGCGGCAGCGATGCGCTCGCCTTCGCGGCGGCGACGCCGGGCCGCGTCGGCGGCGGCATCTATTACTTCCGCATCGCGCTCTCGGCCAGCAACGAAAGCTCGCGGCTCATGCTGTCGCGCGTGGTACCCGATTACGGCGCCGACAAGCCGCCGTCGTTCGACGGCGCCGACGCCTCGGTGCTGGCCGACGGCATCGCCGAGCTCAAGTTCTCGTACTTCGGCCGCGACCCCGACGTCGCCGACATCGTCGAGCCGACCTGGCGCGATCGCTGGGACGATCCGCAGATCCTGCCGCTCCTGATTCGCATGAACGTGAAGACCGCGCAAGGACAGAGCTGGCCGCCGCTGGTGGTCGAGCCGAGGATCGCGCCGGAAGCCGGTTGCCGCGGCTGGGACGCGAACCGCCATCGCTGCGTCGGGGCGTCGTGAGCCGCCTATGATCCGCCCCTCTCCACGGCGCGGTGCGCGGCTTGCGATACCCGGCCAGCGCGGCATCGCGCTGGTGCTCGTGCTGTGGCTGACCGCGCTCTTGACGGTAATCGCCGCCGGCTTCGCCTACGCGATGCGCAACGAGGCTCAGGCGGCGCGCAACACGGTGTCGCAGGCGCAGGCGCGCGCGCTGGCCGACGGCGCGGTCGCCCGCATGGTGTTCGAGCTGATGCGGCCGCGCACGATCGCCGGCGTCTGGTCGGCCGACGGGATCGTGCACGTCTGGCAGGAGGACGGCTTCCGCATCGCGGCGAGCGCATTGGACGAGTCTGGTAAAATCGACCTCGACGCCGCCAGCGATGCCCTGCTGAAAGGCCTGCTGCAGACCTCGGGGCAGCTCGACGCCGACGCCGCGGCTCGCTTTGTCGACGTCATCGACGACTGGAAGGACGCCGACGACCTCAAGCGGCCGAACGGCGCCGAAGCCGCCGATTATCGCGCCGCGGGACTGTCGTACCGGCCCGCGAACGCGCCGTTCGAGAGCGTTGCCGATCTGCAGCGCGTGCTGGGAATGACCCCGGCACTGTACGCGCGTCTGGCCGGCAGCCTGACGGTCCACAGCGGATCGCCGGGCATCAATCCGCAGTTCGCGTCGCGCGCGGCGCTGATGGCGCTGCCCGGGGCGACCGACGCGATCGTCGACACCTACATCGCGCAGAGGACGGCGGCGCTGGTTGCAGGACAGCCGTTGCCGGCCTTGCCGCTGGGCGGAGTCGGCCAGGCGATCAACGTCTGGCGCATCCACGCCGAGGTGGCCGCGCCCGACGGCGTGACCTTCGTGCGCGAGGCGGTGCTGCGGCCGAATCCCGATCAGCGGCGACCGCTGACGGTATTGGAATGGCAGGAAGGCGAGAGCACGCTGCTCGCCGCCGCTGCAGCGGCGAACGGCGGCGCAACCGAAACCACGACGACGCGTTGACCATGGCCAGCCGAACAAGCGATCTACGCCGCCGCGCGCGCGACGCCGCGACCGGCATCGGCCTGCCGCGCTTCTGGCGCTGGTGGATGGCCGAGCTCGCGCCGGTCGTACCGACCGCGTCGCGCAGCGTGATCAGGCGCTGGCGCATGCGCCCGGTGATCGAGTTCGGCGAGCGCGAAGCGGTGTTCTGGCGCCCGGAAATCGTCGATGGCGAAGTCG
>DATEFZ010000289.1:0-8694 GCA_035280325.1 Casimicrobiaceae bacterium
TGCGGCGGCAGGCGCGGCGAGCGCTCCCGCCGGCGAGGCCAAGATGAGCAAGAAGGAGAAGGCCGCTGCCGACAAGGCCGCCAAGGCGAAGGCGAAGGAAGAAAAAGCCGCCAAGACGAAGGCCGACAAGGAGGCCAAGTCGAGCGGGGCCGACAAGTCCGCGACCGGCAAGGATGCCAAGGCGATGGCCAAGGAAGAAAAGGCCGCCAAGGCCAAGGCCGACAAGGAAGCCAAGGCGAAAGCCAAGGAAGAAAAAGCTGCCAAGGCCAAGGCCGACAAGGAAGCGAAGGCGAAAGCCAAGGAAGAGAAAGCCGCCAAGGCCAAGGCCGAGAAGGACGCGGAAAAGGCAAAGAAGTAGCAGCCAGATCGTTTCTGCGATCGCTCCCGACAAACCCCGCGCGTGCGGGGTTTGTCGTTCTTGAAGTGCTGCTCGAGCCTGTTCGCGGCCGGGAGATCGTGTCGTCTCGGGTAGAATGGCCGCCATGTACCGGACGGTCGAAGACGCTGTCGGCAACACGCCGCTGGTCCAGTTGCAACGGATGGCGGCCGCCACCGGCAACGTCGTGCTGGCCAAGCTCGAAGGCAACAATCCGGCCGGCTCGGTCAAGGATCGTCCCGCGGTATCGATGATCTTGCACGCCGAGCAGCGCGGCACGATCAAGCGCGGCGATACGCTCATCGAAGCGACCAGCGGCAACACCGGCATCGCGCTGGCGATGGCGGCCGCGATTCGCGGCTATCGCATGATCCTAGTCATGCCCGAGCACCTGTCGCTCGAGCGCCGGCAGACGATGCGCGCCTTCGGCGCCGAGATCGTGCTGACGCCGAAAGCCGGCGGCATGGAGACCGCCCGCGACGTCGCCGAGAAGATGCGAGACGAAGGCAGGGGCGTGATCCTCGACCAGTTCGCCAACCCCGACAATCCGCTCGCCCACTACGAAAACACCGGCCCGGAAATCTGGCGCGACACCGGCGGCCGCATCACGCACTTCGTGTCGAGCATGGGGACGACCGGGACGATCATGGGCGTCTCGCGCTACCTGAAGGAAAAGGATCCCTCGATCACGATCATCGGTTGCCAGCCGGACGAGGGCTCGCACATTCCGGGCATCCGCAAGTGGCCGGAAGCGTATCTGCCGAAGATCTTCGACCGCCGCCGTGTCGACCGGATCGAGAACGTGTCGCAGGCGGACGCCGAGGAAACCGCACGGCGGCTGTCGCGCGAGGAGGGTCTCTTCGTCGGCATCTCCTCAGGTGGGGCCTGCGCGGTCGCGCTGCGCATTGCCGCCGAGGTCCGCGACGCGACCATCGTTTTCATCGCCTGCGATCGCGGTGACCGCTATCTGTCGAGCGGAGTTTTCCCTGCCTAGGCCCGGTTGACGCCATGGGCGCAAGCGCGAACGGTGCAACGCCCGGGGCGGGCCGTCGGCCGTGACGCCGACGCTGGCCTTCGACATCGAGACTGTCCCCGACGTCGCGGGGCTGCGGCGGCTGCACCGCCTGCCCGACGCGTTGTCCGACGACGCGGTCGGCGCCTGGGCGGCGCAGCAGCGGCGCGCCACGACCGGCGGCGATTTCCTGCCGCTGCATCTGCACCGCGTCGTCGCCATCGCCTGCGCGCTTCGCGAGGGCGGCACGTTTCGCGTCTGGTCGCTCGGCGAGGCAAGCGATCCGGAGCCGGAGCTGATCCGACGCTTCTACGACGGCATCGATCGCTACACCCCGCAGCTCGTTTCGTGGAACGGCGGCGGCTTCGACCTGCCGGTGCTCAACCATCGCGCGCTGATCCACGGCGTGCCCGCGCCGCGCTTCTGGGACTGGGGCGACGACGACAAGGACTTCAGGTACAACAATTATCTCAATCGCTTCCACACCCGGCATCTCGACCTGATGGACGTGATCGCGATGTACCAGCCGCGGGCAAGCGCAGGGCTCGACGCGATCGCGCGGCTGTCGGGCTTTCCCGGCAAGCTCGGCATGCACGGCGGCAGCGTGCAGCCGGCGTTCGCGGCCGGGAGGATCGAGGAGATTCGCCGCTATTGCGAGACCGACGCGATGAACACCTACCTCGTCTGGTTGCGCTTCCAGCTCGTGCGCGGAACGCTGTCGGCCGGGCAATACGCCGCCGAAGTGTCATTCGCGCGCGACAAGGTCGCCGCCGTCGACGCGCCGCATTGGCGCGAATTCGTCGCCGCCTGGGACACTGGCGCCGCGGTCGGCGGCGCGCAGCGGGACCTCGACCTCTAGCCGCGCCGCGCTCCTAGGCGCGCAGTATCGGCAGCGGTGCGAACGTGCCGCCGAGCGGGTCCGCCGACCGGACGTTCCACCAGCGCTCGAGCGCGGTCGCGTAGACGCGCCGGAAATCGATCGCGAAAGCGACATTGCCGTCGCCCGAGAGCCGTTCCAGCGAAGGCTGCTCGCCGTAGATGCCGCCGGCCACCCGGCCGCCCAGCGCGAAGTGCGCGCTGGCGGTGCCGTGATCGGTGCCGCCGGACAGATTCTCCTTCGGCCGGCGGCCGAATTCGGCGTAGCTCAGCACCAGCGTGTCGTTCCACCGGTCGAGCTCGACCAAGGCACTCTTGAGCGCCCTGATGCCGTCGGCGAGATCGCCCAGCAGCCGCGCCTGCGTCGGCGCCTGGCCGCCGTGGGTGTCGTAGCCGCTCTGTGTCACTCGCACGACGGCGACTCCCGGGCGGTTGGCCGCCACCTGGCATGCGGTATGGATCGCGGCGCCGAACGCGCCGGCCGGAAACGCGGTCCGGAACGCATAGTCGGATTTCAGGCGCGCCGCCGCCCGCAGGATGTCGGCCTCGACCTTGAGGATGTGCCCGAGCGCCTTGTTGGGCGACTCTCCTTCGGCGCTGGCGTAGCGCGCCTGCTTCAGAAAGCGCTCGGTGTCGGCGAGCGCGATCGCGCGCGTGCCGCCGCCGGCAAGCGGACCGAGGTCGGCCGATCCAACGATCGCGCCGTCGGCGGCGAAGTCGGCTGGCGTCGGCGAGCGCGCGAACGTGCGCGTCAGCCATCCGTCCTGCAGATACTGGTCGCTGCTCGACGCCGTGTCCCAGATCTCGATCGAGCGGAAGTGCGAGAGATTCGGCGCCGGATAGCCGACGCCCTGGAGCACCGCGAGCTCGGCGTCGCGCCACAGCGGCAGCAGCGGCTCGAGCGCGGGATGCAGCCCGGCGGCGTCGGAGAGCTTGATCACGCGATCGCGCGCGATCGCGAGCTTCGGACGAAGCGCGTAGTAGGCGGGAGCCGCGTACGGAACCACCGTGTTGAGCCCGTCGTTGCCGCCTTTGAGCTCGATCAGCACCAGCAGCCGGCGATAGTCGGTGCCGGGCGGAGCGGTGGCGTACGCGACGTCCGTACCGAGCCCGCCAGCCAACCCGGCGATCGGCGTCGACGCGACCAGCTTCAGAAAATCGCGGCGGTCCATGTGGAGATATCCTTTCGATCGCGAGTCATTTGAGCTCGTAGGCCGCGTCCTGGGTCAGCTCGCGCACCAGCGCCAGCGGCTTGCGCGCCTTCGGCGTGGATTGCGGCGCGACGGCGAGCAGCGAGGCCGCGGCGGCTGCCTCGCGCGACCGGTCGTCTCCGGCATTCCACTGCGCGAACCAGGCGGCGCTGTCGAACTGCACGCTGCGCACCCCGCGGTCGACCGCGCGCAGGAAGCGCGCGGCGCGCGCCTGGTCAGCATCCTTGTCGTCCTTGTTGCCGGCGGCCGCCTCGACCATCATCGGGTCGTCTGTCGTAGCTTGCTGCGCGTCGATCGCTGCGCCGTCGGCGCGGAACAGCTTGTCGAGGAACTGCTTGCGAGCGAGCAGCGTGCTGGCGTTGATCCACGCCTCCTGCCCGGGCCAGCCCTTGACGTTCGGCGGCGCGAACAGGTTCTGGCCCATGCCTGCCACGGCGACCGCGAACGGGATGGCGTTGCGCGGCCGCATGTCAAACTGACGCAGCGTGCCGACGACGAGGTCGACCGGCGACTTGATCAGCGTCCCGCGGTGCTCGGGCGCGTAGAAAGCGTCCGAGGTGAGCAGCGCGTAAAGCGCGGTCTTGATGTCGTACTTCGAATCGCGAAACCGGGCCGCGATGCGCCGGACTTCCGCCGCGTCCGGATCGGGCGAGACGAATTCCCGCCACAGCTTGCGCACCACGAATTCCGCGGTCGCGGGTTGCGCCAAGAGCAGGTCGACGACGTCGTCGCCGTCGAACCTTCCGCTCTTGCCGAGGATCGTCTTGCTGCCGTAGTCGTGCAGCAGCGGCCGGAGCCTGAACTCGCCGCTGTCGCGGTCGAGGCTCCAACCGGTGAATGCGCGCGCGGCTTCCTTGACATCGCCCTCGCCGTAATGTCCTTCGCCCAGCGTGAACAGCTCCATCAGCTCGCGCGCGAAGTTCTCGTTCGGTGCTCCGCTGCGGTTCCTGGCGCTGTCGAGGTAGACGATCATCGCCGGGTCGCGGGCGATCGCGTGCAGCAGCGTCCCGAAATTGCCCAGCGCGTGCGCGCGCAGGGTGACGTTCTGCCGATACATGAGCTCGGCAAGCCTCACCTTCTGCTGGCTGGAAACGAAGTGGTTGTGCCAGAACAGCGTCATCCGCTCGGTCAGCGGCGAGGGCGTGGCGAGCATCTCGCCGACCCACCAGCCGCGCAGCTCGAGCCCCTCGCGGATCTGCTCGCGGCGAAACGTCTTGCGTTCGTCGTCGGTCGCTCCGGTGCGCGGATAGCGTAGCGGCCCGGGGGCGGCGGTCCACGCCGGCGGCGGCGTCAGCGCCGAGGTGCGCACGCCGGCGAGGATGGCCTTCGCCGCTTCGCTGCGCGATGTACCGACCAGGTGCTCGATCTCGGCGTGGCTCGCGCCGAACCCGGTGCGGTCGAGCAGATGCCTCGCATCGTCGTAGTCGAGCACGGCAGCGGCGGCGAGTGGCGCCGCGGCAACGAGCGCCAAGGCGGCAGCGCGGGCAACGATCGGCGGCAAACGCATCGCGGCGTCCAGAGATTCGATGGGCAGACAACGGCCCAGTGTAGCGGTCTGTTGACGCGAGGTTGTGACCCGAGGTGTAACAGGCTGTTGCCCGGCACCTCGGCGAGCGGGCCTGTCGCGGCCGCGGCGAACGAAGTACGTCAGAGGCTTATCGTGCCGCGTCCCAGATCGATCACGCGGCCCGACACGAAGATGCGTTGGTCGGCATCGACGTCGAGTTCCAGGCGGCACGGCCGCCCGACGGCCGCGCCCTGAGCGACGACCAGCGATTGCGGCCTCGGCGCGCCGGTGGCGACCAGCCAGCCGCCGAGATTGGCGCAGGCCGAGCCGGTGCCGGGGTCCTCGAGCGCGGCACCGTGCTTGACAAAAAAGAAGCGCGAGAGCACTTGCCCTTCGCCGGCGCGCGCCCAGACGTAGGCCATCGCCCGTGTGCCGCTTCCCGCCAGGTCGAGGCTCGCCAGCCGCACCAGCAGCGCCGGATCCGGCGTCGCGCGGCGCACCGCGTCGGCGCTCGCCAGCGGGACCACGAGCTGCTCGCTCCCGGTGTCGATCCACAGCGGGGTGGTGCCCAGGTCGGCGGTGGTCAGTCCCAGCATCGAGGCCAGCGCCTCGCGCGGCGCGGCAGGCTCACGCGTGCGCGGCGCCTTGGCCTGCAACGTCCAGCGATCGCCGCGTCCGCTGACCGGGACGATGCCGACGCGCATCTCCAGGGTCAACCGATCGCCGCAGTCGAGCACGTCGCGCACGACGTGCGCGGTGCCCAGCGTCGGGTGGCCGGCGAACGGCATTTCGAAGGTCGGCGTGAATATCCGCACCTGCGCCGTCGCCGCGGCCGACGGCAGCACGAACGTCGTCTCCGACAGGTTGAACTGAAGCGCCAGCGCCTGCATCGTCTCGTCGCTCAAGCCGCGCCCGTCCTCGATCACCGCCAGCGGATTGCCGCTCAGGACGGCATCCTCGGCGAACACATTGACGATGCGGAAGCGATAGTCGCTCATCGCGCCAGCGCCTTCGCCGGCGATTTTGACGGCGCGTCGATCGCGGTCGCCGCCAGCGCCGCGAAGCCGCCTGCCGAGACGTCGTCGACATCGAGATCGACATCGCCATCGGTCGCCGGGAAATGCCGCGCCAGCGAGCGCGCGTACAGCGGGTCGTAGTGGACCTCGAGCAGCTCGCCGATCAAGGTATCCCAATCGCCGCTGGCGGCGAGGCCTTCCCATCGCGCGACCGCCGCGCTGCCGTGCAGTTCGACCAGCGGGCGCAGCCGCTCGACGAGCGCGCCGGGTCGATCGATGAAATGCCGATACTCGGTCCTGAGCAACGCGATGCGCTGCGCGAGCGGGGTGCGAAGCATGATCCTCGAGCCGGCGCGCATGCGCTCGAGCAGGGCGTCGGGCAGCTGGACGCTGCCGATGCGCCGGCTCTCGGCTTCGACGTAAACCGGTTGCGCCGGGTCGAGCTCGGTCAGCGCGGCGACAACCCCGGTTTCGAACGCCTTCTGCGACGGCTGGTCGGCGCCCGGGAGCGCGCCGAGACGCGAGCCGCGGTGCCGGGCGATGTGCTCGAGGTCGAGCGTCTGCCCGCCGGCTCCGGCGAGCGCGCGCAGAAGGTCGCTCTTGCCCGAACCGGTCGGTGCGCACAGCACGACGAAGCGGTAGCGGAGCGGGTCGATGGCGAGCCGCGCCACGACGTGACGGCGATAAGCGCGGTAGCCGCCGTCGAGCTGCGCGGCGCGCCACCCGACTTCGTTCAGCACGTGCGCGAGCGAGCGGCTGCGCATGCCACCGCGCCAGCAGTAGACCAGCGGCTTCCATTCGCGCGGCCGATCGGCGAACGCGGTTTCGAGCATTCGTGCGATGTTGCGCGCGACCAGCGCCGCGCCGAGCCTGCGGGCCGCGAACGGCGCGGTCGCGTACAGCGCGCCGATGCGCGCCCTCTCGCCGTCGTCGAGCACGGGATGATTACTCGCGCCGGGCAGGTGATCGTCGGCAAACTCGGCCGGGCTCCTGACGTCGATGCGATCGGCATGCGCCGGCAGCGCGTCGACGCCGATGCGGTCGCGAGGATAATTCATGCCGCCTGTTTCCGCGTTGCCAGCAGCGGCGCCAGCTCGGGCCAGACGTTGTCGAGCAGCTTCGGCTGCGCGGCGGCAACCGGATGGATGCGGTCGGCCTGGAACATCGCGTCGTCGTCAGCGAAGCCTTCGAAGAAGAACGGCACAAGCGCCACCTTGCGCGTGCGGGCAACATCGGCGAATGCGGCGACGAAACGCTCGCCGTACGCTGCGCCATAGTTCGGCGGCACGCGGATGCCGATCAGCAGCACACGCGAGCCCGCGGCCTGCGCGGCCGCGGTCATCGCCTCCAGATTCGACCGCATCGCGTCGACGCTGCCGCCGCGCAAGCCGTCGTTGCCGCCCAGCTCGAGGATCGTGATCGCCGGCCGGTACTGCGCGAGCAGCGCGCCGAGCCGGGCGCGGCCGCCGGCGGTGGTATCGCCGCTGATGCTGGCGTTGACCACGCGATAATCGAGATGCTTCGCATCGACCCGCTGCTGCAGCAGGTCGGCCCAGCCCGCTTTCGCAGGCAGTCCGTACGCCGCGGAAATGCTGTCACCGACGATCAGGATCGTCCGCGCCGCGGCCTGCCCGCCGAGCGGCCACCCGGCGAGCGCGACGACGCAGCAGGCCAGTGCGGCCAGTGCGAAGCGCGATGTCGAGCGGATGGTTGATTGCACGGCCCATTGTATGGCCTCGCGGCAGCACTGCCAAAGGGGCCCGCGTTCGCTCACGGTAGAATGCGCCGCGGTCGATCGGGTTCGCGCCGCGCCCGCGCTCCCTCGACAGCCGCAATTGCCATGACACTTTCGCTAACGCCCCAGAAGCCGGACGCCGCCGCGATGGCCGATCCGGTCATCCGCGCGATCGGCCTGTCGAAGGTGGTGATGAGCGGCGAGGCGCCGCTCAGGATACTCGACGACGTCAGCTTCGAGGTTGCCGCCGGCGAGCGGGTCGCGATCGTCGGTGCGTCGGGCTCGGGCAAGACGACGTTGCTGAGCCTGCTGGCCGGCCTCGACCGGCCGACCTCTGGCGAGGTCTGGCTCGGCAGCACCGCGGTCAACGATCTGTCCGAGGATGCGCGCGCGGCGCTGCGTGCACGCTGGGTCGGGTTCGTCTTCCAGTCGTTCCAGCTCTTGCCGGCGCTGACCGCGCTGGAGAACGTGATGCTGCCGCTCGAGCTCGCCGGCGCCGACGACGCAGCAGCGCGGGCGCGCGAGTGGCTGACCCGTGTCGGGCTGTCGGCGCGCGTCGGCCACTATCCCAGGCAACTGTCCGGCGGCGAGCAGCAGCGCGTGGCGATCGCGCGCGCGTTTTCCGGCGAACCGCAGGTGCTGATGGCCGACGAGCCGACCGG
The DNA here is from genome assembly GCA_035280325.1 of Casimicrobiaceae bacterium. Taxonomy (GTDB): domain Bacteria; phylum Pseudomonadota; class Gammaproteobacteria; order Burkholderiales; family Casimicrobiaceae; genus PALSA-1003. Next base: position 8,396 of record DATEFZ010000289.1, read on the forward strand.
CAATCTGGACGGCGCCACCGGCGCCGACGTCGCGGCGCTGATGTTCCGGCTGAATCGCGAGAGCGGCACGACCCTGCTCCTGGTCACGCACGACGCGACGCTGGCCGAGTGCTGCGGCCGCCGCTTGTCGCTGGCGTCCGGCCGCGTGACCGGCGACGAGGCCGTCGGCGAAGCGGACGCGGTCCGGACGTGAGCGGATCGGGCACGCTGGCGCTGGCCTGGCGGCTTCTTTGGCGCGACGCGCGAGCCGGCGAGTTGCGTGTGCTGGTCGCGGCCCTGGTGCTCGCGGTGACCAGCGT
>DATEFZ010000290.1:0-7556 GCA_035280325.1 Casimicrobiaceae bacterium
TGCGCCGGGACTGGGCTACTACTCGGCCGGGTCGCGCAAATTCGGCGCTGGCGGCGACTTCGTCACCGCGCCCGAGATGACGCCGCTGTTCGGTGTGGCGCTGGCGACGCAGGCCGCCGAGATCATCAGCCGGCTGCAGGCGGCCGACGTGATCGAGTTGGGGCCGGGCAGCGGCCGGCTGGCGACCGATCTGCTGGGCGCGCTGGGCGCGCGCGACGCGCTGCCGCAGCGCTATCGCCTGCTCGAAGTGAGCGCCGATCTCGCCGCGAGGCAGCGCGAGTGCCTGGCCGCGCGCGTCCCCGGGCTGTTGTCGCGCGTCGAGTGGATCGAGCGCCTGCCGGTGCGCTGGCGCGGCGTGCTGATCGCCAACGAAGTGCTCGACGCGGTGCCGCCGCACCTGATCGTGCGAAAGAACAGCACGTGGTTCGAGCGCGGAGTGAGCTGGGTCGACGGCCGGCTGTCGCTCGCCGACCGGCCGCTTCCTTTCGGCGCTTTGCGCGAGGCGGCGATCGCGGCGTTCCCGCCGCACGGCGACTACACGAGCGAGGTCAATCCCGCCGCGCAGGCGCTGATCCGCAGCCTCGCCGAGCGCTGCGACGCGGGTCTGCTGCTGGTCATCGACTACGGGTTTACGGCCGCCGAGTACTATCATCCGCAGCGCGCGGCCGGAACGCTGGTGGCGCACTACCGCCATCGCGCGGTGCACGACCCGCTGCTCCATCCGGGCTTGAGCGACCTGTCGGCGCACGTCGATTTCAGCGCCATCGCGCGCGCCGGCGTCGCCGGCGGGATGAGCGTCGGCGGCTTCACCACGCAGGCGCATTTTCTGGTCAACTGCGGGATCCTCGACGCGCTCGGCCGTTGCGGGGACCCGCAGGCCGCTCGCTACCTGCGCGAAGCCGCCGCGGTGCAGAGGCTTCTGTCGCCGGCCGAGATGGGCGAGCTGTTCAAGGTGCTGGCGCTGGTGCGCGGCGCCGATGGTGCGCTGGCGGGCTTCAGCGAAGGCGACCGGACACAGCGCCTGTAGCCGCTTCAGGCGGCGCGCCGCTCGGCTTGCGCCGCGGCGAGCTTGGTCCGCGCGTCGCGCAGCGCGGTGCGCAAGCCTTCCTCAACCACCGGATGGTAGAACGGCAGGTCGAGCATCTGGTGCACGGTCAGCTTCATCTGCAGGGCCCACGCCAGCAGATGACCGATGTGCTCGGCGTCCGGGCCGATCATCTCGGCGCCGACAAACGCGCAGTCCTCGATCGCCGCGTAGACGTGCAGCAGCCCCTGGTTGCGCAGCATGACGCGCGAGCGCCCCTGGTTGCGGAACGATACTTCGCCGGTGACGTGCGGCACCGGTTGCGCGTCGCGCCAGCCTCCGCCGACGATCGCGATCTGCGGATCGGTGAACACGATCGCCAGCCCGGCGCGACGCAGGCCCGGCCGCACGTCGGGATAGCGCGCTGCGTTCTCGCCGGCGATGCGTCCTTCGTCGGCCGCCTCGTGCAACAGCTCCAGCTCGTTGTCGACGTCGCCGGCGATGAAGATCGACGATCGCCCGCATTGCATCGTCTGGCGGTCGAATTGCGGGACGCCGTACGTGTCGAGCGAGAGCGAGGTTCGCTCCAGCCCGAGCCCGGCGAGGTTCGGACGCCGCCCGGTGGCCGCGAGCAGGTAGTCGAACCGCTCGCCGGCGGCGCCGCCATCGGGGCCGCGGTAGGTGACGACGACTCGGTCGCCGTCGCGCGCGACCTCGGCTTGCGCGTTGCTTTCCATCGCGAGCTCGGCGCCGAAAATCCGTCGCGCCGAATCGAGCAGCGCAGGATCGGAGATCGGTCCGATACCGCCACCGCGCCCGAATATCCTGACCCGGACGCCCAGCCGGTGCAGCGCCTGCCCGATCTCCAGCCCGATGATGCCGGGACCGAACACCGCGACGCTCTCCGGAAGCGCGTTCCAATCGAATACGTCGTCGTTGACGATCAACCTGTCGCCGAGCGCGGACCAGGCCGCCGGATACGCCGGCGAAGAGCCGGTGGCGATGACGACGCGCGGCGCGCGCACGACCGATGCTTCGCCGACCTGCAGCGTGTGATCGTCGACGAAGCGGGCGCGGCCGCGGATCTTGTCGGCGGCCGGAAACGCTTCGACGTCCTCGATGACGAAGCCGGCGAAGCGATCGCGCTCGGACCTGACCCGGGCCATCACCGCGTTGCCGTCGACCGCCGGCGGCCCGGCCGGACGGATGCCGAACGCCGGCTGGCGCGACGTCGCATGCGCCGCTTCCGCGGCGGCGATCAACAGCTTGCTCGGCATGCAACCGACCCGCGCGCAGGTCGTCCCGTACCGCCCGCTCTCGATCAGCAGCGCTCGCCGGCCCGCGGTCTTGACGGTCCGGTAGGCGGCCATCCCGGCGGTTCCGGCGCCGATGATCGCGACGTCGGTGTCCTGCATTTGCGTTGGCGTGCGCACTTGCCCACGATGATCGCCGATCGAAGGCGACAGTTCAAGATTGCCTGCGGTGCCCCGGACAGGGGGCCGATCCCTACTCGACCGAGCGGCGGAGCCGGACGATGTTGTCGGGCTCGACCCCGCGCTGCGCAGCCCGCAGCGAGGCCAGGAGCTCGCTGATCACCGAGGGCTCGATCGGCTTGACCAGATGATGGTCGAACCCTGATTCGCTCGAGCGCGCCCGGTGTTCCTCGTTGCCGTAGCCGGACACCGCGACGATGACTATCGCGCCGTTCTGCGTGTTGGCGCGCAGGTGCTGCGCCACCTGGAAGCCATCCATGCCCGGCAGTCCAATGTCGAGCAGGACCACGTTCGGCCGCCGGCGATCGACCGCCGCCACCGCCTGCGTTCCGTCGTAGGCGACGCGGACGTCGTAGCCTTCCATCCCCAGGAGCGCCGCCATGCTGTCGGCGGCGTCGCGGTTGTCGTCGACGATCAGGACGGCGAATTCGGACGGCGGGGACGCCGGGTAGCGGTCGGCGGCCAGGCGCCCGCGCGGGACCCGCTGATCGACCGGCGCCGCGGGAAGCCGAACGGTGAATTCGCTGCCCAGATTCCTGCCGGCGCTCGACGCCGACACACTGCCGCCCTGCATCTCGACCAGCCGCTTGACCAGAGTCAGGCCGATCCCCAAGCCGCCCTGCGCCCGATCGAGCGTCTGCTCGACCTGCGCGAACAGGTCGAATATCGTCGTCAGTTCCGAGGCGGGGATGCCGATTCCCGAATCGCGGACCCGAAACACGATCTCGGCGCCCTCCTGCTCCGCCGTCAGCGAGATCCGTCCCTTGTCGTCGGTGTACTTGGCCGCATTGTTGAGCAGGTTCGACAATACCTGCGCCACACGCGCGGCGTCGCCGCGCAGGCGGATCGGCTGCTCGGGCAGCAGCACGCTCAGCACATGCTGCTGGCTGTCGATGAACGGCCGCGCCGCCTCGACCGCGACGGCGACGACTTCGCTGACGTCGACCGCCTCGATCTTGAGATCGATCTTGCCCTGCGTTATGCGCGAGACGTCGAGCAGATCGTCGACCAGGCGGGCGAGCTGGGCAACCTGACGGCCGATGACTTCGCGCGCCCAGTCGTGCTGCTTGGCGTCGACGCGGTTCGACTGCAGGAACTGGACGGCGTTGGTGATCGGCGCCAGCGGATTGCGCAGCTCGTGCGAGAGCATCGCCAGGAACTCGTTCTTGCGCCGGTCTTCCTCCTGGACCTTGTGATACAAGAGCGCGTTGTCGAGGGCGATCGCGGCCCGGCCAGCCACGTCGGCGGCGACCGCGACCACGTCGGCATCGAGTTTGCGCGCCGCAGTCGTCGTTCCCAGCGACATCACCCCCAGCGTCCGGCCGCGCGCGATCAGCGGCAGGATCAACAGCGAGTCGAGCGGCGTGCCGCGAGGAATCTCCGGCTGCATCGCGGCGTTGCCGTGGCCCTCGCCGGGGCTCGTCAAGCCGTTGAACGATTCGCTGACCCCGGTCGCCTGCACGCGGCCGATGGCGTCGCGCCACCAGGCGCATTCAACTGCGGCGATCTTGTCGCCGGCGAGCGGCGCGTCGGGCAGAGCACCCGGCCATGCCAGCATCGTGTGCGGCTCGACGCCGTCGCCGCCGGCGAATGTCAGCGCGACCGCATCGGCGACATAAGGCACCGCCAGGCGGGCGAGCGCGCTCGCGGTGGCGTCGAACTCCAGCTTGCGCGAGAGCGCGGCACTGGCCCTGGCCAGGAAGGCGAAGCGGTCGTTGGCGCGCTCGGCGGCCGACTGCGCGGCGCGCGCCTCGGCCAGCGCGAGATGCTCGCTCGCGCGTCGCTTGGCCTGCTCGGCCAGGAGGTAAAGATCGACGAAGACCCTGACCTTCGAGCGCAGGATCTCGGGCAGCACCGGCGAGCTCAGGTAATCGACGGCGCCCAGCGAGTAGCCCTTGGCGATCCTCACCTCGTCGGTATAGTCGGCGGTGATGAAGATGATCGGGGTGTGCGCCGACTTGCTGCGGCCGCGGATCATCGCGGCCGTCTCCAGCCCGTCGAGCCCTGGCATGTTGACATCGAGCAGGATAACCGCGAACTCGCGCTGCAGCACCTGCTTCAGGGCTTCCTCGCCCGACGAGGCGATGTAGAGGTTCTGTCCGAGCTCGTCCAGAATCGACCGGAACACCAGCTGCTTGTCCGGGCGGTCGTCGACGACCAGGACATTGGCCTTGCCCGATTCCTTCATGCGTAGCATCGCGCCGATGCGCCTCCGGTCAGCGCGCGAGCCAGGCTTTCAGCACACCGATCATCAGCTCGGTGTCGACCGGCTTCGACAGGTAATCCCACGCTCCGGCCTCCATGCACTTCTCGCGGTCCCCCTTCATCGCCTTGGCGGTGACCGCGATGATCGGCAGATCGCGGCAGGCGGGGATCTTGCGGATCTGCCGGATCGTGTCGACGCCGTCGATCTCCGGCATCATGATGTCCATCAGCACCACGTCGACGTCGGGCAGCGCCTGTAGGTGGTCGATCGCCTCGCGCCCATTGTCGTGCGCCACGATGACCATGCCCTGATCCTCGAGCAGCGAAGTCAACGCGAAGATGTTGCGCATGTCGTCGTCGACGATCATCACCCGCTTGTCCTTGAGCACCAGGTTCGAGTCGCGCAGTCGCTGCAGCACGCTGCGCTGGCCTTCGGGAATGCGCGCCAGGTCGCGATGCAGGAACAGGCTCGCCTGGTCGAGCAGCCGCTCGAGCGACTGAGCGTCGCGCAGCACGATGTTGCGGGCGAGGCCGCGCCAGCCGTCCAGCGCCTCGGCGCCCTTCATCGCGCCGTACAGGATGACCGGCAGGGTGTCGCGCAAGGGCTCGTCGCCGTCGCCGGCGTCCCAGGCGCCGTTCCCTGCAGGCAGCCTGGTATCCAGCACGACGCAATCGACGGTATCGTGCGCGACCGCGTCCGCTGCTGCGCCGCGATCGCCGACCGCCGAGATGCGCAGGTCGTCGGCGCGCAGATACGCGACCAGCTGGTCGCGAAGCTGCGGGTCGGCGGAGGCGACCAGCAGGCTCCTTTCGGGGCGTTGCGCGAAGCGATTCAAGTCGGCGAGCAGCGCATCGACCACCTCCTTGCTCTGGATCGGCTTGGCGACGAATGAATAGGCGCCTGCGTCGAGCGCCTTGGTGCGCGATTCGTCGGTGGAGATGATCGCCACTGGAATGTGCCGGGTTGCGTCGTCGTTCTTGAGCCGGTGCAGCACCCGCCAGCCGTTGATATCGGGCAGGAAAAGATCGAGGCTGACCGCGGACGGCTTGAACTGCGCAGCGAGCGAAAGCGCCGCGACACCTTGCGAGGTGACGATGCCCTTGAACCCGTGTTCGCGCGCCGCGTCGAGCACGACGCGGGCGAACGCCAGATCGTTTTCCACGATCAGGAGGGTCCGGTCGCCGAGACTGATCGCGTCGCGATCGTCTCCGACCTCGTTGACCAGCGCGGCAGCCGCCGGCGCCACATCCGGCGAGCGCGGTTCGTCGCGTTCGGTGCGCAGCGCCGCGGGCGCTGGCTGCATGTCGGCTGCTTCCGGAACGGCCTTCCCGGACTGCGCGGCGTCGCCGATCGGCCGCGGCTGGCTCTTGCGCGGCCGCGGCGCCGTGTAGACCTGCGGCAGATAAAGCGTGAACGTGCTGCCGACGCGCGGCGCGCTGACCAGGCGGATGTCGCCACCGAGCAGGCGCGACAGCTCGCGGCTGATCGCCAGCCCCAGTCCGGTGCCGCCGTACTTGCGGTTGGTGCTGCCGTCGGCCTGCTGGAAAGCCTCGAACACGATCTGCTGCTTCTCGGCCGAGATGCCGATGCCGGTGTCGGTTACCGAGAAGGCGATGACGTCGGGCGCGCGATTCAGGTGCTCGTTGTCCGGATGCCATCCGCTCTTGGCCGGCTCGATGCTGAGGGTGACGTGGCCTTCGTGGGTGAACTTGAAGGCGTTCGACAGAAGGTTCTTCAGCACCTGTTGCAGCCGCTTGCTGTCGGCGAACATCGACTTCGGCAGCTTGGGATCGAGTCGGATGAAGAAGTCGACGCTCTTGGCCTCGGCGACGTGGCGGAACGTGCGCTCGACGTAGCGCCGCAGATCTTCCAGCAGCAGATCGGTCGGATCGACCAGCACGGTGCCGGACTCGATCTTCGACAGGTCGAGAATGTCGTTGATCAGCGTCAGCAGGTCGTTGCCCGAGGCGTGGATCGTCTTGGAGAACTCGACCTGCTTGGGCGAAAGGTTGCTCTCGGTGTTGCGCGAGAGCTGGTCGGACAGGATCAGCAGGCTGTTGAGCGGCGTGCGCAGCTCGTGCGACATGTTGGCCAGGAATTCCGACTTGTACTTCGACGTCAGCGCGAGCTGCTCGGCTTTTTCCTCGAGCGCCTTGCGCGCCTGCTCGACTTCCTGGTTCTTGCGCTCGACCTCCTGGTTCTGGTGCGCGAGCAGGCCGGCCTTTTCCTCCAGCTCCTGGTTGGTCTGCTGCAGCTCCTGCTGGCGGCTCTGCAGCTCCTGCGCCAGCGATTGCGACTGCTTGAGCAGGTCCTCGGTCCGGGTGTTGGCCTCGATGGTGTTGATCACGATGCCGATGCTCTCGGCGAGCTGGTCGAGGAACGCCTCGTGCGTCGGGCTGAAGCGTTCGAACGAAGCGAGCTCGAGCACCGCCTTGACCTGGCCTTCGAAGAACACCGGCATCACCAGGATGTTCTGCGGCGGGGCGGCGCCCAGTCCGGAGAAGATCGTGATGTAGTCGAGCGGCACGTTCGACAGCAGGATCTTCTGCTTCTCGACGGCGCACTGGCCGACGAGTCCTTCGCCCAGATCGAGCTGACTGCCGATCGCGCTCTGGCCCCTGGAGCCGTAGCTCGCCAGCAAGGTGAGCTTCTGCTGCTCGCGGCCGGCCTGCAGCACGTAGAACACCGCGTGCTGCGCCGCGACCACCGGCGCCAGCTCGGACAGGATCAGGCGGCCGACGGTGTTCAGGTCCTTCTGGCCCTGCAGCATCCGGCTGAACTTGGCCAGGTTGGTCTTGAGCCAGTCCTGCTCGGTGTTCTTCCGCGTCGTGTC
>DATEFZ010000291.1:0-7309 GCA_035280325.1 Casimicrobiaceae bacterium
GCGGTCGGCGTCGCCGCGCGCGCGTCGGCGACGAAATCGCAGATCGTGAAATCGGTCTCGTGCCCGATGGCGCTGATCACTGGAATGCGCGAATCGAGCACCGCCCGGGCCACCGCTTCCTCGTTGAACGCCCACAGATCCTCGATCGAGCCGCCGCCGCGGCAGACGATCAGGACCTCGGCCGTGGCGTGGACGTTGGCGGCGGCGATGGCAGCCGCGATCTCCGCCGCCGCACCGATGCCCTGCACCTGCGCCGGGTAGATCACGATCGGCAGCGCCGGCGCCCGCCGCGCCAGCGCGACGAGCACGTCGTGCAACGCCGCGGCCTGCAGCGACGTGACGATGCCGAGCGCGCGCGGAAACGACGGCGGCGCTCGCTTGCGCTCGGGCCGGAACCAGCCGGCGGCGTCCAGCCGGGCTTTGAGCCGCGCGTAGCGCTCGTACAGCGCGCCAAGGCCGGCGAGACGCACCGCCTCGACGTTCAACTGGAACTCGCCGCGCGCCTCGTAGATCGTCGGCGTGGCGCGCACCTCGACCGCGGTGCCGTCCTCCAGGACGACGTCCTGGAGCTGCGCCTTGTTGCGAAAGAGGACGCATCTCACCTGGGCCTGCGCGTCCTTGAGCGTGAAATAGCAGTGCCCGGAGGCAGCGCGGCTGAAGCCGGAAACTTCGCCGCTGATCCAGGCGAGCCCGAGGTGGCGCTCGATCAGCCGGCGGGCCGAGCCGACCAGCAGCGAGACCGGCAGCACCGGCGCCCGGCCCGGGTCGATCGGCTCAACCATGCCGACGTCCGCGCTGTGCGGCCTCGAGGTCGGCCCCCGCGCTATTGTCCAGGACAAATTTCGGGTGTGCCATCGGCGCGCTCGAGCCTCCGGGCATCGGGGCCAAGCCGGGACGAACGCGCGAATGGGTGCCGAAGGCCAAGTACAAGTCCATGATTAAGCGCTGTAAAATGACGGTGGGATTTTGAGCATGGCAACGAAATCCCTACCTGCAGCAACACTTAGCGACCGAATTTACAAGATATGCACAATTTTATCCACAGATAATGTGGACAACGGCCGGTCCAGGTCGGAGGTGCCCCCGTGCAAAGCCTTGCTGGGCGCGGCTTTCGCCGCGTCGGCCGAATCCTCGTAGCGTAGCGTCGATGACGCGGGCATAGCCACCGACTAGAATGCGACGAGTTTGTAATTTGTTCATGAACAAAGCGCCATGAATGTTGCAACGCCACAGGAACCTGCCGCGGCCGGTTCCAATTTTCTTCGCCAAATCATCGCCGAAGACAATCGCACCGGCAAATACGACCAGCGAGTGGTCACTCGCTTTCCTCCCGAACCCAACGGCTATCTGCACATCGGGCACGCCAAGTCGATCTGCCTCAACTTCGGCCTGGCGGCCGAGAACGGCGGCGTGTGCCATCTGCGCTTCGACGATACCAACCCGGTCAAGGAGGACGTCGAATACGAGGAGGCGATCGAAGCCGCCGTCCGCTGGCTGGGCTTCGACTGGGGCCGGTATCTCTACCACGCCTCGGACTACTTCGACCGGCTCTACCAGTTCGCCCGGTACCTGATCGAGGCCGGGCTGGCCTATGTCGACAGCTCGAGCCCGGACGAGATGCGTGCGCTGCGCGGCACGCTGACGAGCCCCGGACGGCCGTCCCGCTATCGGCAGCGCAGCGTCGAGGAGAACCTCGACCTGTTCCGGGGGATGAAGGACGGCGAGTTCCCCGACGGCAGCCACGTGCTGCGGCTGAAGATCGACCTCGCCAGCCCCAACATCAACCTGCGCGACCCGGCCATCTACCGCATCCGCCATGCTTCGCATCACCGCACCGGCGATAAGTGGTGCGTCTATCCGCTGTACGACTACACCCATTCGATATCGGACGCGCTCGAGCGCATCACCCACTCGATATGCACGCTCGAGTTCCAGGACCACCGGCCGCTCTACGACTGGGTGATCGAGCGGCTCGCCGAGGGCGCCCTGCTCGAGCGCCCGCTGCCGCAGCAGCACGAGTTCGCGCGACTCAACCTGACCTATACGATGCTGAGCAAGCGCAAGCTGCTCGAGCTGGTCGAAGGCGGATACGTCGACGGCTGGGACGACCCGCGCATGCCGACGCTGGCCGGACTGCGCCGCCGCGGCTACACGCCCGAGTCGATCCGTGCTTTCGCCGAGCGCATCGGCGTCACGCGGTCGGATTCGTGGATCGACATCGGCGTCCTCGAGGACTGCCTGCGCGACGACCTGAACGAGCGCGCCGAGCGGCGCATCGCGGTGCTCGATCCGATCCGGCTGGTGATCGACAACTACCCGGAACACGGCAGCGAGGACTGTTTCGCACCCAATCATCCGCTGCGACCCGAGCTGGGCCGCCGCGCGCTGCCGCTCTCGCGCGAGCTGTGGATCGAGCGCGACGATTACGCCGAGAATCCGCCGAAGGGCTATTTCCGGCTGTCGCCGGGGGCCGAGGTTCGGCTGCGGTACGGCTACGTGGTGAAATGCCTCGGCGCCGAGCGCGGCGCGAGCGGCGAGTTGATCGTGCACTGCACTTACGATCCGGCCACCCGCAGCGGCACGCCGGGCGCCGAGGCGCGCAAGGTCAAGGGCAATATCCACTGGCTGTCGCTCGGCCACGCGGTGCCGGCGGAAGTGCGCCTGTACGATCGATTGTTCACCGTGCCGCAGCCCGGCAGGGCGCGCGGCGCCGACGACGCGCCTCCGCCGCGCGCGGCCGCCGGCGCCGACGAGGAAATCCATTTCGACGAGCCGACCGAGCGCAACTACCTCGACGATCTGAACCCCGGCGCCAAGCGCGTGCTGAGAGCCTACGTCGAGCCGGCGCTCGCCGGCGAGCCGACCGACGCCCGCTATCAGTTCGAGCGGCACGGCTACTTCGTCGCCGACGGTGTCGACGCAGGTGAAGGTCGGCCGGTGTACAACCGCGCGGTGACGCTGCGCGATTCCTGGGGCAAAGGCAAGGCCGAGAAACGCTAGGCCGGAAACGCCAGGCCGATCCCGCTGTCGAACCGGGCGCGTTGGCGCTACCATGCGCGACGACGCCCGCACCGCCGGAGAGAACGATGAAGCGTATTTTCCTGTTTCTGGTGACCAACCTCGCCGTGCTGGTCGTGCTGTCGGTCGTCGTGCGCGTGCTCGGGCTCGACCGGGCGCTCGCCGCCAACGGCATCGACGTCGGCGGCCTGCTGGTGTTCTCGGCGGTCGTCGGTTTCACCGGCGCGATCATTTCGCTGCTGATGTCGAAGTCGATGGCCAAGTGGTCGACCGGCGCGCGGGTGATCGAGACCCCGCAGAACGAGAACGAGGCGTGGCTGGTCGCCACCGTCAAGCGGCTGGCCGACAAGGCCGGCGTCGGCATGCCCGAGGTCTCGATCTACGAAGGCGAACCGAACGCGTTCGCCACCGGCGCGTTCCGCAACTCGGCGCTGGTCGCGGTGTCGACCGGGTTGCTCGGCTCGATGTCGCGCGAGGAGATCGAAGGCGTACTGGGCCACGAGTTGTCGCACGTGGCCAATGGCGACATGGTGACGCTGACCCTGATCCAGGGCGTGGTCAATACCTTCGTCGTGTTCCTGTCGCGCGTCGTCGCGTTCTTCGTCGACCGCATCGTGTTCCGCACCGAGCGCGGCAGCGGGCCCGGCTATTTCATCACCATGATCGTGGCCCAGATCGTGCTCGGCGTGCTGGCCAGCATCATCGTCGCCTGGTTCTCGCGCCGTCGCGAGTTTCGCGCCGACGCGGGCAGCGCGCGCCTGCTCGGCACGCCGCAGCCGATGCTGCACGCGCTGGCGCGGCTGGGCGGCCTGGCGCCGGGCGAGTTGCCGAAGTCGATGACCGGCTTCGGCATCACCGACCAGTCCGGGCTGATGGCGCTGTTCGCGACGCATCCGCCGATCGAGGCGCGCATCCGTGCGCTGCAGACGGCCGCGGCGGCAGGACCGGCGCAGTGACCGCGCCCGTCAAGTACAAGATCGAGATCGAGGCTGCGAACGGCATCTGGAGCGACGTGCGCGGCGCCGACGGCGCGATCCTGACCTTCGACAGCGAGAGCGACGCGAGGTCGCGGCTGGCCGAGCTGTATCCGGTGCAGACTCGGATGGAGCGCTACGGCGGCGGCAAGCGGACCCGCGTCATCCGCATCCTGCCCGACGACGAGGACGACTGGCCGCGGCGCTCATGACCGGCGAGGCGAGCCGCGGCCAAGGGCTGTCCTCAGCGCGAAATCCCCCGTCGCGGAGCCTTTCGATCACCTGACGAACTTGCGGCCGGCACCGCAGTTGCGATGGCCGGCCGCACGATCGGGTGCGGCGATGTGCCGGGGCCGGCACATCGCTCGAGCGCACCGACTACTTGAGGTGGTTCGAGACCAGCTTGGTCATCTCGAACATCGATACCTGCCTCTTGCCGCCGAAGACGGGGCGCAGCTTGTCGTCGGCGTTGATCAGGCGCTTGTTCATCGAGTCCTGCAGCCTGTTCTTCTTGATGTAGTCCCAGATCTTCTTCGTCACTTCGGTGCGCGGCAGCGGCATGCTGCCCACGACTGCAGCCAGCGTCGACGACGGGGTCATCGCCTTCATGAACGCCGCATTGGGCTTGCGCTTTGCGGTCGACTTCTTGGCCTTCTTCGGGGCGGCCTTCTTCGCCGGCGCTTTCTTGGCCGTTTTCTTCGCCGGTTTCTTCGCTCCGGACTTCTTGGCTGCCGGCTTCCTCGCGGCCTTCTTTGCTGCTTTCTTGGCAGTAGCCATAGCACTCCTTCCTGGTGGTTGATCGCTTCGATGCAACGGCGATGAATATGGAGGCGGCTCAATCTCCTGTCATCGAGGCCTGCTCCATGCGATTAAATATACCGCATTCCTCGCGCTGTGGTAGGCAAATTGTAGCGGGGCGACGAGAGTGGCGGCGGCAGGTGTTGCGGCGATGGTTCGGGCGCGCCGCTGCCAGCCGGCCCGGCCCGCCGCCGGCGGAGCACGAGAGCATTGCGTGGGGCCGTGCTCGCGCGGTCGCGTTCGCGCCGACCGATACCGGCCCCGAGCGCGGCGCCCGCCCGCGCGCGGCGCTACGAAATCGCCGATAATGACGCTCCCCCGCACCATGACGCCCGCCCCGGACCTCGCCGAGCTGCGCCGCGAATACCACCGCGCCACGTTGACCGAAAGCGGCGTCGATCGCGACCCGGTGCGTCAGTTCGAGCGCTGGCTCGATGAAGCGATCCAGGCCGGGCTTCCCGAGCCGACCGCGATGACGCTGGCGACCGTCGGCGCAGACGGCCGGCCGGCAGCGCGCATCGTCCTGCTCAAGGGCGCGGGCCCGGACGGTTTCGTGTTCTTCACCAACCGCGAAAGCCGTAAAGGCCGCGAGATCGCCGTCCACGCCGAGGTCGCATTGCTGTTCCATTGGGTCGAGCTGGAGCGCCAGGTGCGGGTCGAGGGCGAGGCGAGCGAGCTGGCGGCGGAAGATTCCGATGCGTATTTCGCGTCCCGCCCGCGCGCCTCGTGCCTCGGCGCGTGGGCGTCGCCGCAGAGCCGGGCGATTCCCGATCGCGGCTGGCTGGAGCGCGAGTTTGCCGTGGCCGCCGCGCGCTACGGCGACGCGGCACCGGTGCCGCGACCGCCGTTCTGGGGTGGCTACCGGGTGAAACCGTCGTCGTTCGAATTCTGGCAGGGCCGCAGCTCGCGGCTGCACGACCGCGTCGTCTACCGGCGCGACGGCGCCGGCTGGCGGATCGGCCGCCTCGCGCCATGAGCAAGCGGACCGAGAGACCGGGCTACAGCTTTCCGGCGCTGATCGCGCTCGCCATCGTCAACCACTCGGTGCTCGCCGGCAGCAGGGTGACCGTCTCGCTGTACGCGCTGTCGATCGGTGCGTCGCCGCTCACCGTCGGCACGCTGATGGGCCTGTACGCGTTCCTGCCGATCTGGCTGAGCGTCGCCGCGGGGAGGCTGTCGGACCGCGCCGGCGTGCGGCGGCCGATGCTGTGGGGCTCCTGCGGCATCGCGCTCGGCGCCGCGCTGCCTTCCCTGCTGCCGGGAGTGATCGCGCTGTTCGCGGCCACGTCGTTGATCGGCGCCTCGTTCATGCTGTTCCAGGTGTCGATCCAGAACGCCACCGGCGAGATGGGGCGGCCCGGCGAGCGGGGCAGGAATTTCAGCCTGCTGGCGCTGGGCTACTCGACGTCGGGTTTCTGCGGGCCGCTCGCCGCGGGAATCGCCATCGACACCCTGGGCTTCGGCGCGACGTTCGTCGGCTTGATGCTGCTGCCGCTCGTTCCGATCGCGGTGCTGGCGCGGCGCATGCTCGTCCTTCCCGCGCGCCGTCACGTCGCGGCGCAGGCCGCGCCGCGCGGCGTCGCCGCGATGCTTCGCGATCCGCACCTCAGGCGGGTATTCGTCGTCAACGGTCTCCTGTCGATGGCGTGGGACCTGCACACCTTCTTCATCCCGATCTATGGCGCGGCGCTCGGCCTGTCGGCGTCGCGCATCGGCGTCATCCTGGCGTCGTTCGCCGCGGCGACGTTCGCCGTCCGGCTGATGATGCCGCGCATCGCCCGGCGCTTCAGCGAATTGCAGGTGCTCACGGCGGCGCTGTTCATCGCCGCCGCGACCTATGCGCTGTTTCCGTTCGTGGGCAGCGCCGGCGCTTTGATGGCGCTGTCGTTCACGCTGGGACTCGCGCTCGGCAGCGCGCAGCCGATGGTAATGTCGCTGCTGCACAGCATCGCCCCGGCGGGCAGGATGGGCGAAGCCGCCGGCGTCCGGATGTCGATCATCAACGCCTCGACATTCGCGGTGCCGCTGTTGTTCGGCGCCGTCGGATCGACGCTGGGCCTGGCGCCGGTCTTCTGGTCGGTCGGCGCCGCGCTCGCCGGGGGCGGGTGGTTCGCGCGCCTGCCTACACCTCGTTTGCCTAGACCGCCTCGCCCTTCAGGCGGTCCGCGTACTGTTTCCTGAACTTGGCCACTTTGGGCGCGACGACCGCCTGGCAGTAGGGCGCGCGTCCGTTGCGATCGAAGTATTCCTGGTGGTAGTCCTCAGCCGGATAGAAGGCCGCGGCGGCGGCGGCGACCTCGGTCACGATCGGCGCCGGCCAGATCTGCTGCGCGGTCAGCTCGGCGATCACCGCCCACGCGTCCCGCTGCTGCTCGGGCGACTGGCAGAAGATGACCGACCGGTACTGGGTGCCGACATCGTTGCCCTGCCGATCCTTGGTCGTCGGATCGTGGATCGAGAAGAAGATCCGCAACAGGTCGCGAAAGGAAAGCACGGCGGGATCGAAGACCACCTTGACC
>DATEFZ010000292.1:0-7094 GCA_035280325.1 Casimicrobiaceae bacterium
GTTGGCGAGCGGTGAGACGATCGACATTTGCTGGAACAGCATCAGCATCAGCGGGATCAGGCCGAGCGTGATCGCCGCCTGCGCGCGGAGCGCGAGCCGCCAGGCGTCGATGCGGCCGATGCGGCCGACCCCCGTGTAGAGCAGCAGCCCGACGGCGCCGAACGACAGCCAGAAGCCGGGCGTGAGGCCGGCCCAGGGATCGTAGGCGAGCACCACCGCCAGCGCCCACAGCCATACCGTGGCCGCGGTTCCGGGTCGCGCCAGCCAGAGGCCGAGCGCCGCCACCGTCAGCATGTACAGCGTGCGCTGCGCGGGCACGGCGAATCCGGCCAGCAGCACGTAGCCGAACGCGGCGAGCACGACCGCGACCGCAGCAGCCTTGCGCGCCGGCAGCACCAGCGTCGCCGCGTGGCAGCGCCGCCACGACCAGAACACGACGGCGCCGATCAGCGCCGCGAAGAACGTCACATGGAGTCCCGAGATGCTGATCAGATGGCCGATCCCGGTGCGGTTGAACAGCAGCCATTGCGACGACGGAATCGCGCGCTCGTCGCCGATCGCCAGCGCGGCGATCACGCCGGCGTACGGCCGCGCGACCAGCGCGCGCAGGATGCGATCGCGTACGCTCTCGCGGGCGCGCGATACGTAGTCATCAGGGCGGCCGGCGAAGGCGGCGAGACGACGATTAGCGTCGTCCTTGCGCACGTAGCCGGTGGCGCGCAGATCGTTGTCGAGCAGCCACGCTTCGACGTCGAAGCCGTGCGGGTTGACGCTGCCGTGCGGCCGCTTGAGCCGCGCGGTCAACGCCCAGCGCTCGCCAGCGTGCACGATCGGCGCCTCGCCTGGGCTCGCGCCGCGCGCGCCGTCGCGGTACCAGACGAGCGAGACGCGCGAAGGCACGATCGCGTCGCCCGAGTCCTCGACGGCGAAAGCGAAGCGCATGCCGCCCTCGACCGGCTGCGGCAGCTCGTCGACGACGCCGACCAGACGCACGTCGCGACCCTCCCACTCCGCCGGCAACCGATCGGCCAACCGCAGCTCGGCGCGGGAGGCCGCGTAGAAAAATCCAGTCGCCGCGGCCGCCAGCGCCGTCACGATGACGCCAGCCCACACGCGGCGCCGGACCAGATAGCGCGACAGAAAAAGCGCTACGATCGCAAGCGCGAACCGCGGCTCCGGCAGCGTCGGCTGAACCTGCAGCAGGACGACGCCCAGCGCGAAGGCCAGCAGTGCGAGCTGCAGCGGCACGAAGTCATCCGGGATTTCGGCAGCGCCGAATCGAAGTAGCCTACCGGCACGGCAGCGCCGGCGGTTCGGACGGACGGATGACGGCGGCAACGCCGGCCCGGCGTCGGCACCGAATCTAGCGAAGCTCGCCGCGGACGCGCATCGCAAACGCGATCGCCGCCAGCACCCCGCCGCAGATCGCGATCGGCGCGAAGGCGAGCGCCGGAACGCCGCTCAAGTCCCACGCCGCGCCCGAAAGCACGCCGATCGCGACCGCGCCGCCGTAGCTCAGGGTGAAAGTCCCTGCCGAGGTGCGCGCGACGTCTTCCGGCGCGCACAGGAGCGCCGGCAGCGTGAGCCCGACGATCAGCGCCGCGGCGTCGGAAAAGCCCAGCACGCCGGCCCAGAAGATCGTCGCCGGCCCGACCATCAGCACCAGGCCGGCGATCGCCAGCAGCGAAAGCAGTCCCGACGCGACGTAGGGCCACGCGCGGCGCTCGAGTCTGCCGGCGACGGCGAGCAGCAGGAGCGACGCCGGAAGCTGGCCGAAGTTGAGCGCGGTCAGCGCGTCGCTGATCAGGTCCGGCCGCCCGACGCTGGTCAGGTAGATCGGAACGAAGGCGTTGGCGCTGAAATAGATCGCATTGATGCAGCAGAACAGAATGCCGAGCCGCCACACCAGCGGCTTGTGCCAATCCGGCTGCCATCGCCGCGGCGCCCTGCCGCGGCGGTCGCCCGGCGCAGCATCGCGCGGTGCGCCGGCGTAGACGACGACGGCGACGAGCGCGATCGGCACCGACCAGGCGACCAGCGACATCCGCCAATCGCCACCGACCCACGGCAGCACCACGGGGACGGTCAGCAGCACCGCCAGGATCTCGCCGACCAGGAGCCCGTTGGTGTAGATCGCCGTGCCCAGGCCGATACGCGACGGCAGCCACAGCCGCACTGCGGCCGGCATGATCGGTTGCATGACCGCGACGCCCGCCGACATGACGACGGTGGTCGCCAGCAGCAGCGCAAAATCGATCGACAGTCCGCGCAGCGCCGAGCCGAGAGCGACCAGCGCCAGTCCGCCGGCGAGGGCAGCCTTGACGCCCAGCCGCGCCACCAGCAGCGAGCCGGCCAGTGCGGCGATCGCGAACAGCGCAGGGGGAATGCCGGACAGGACGCCGACCTCGGTCGCGCTCAGGGCGAAGTCGTCGCGGATCATCGTCAGCACCGGCGGCACGGCGAGGATCGTCAGGCGCAGGCCGCCGCCGGCGAGCCAGAGCAGGATCAGCGCCGTCACGGTGCGGCTCTCGAAAGTGGCTCGTTGGTCTCGCATCGTGCGGCGAGGCATTATCGCCGATGCGGGCGATGAAAAAAGTTCGGCCGGCGCTCGGGGATTGCCCCGAGGGCCGGCCGAAACCGATGACGCCGGATCAGAAAATCAGTTCTTGGCCGCGTTCTGCGACAGCATCTCCTGGATCTTGGCGTCGAACTGCTCGTACGGCATCGCGCCGACCAGGCGCACGCCCTTGAGCTTGCCGTCCTCGATCCGGCCGAGCACGAACGACGGCGTGCCGGTGACGCCCGCCGCGAGTCCCTCGGCGACGTCCTTGTCGATCGCGGCCTTGTACTTGTCGGCGGCAAGAAGACAGGCCTGGAACTTGGCGACGTCCATCTTGACGTTGGCCGCGTAGCCGGACAGCTTGTCCTGCTGCAGCTGGCTGGCGTTGACGATCATCGTGTGGCGCAGCTCCCAGAACTTGCCCTGCTCGGCCGCGCAGCGAGCGGCATACGCGCCGCGGCGGGCGTTCTCGTGAAAGTCGAGCGGGAAATCGCGGCTGATGAAGCGGATCTTGCCGGTGTCGATGTAGTTGGCCTTGATCTGGGCAAACGCGGTGTTGTGGAACTGCTGGCAGAACGGGCACTGGTAGTCGGTGTACTCGACCATCACCAGCGGCGCGTTCGCCTTGCCCTGGCTGAAGCCGCCCGACGGGAACGCGATGCTGACCTTGTCGTCGGGCGCGGGCGCCGGCTGTGCTGCCCGGTTGTTCTGCTCGACCGCCTGCCGGATCGCCTTGAGCTCCTCGATGATCTGCTTCGCCTGCTCGCTGGTGATGCCGTCGGCGCGCACCGGCAGCGCGGCGGCGAAGAGCGCCGCGGCGGCCAGCGATGCTGCCGCATAGCGCCCAATCCTGGTGGTCATCGGTCTTCCTGCCTTCCTTGGGTTTTGAAAAATCCGGGTCGCCGCGTCGCGGCTCCCCGAAACTCGGGCGCCATCATAGGTCGCGCTCCGGGACTCGAGAGCTGCGGGCCGATATGAGGCGCCTGCCGCAGAACAAACGGTTGACCTGCGGTCTACAGCAGCGTTCCCCGCTTGTTGCGGCAGGGCAAGCGCTCAAGCCCGCGGCGAAGCCGGCCGAAGGCCGGGCTCGCGGTCAGGCCTTGCGCGGCCACAGCACGAGCTGGGTGCAGCGGAACAGCGCCAGCGTCCTGCGGCGCGCCCGGTCGCTGACCACGGCGTCCCAGATCTGGGTCGTGTTGCCGAGGTGGGCCGGAGTCGCGACACAGTCGATCGTGCCGTCGCGCGCGGTGCCTAGGAAGTTGCTCTTCAACTCGACGGTGGTGAAGTTGTCCGCGCCGGGCGGCAGGTGCGCGAGGCAGCCGTAGCCGCACGCGGTATCGGCCAGGGCGATCACCGTCGCCGCGTGCAGGTAGCCGTTCGGCGCCAGCAGCTCGGGACGGATCTCGAGCTCGGCGTCGATGCGGGTCTCGCCGATGGCGGTAAAGCGCAGGCCGATCAGACCGGGCAGGAAGCCGACGCCGCGGCGGGCGAACTGCTCGAGGGTGGTTCCGGCGCGCAGGGTCATGGCTTGCTCGGTCCCTCGTCGCCCGAGCCTACAGCCGCTGCTCGACCCAGCTCCTGACGCTGGCGAGCGCCGCCGGCAGCGCCGCGGCGTCGGTGCCGCCGGCCTGCGCCATGTCGGGCCGGCCGCCACCCTTGCCACCGACCTGTGTGGCGACGTGGTTCACCAGGTCGCCGGCCTTGATCTTCGCGGTCAGATCTGACGTGACTCCGGCGATCAGGGTCACCTTGCCGCCCTCGATCGAGCCCAGCACGATCGCCGCCGACTTGAAGCGGCCCTTGAGCTGGTCGAGCGTGTCGCGCAGCACCTTGGCGTCGGCACCCTCGATGGTGGCGGCGAGAACGCGGACCGGCGCACCGCGGCCGTCGACCTCGACCGCTTGCGCCGACAGGTCGCCGCCCTGGCTCGTCGCCAGCCTGGCCTTGATGCGCGAAAGCTCTTTTTCCAGCACCCGGACGTTGTCCTGCATCTGCTGGATCTTGGCCGCGACGTCGGCGGGGGACGACTTGAGCGCCCGCGCGGCGTCGTGCAGCCTGCCCTCGACTTCGTGCGTGTACGCAAGCGCGCCTTCGGCGGTGACCGCCTCGACGCGGCGGATGCCGGCGGCGACGCCCGATTCCGACACGATCTTGAACAAGCCGATGTCCCCGGTACGCGCGACATGCGTGCCGCCGCACAGCTCGGTCGAGAAGTCACCCATGCTGAGCACTCGCACCTCGTCGCCGTATTTCTCGCCGAACAGCGCCATCGCGCCCGACCCGATCGCCTCGTCGTACTTCATCAGCCGCGCCTCGACCGGATAGTTGGCGCGAATGGCGCGGTTGACCAGCGATTCGACGGTGCGAATCTCGATCTCGGTCATCGGCTGCGGGTGCGAGAAGTCGAAGCGGGTGCGATCGGGATCGACCAGTGATCCTTTCTGCTGCACGTGGTCGCCGAGCACCTTGCGCAGCGCGGCGTGCATCAGGTGGGTGGCCGAGTGATTCCACGCGGCGCGGGCGCGGGCGTTGCCGTCGACCTCGGCGGCCACGGTGTCGCCGATCCTGAGCTCGCCGGTCCTGACCTCGCCCTGATGGCCGACGACGTCGGGCTGGATCTTCTGCGTATCGCGCACTGCGAACAGGGTCAGGCAGGCGCCGCTGCGCGACAGCTCGCCGCGGTCGCCGACCTGGCCGCCCGACTCGGCGTAGAACGGCGTGCGGTTGAGCACCACCATGCCTTCCTGGCCGGTCGACAGCGAATCGACCGGATTGCCGTCGCGATACAGCGCGACCACCCGCGCCTCCTCGGCCAGCGTGTCGTAGCCGTCGAACACGGTCTTGGCGCCCGAATAGGCGAGGCTTTCGGCGGCCCTGAAGCTCGACGCCGCGCGCGCCCGCTCGCGCTGTGCATTCATCGCAGCGTCGAACCCCGCCTGGTCGACCGCCACGCCGCGCTCGCGGCAGACGTCGGCCGTCAGGTCGAGCGGGAAGCCGTAGGTATCGTAGAGCGTGAACGCGGTTTCGCCCGGCAGCACCTTGCCGCCCGACGCTCGCGCGGCGGCGAGCGCGGCATCGAGAATCCTCATGCCGTGCTCGAGCGTCTCGGCGAAGCGTTCCTCTTCGGCGCGCAGCACCTGCACCACGAAATCCTGCTTGCGCGGCAGCTCGGGATAGGCTTCGCCCATCAGCCGCGAGAGCTCGGGCACGAGCTGGTGGAAGAACGGCGCCTTCTGCCCGAGTTGGTAGCCGTGGCGGATCGCGCGCCGGACGATCCGGCGCAGCACGTAGCCGCGGCCCTCGTTGCCGGGAAGCACGCCGTCGACGATCAGGAAAGCGCAGGCGCGGATGTGATCGGCGATCACCTTCAGCGACGGTGATTCGAGGTCGCGCGCTCCGGTCAGCGCCGCCGCCTTTTCGATCAGATCCCGGAACAGGTCGATGTCGTAGTTGCTCTGGACGTGCTGCAAGACGGCGGCGAGGCGCTCGAGGCCCATGCCGGTGTCGACGCAGGGCCTGGGCAGCGGGGTGAGCCGGCCCTGTGCGTCGCGGTCGAACTGCATGAATACCAGATTCCAGATCTCGACGTAGCGATCGCCCTCGGCCCGATCCGACCCCGGCGGCCCGCCGCTGACGCCGGGGCCGTGATCGTAGAAGATCTCGCTGCACGGGCCGCACGGGCCGGTGTCGGCCATCTGCCAGAAATTGTCCGAGGCGTACGGTGCGCCCTTGTTGTCGCCGATGCGCACGACCCGCTCGCGCGGCAGGCCGATGTCGTCGACCCAGACCTGCCAGGCCTCGTCGTCGGTGTGGTACACCGTCGCCCACAGCTTTTCCGGCGGCAGGCCGTATACGCGGGTCAGCAGGTCCCAGGCGTAGCGGATCGCTTCGCGCTTGAAGTAGTCACCGAACGACCAATTGCCCAGCATCTCGAAAAAGGTGTGATGCCGCGCCGTGTAGCCGACGTTCTCGAGATCGTTGTGCTTGCCGCCGGCGCGCAGGCAGCGCTGCACGTCTGCGGCGCGGACATAGCTCCTACGGTCGACACCGAGGAAGACGTCCTTGAACTGGACCATGCCGCTGTTGGTGAATAGCAGCGTCGGGTCGTTGGCCGGAACGAGCGGCGCCGACGGCACGATCGTGTGCCCGTTGGCGGCGAAATACTCGAGAAACTGCCGGCGGATGTCGTTGGCTTTCATCGCTCCCGGGGCGGTCGTGCCGCAGCGCCCCGGGCGCGCTGCCGGGGCATTGTAAATTCAATATGTTAGCACACGAAACGCCGGTGCTTGAGCGGTCGGTGACGCGGCAGCGCGCGAACGCCTTACCGGTTGCGCAACAGCTTGAGGATCGCGGAGACTTCGAAGCCGCGCGAGCGCAGAAAGCGCACCTGTTGCGCCTTGGCGCGCTCGTCGGACGGGAGCGCGCCGAAGCGCCGCTGCCACAGCGCGACGAGCGCAGCATCGTCGTCCAGCGCCGCGTCGTCGAGCGCCGCATCGATCGCGTCGGCAGCCACGCCGCGGCGCCTGAGCTCGGC
>DATEFZ010000293.1:0-3701 GCA_035280325.1 Casimicrobiaceae bacterium
AAGCGCGTCAGCGCCAGGGTCGAGAGCCTGCGCAAGGTCGACTGGGACAGCTTCCGGGTCAACTTCTTCGCGCTCTTTCCGCCCGGCGCGCTCGACGGCCTGCCGACCACCTACATCGCGGCGCTGCGCGCGCCCGAGAACGATCCGAGTTGGCTCAACGGGCTCCTCGCCGGCTTTCCCAACGTGCTGGCGATCGACGTCGGCGAGCTCTTGCGCCAGGTCAACGCCATCGTCGAAGAGGTCGCGCGGGCGGTCGAGTTCGTGTTCCTGTTCACGCTCGCCGGCGGCGTGCTGGTGCTCGAGGCGGCGATCGCCGCGACCCAGGACGAGCGCACATTCGATGCCGCAGTGCTGCGCACGCTCGGCGCCAGCCGCCGGCAGCTCACCGCGGCGCAGCTCGCCGAATTTCTCGCGCTGGGGGTGCTGGCCGGACTGGTCGCGGCGGGGGGCGCGACCGCGACCGCGTACCTGCTCGCAGATCGCGTGTTCCACATTCCGTTCGGCTGGGATCCGTGGCTGTGGGCGATCGGCGTCGCCGGCGGCGCGGGCGGTGTCGCGGTCGCCGGATGGCTGGGCACGCGCGCGACCTTGCGGGTGCCGCCACTCGCGCTGCTGAGACAATTCGGCTGACACGGGCGCAGGAACGAGCGCCGCGGGCGTGGCTGCGCTCGTCGGGTACAGGATGAGAACGATTCGCGTTACCATACGCGACATGGGCAACGCACTGTTCATCATCTGGCGCGAATCGGCCGAGGCGATGCTGGTGGTCGGCATCCTCTACGCCTGGCTCAACAAGCATCCCGACGTCCGACGCGGCATGCGCTACCTGTGGGGTGGGGTCGGCCTGGGACTGGCGCTGGCGCTCGCGCTCGCCGCGGTCATGCTCGGCATCGCCAAGACGCTGTCCGATCGGGGCCTCGAATACTTTCAGACCGCGATGATGCTGATCGCGGCCGCGCTGATCGTGCAGATGGTGCTCTGGATGCGCCGTCACGGACGCACGTTCAAGCGCGAGCTGGAGCACGACCTGCAGAAGAACGCCTCGGCCGCCAATTGGTGGGGCCTGCTGATCGTGGTCGCGCTGGCAGTCGGGCGGGAAAGCGCCGAGGCGGTGGTATTTCTGTACGGCCTCGGAACGCAGTATTCGAGCGTCTGGGCGTTCGTCGGCGTGCTGGCCCTGGGGCTCGGGGCCGCGCTGGCCACATTCTGGCTGCTGCAGCAGGGCGGCAGGATCGTGTCCTGGCGCACGTTCTTCCGGGTCAGCGAGGTCGCGCTGCTGCTGCTGGCCGGCGCGCTGCTGGTCGGCGCGGTCTACAAGCTGATCGCTTTCGACGCCCTGCCTGCGCTGTCGGGGCCGCTGTGGGATACCTCGGCGATCCTCGACGACGGCAGCCGCGTCGGCGGCCTGGTGGCGTCTTTCACTGGCTACCGCGCGCAGCCGCTCTTGCTGCCGCTGCTGGCGCTGATCGCCTACTGGGGGGCTGCGCTGCTGCTGCTGCGGCGGGCGTCGCGCTGAAGGACCACGACATGCCGCAGCAGCGCCTCGAGCCGGGCATCGTCACCGATCTCGCCGGTCGCCTGACCTACGCCGGGTACCTGTGCCTCGATACCCTGCTTGCCGCCCAGAAGCCGTTGTCGGGCACGGCGTCGGCGCCGCCGCGGCACGACGAGATGATGTTCATCATCCAGCACCAGACCTCCGAATTGTGGATGAAGCTGATGATCCACGAGCTCGAGGCGGCGATCCGCTTCATCCGCGCCGACCAGCTCGATGCCTGCTTCAAGATCCTGGCGCGGGTGAAGCTTGTGCAGAAGCAGCTCTTCGAGCAGTGGGCGGTGCTCGAGACGCTGACGCCGTCGGAATACGAGTCGTTCCGACCCGCTCTCGGCGGCTCGTCGGGCTTCCAGTCGCCGCAGTACCGCGCGGTCGAGTTCCTGCTCGGCAACAAGGACCGCGCGCTGGCCGACATCTTCCGCTACGACGCGGCGACTTACCAGGCGTTGATCCGGATACTCGAAGCGCCTTCGCTGTACGACGAATTCCTGCGCCATCTGGCGCGGCGCGGGTTGCCGGTCCCCGCCGCGTGCGTCGAGCGCGACTGGTCGCAGCCGCACCAGCGCAACGCCGAGCTGGTCGCGGTGTTCAAGACGGTGTACGAAAATCCGCAGCGCTGGTGGGACGCGTACGAGATGGCGGAGAAATTGATCGACGTCGAGGAGAGCTTCCAGCTCTGGCGCTTCCGCCACATGAAGACCGTTGAGCGCATCATCGGCCACAAGACCGGCACCGGCGGCTCGAGCGGCGTCGGCTTCCTCAAACGTGCGCTCGAGCATTCGTTCTTTCCGGAGCTGATCGACGTGCGTACGTCGATCGGCGCGCGATGAGCGGGTCGACCGGTGCCGCGGCGACGATCGCAGCGGCGGTCGCCGGGCTGGGACCGGGGCCGCTGACCGAGGCCGGCATCGCCCGCCATGTCGCGCCGTTGTTCTCGCGCGTGCTGACAAGGGTCGGGCACCCGATCTACCTCGCCAACCACTCGCTCGGCCGGCCGCTCGACGCCACTGCCGACGACGTCGCCGACGCGGTGGCGCTGTGGCAATCGCAGCTCGGCGAGGCCTGGGACGCTTGGTCGGCCGAGATCGACGCCTTTCGTGGCCGGCTCGCCGCGCTGCTCAACGCGCCGCGCGCCGACTGCGTGGTGCCGAAGACCGGCGCCGGGCAGGGGCTGCGCGCCGTCCTCAACGGCTACGATCGCCCGCCGCGCGTCGTCGCGACCCGCGGCGAGTTCGATTCGGTCGACGTCATCCTCAAGCAGTACGCGCAGCGTGGGCGGATCGACCTCAGCTTCGTCGAGTCGCGCGAAGGCGGGATGTTCGAGACCGCCGATCTCCTCGCCGCGATCCCGGGCGCCGACCTGGTCGTCGTATCGCAGGTGATGTTCAACACTGCGCAGGTGTTGCCCCGCCTGCCCGAGCTGATCGTCGCCGCGCACGACGCTAACGCCCGCGTGCTGCTCGACGTCTATCACTCGCTCGGCGTGCTGCCAGTCGACCTCGCTGCCCTCGACGCCGACTTCGCGATCGGCGGCAGCTACAAATACCTGCGCGGCGGCCCGGGTGCCGGCTACCTGTATCTGCATCCGCGCTTTCTCGACGGAAGCTTCCATACGCTGGACGTCGGCTGGTTCGCCAAGCGCAACAAGTTCGACTATCAGCGGCCCGAGCCGCAGCAGTTCGCCGCCGGCGGCGACGCCTTTCTCGAAGGAACTCCACCGGTGCTCGTCGCCTACCAGGCGCGCGCCGGCCAGATCTTCACGCAGGCGATCGGCGTCGAGCGGCTGCGGGCGTATTCGCTGGCACAGCAGCGGCGTCTGGTCGACCTGCTCGCCGCCCAGGGCGTGGCGGCGGCCGGCGGACGCTCCGACCACGGCGCGTTCGTCGTGATCCGGCACTCGCAGGCGCGGCCGCTGGCGAGGGCGCTCGCGGCGCGGGGGGTCGAAGTCGATTCGCGCGGCGAATACCTGCGCATCTGCCCCGATGTCCTGACCACCGACGACGAGCTGGCGCGAGCCGTCGCCGCGCTGAAGGGCGCCTTGTCCGCGGTTCGATCCGAGCCGGCCGAGGCGTAACCCGCCGCCTGGCCGGCAGCGGTCCTGCCGGCCGCATCCGGCGGCCAGGCGGCCGCGTATATCGGGCTACAG
>DATEFZ010000294.1:0-2075 GCA_035280325.1 Casimicrobiaceae bacterium
CGCCATCCACTCACGCAGCGCCGACACCGCGATCTCGCGGCCGATGATGATGATCGCAAGCCAGGTCTCGGCGCGGTCGAGCCAGACCAGCATGATCAGCGCCGCCGCGATCATCAGCTTGTCGGCGACCGGGTCGAGGAAGGCGCCGAACGCCGAGGTCTGACCCCAGCGGCGGGCCAGGTATCCGTCGGCCCAGTCGGTGATCGCCGCCAGCGCGAACACGCTCATCGCCAGCCAGTTCTTCTGCGGCAGCGACAGCATCCCGCCGGGCAGATAGTAGACGCCGACGAATACCGGGATCAGGACGATGCGCAGCCAGGTCAGCGCCGTGGGGAGATTGAATAGCATGACAGGCACCGCGCCTTCGATCGCGCGGGTCAGCGCATTCTACTCCGTCGCATTGCGCGCTAATGGAGCTCGGCGAAGATGCGCTCGGCGAGCGCCCGGCTGATGCCGGCAACGCGCGCCAGATCGTCGACGCCGGCCGACTGCACGCCTTTCAAGCCGCCGAAATGCGCGAGCAGCGCCTGCCGCTTGCGCGCGCCGATGCCGGCGATGCCTTCCAGCGTCGACGTCGTCCGAGCCTTGCCGCGGCGGGCGCGGTGCCCCTGAATCGCGAAGCGATGCGCCTCGTCGCGGATCTGCTGCAGCAGATGGAGGCCCGGATGATCCGCGGGAAGCTGCAGCACGCGGTCGCTGTCCGGGAACACGATCTCCTCGAGGCCGGGCTTACGCTCCGGGCCCTTGGCGATGCCGATCAGGTGAGTCGCGTGCAGCCCCTGCTCGGCCAGGACCTCGGCGGCGACGCCGACCTGCCCTCTGCCGCCGTCGATCACCAGCAGATCGGGCGCCGGATAATCTCCCGACACGATGCGCGCGACGCGCCGCGTCAGCGCTTCGCGCATCGCCGCGTAGTCGTCGCCGGCGGACGGCGGCGTGACGTTGAAGCGCCGATACTCGCCGCTCTGCATCGCCAGCCGATCGAAGATCACGCAGCTCGCGACCGCCGCCTCGCCCATCGTGTGGCTGACGTCGAAACATTCGATGCGCTGCACCGACGACGGCAGAGCCAGCGCATCCTGCAGCGCTGCCAGGCGCTCGTCCTGCGTCGCTTTTTGCGCGAGCTTCTGCCGGATCGCGAGCTCGGCGTTCTGCACCGCCATCTCGACCCACACCCGCCGCTCGCCGCCCGGGTTGGCGACGAGCTGGACCTTGTGGCCCGACTGCGCCGACAGCACCTCGGCCAGCACCGGGTCGTCGCCGCCGTCGGTGGCGACGATCGTCGGCGGCGTCGGCCGCTCGAGATAGTGCTGGACCAGGAATGCCGGGACCACTTCGGAGAGCGTCGTATCCTCGGCATGCTGCGGGAAGAATGTCCGATCGCCGACGTGGCGCCCGCCACGGATCATCACCAGGTTGACCGCAGTCAGGCCGCGTTCGGCGACCGCGGCGATGACGTCGATATCACCGGCGGTCGGGCTCTCGACGAACTGGCGCGACTGCAACTGCTGCAGCCGCGTGATCTTGTCGCGCAGCCGCGCCGCGCGCTCGAAGGCCAGCGTCGCCGCTGCTTCGTCCATCTGACGCTGCAGCGTCGCCAGCACCTCATTGGTCTTGCCCTGCAGGAACAAGATCGCGTTCCTTACGTCCTCCTGGTAGTCGGACTCGGCGATCAAGCCCACGCACGGCCCGGTGCAGCGCTGGATCTGGTGCAGCATGCACGGCCGCGAGCGGTTGGCGAACACGCTGTTCTCGCAGGTCCGGAGCTGGAATACTTTCTGCAGCAATGCCATGCCTTCGCGCACCGCGCCGGCGCTGGGAAACGGGCCGAAATAGCGATGCGGCTTGTCGAGCCGGCCGCGGTGGAAGCGAAGCTGCGGGAACGGCTCGCCGGTCAGGCAGATGTACGGATAGCTCTTGTCGTCGCGAAAGAGAACGTTGTAGCGCGGCTGGTGCGCCTTGATCAGGTTGTTCTCGAGCAGAAGCGCTTCGCCTTCCGAGCGAGTAACCGTCACCTCGACCTTCGCCACCTGCGCCACCATCGCCTCGGTGCGCGGATGATGGCCGGTCTTCTG
>DATEFZ010000295.1:0-4267 GCA_035280325.1 Casimicrobiaceae bacterium
TGGCTGGGCGCCGCCGCGCGGCTCGACCGGCAACGCCCACGTGCCGTAGCCGGCGGGCACGTTGATTTCGATCAGCTCGAGATCGTCGGAGCGACCGACGACGTTGTGCGCGACGCCCGCCGGCTGCGACAGCGACGACCCGGCGTCCACCCGCACGACGTCAGCGACACCGGCGTAGCGAAATTCGATCCAGCCGGCAAGCACGTAGACGAAATGCGCGCTCATATCGTGCCAATGCCAGCCGGTCGCGGCCTCGAACGGGCGGACGGCGCGGATGTGCCTGGCGCCGATCGCGCCGCCGCTCGCAGCGGCCCACCCGAGATCGCGATATTCGACGTCGGCGCGCGGCCCTTCGCGAGTGAACACGGTCGAGCTCAGCGCGAGTCGCGTCAGCGCTTGCGGCAGCGGCCGCGGCCCGTCGTAGCGCGGCGGCAATTCGGTACCGCTGTCGCCGTGGCGATAGCCGGCGGCGGTTGCGGCCGGCGTCGAATCGGAAACGGGTTTGTTCATTGCACGAGGCTCCGGCCGACAATAAGCTTCGCGGCTCGCCGCGGTCAAGACCGCCGCGCCTTCAATCCAGCGTACTGCGGAATGTCCTCAAGCCGATGGCGAGAATCACCAGGCCGAAGGCGGCGATCGGCCACGCGTCCGACCAGATCTCGATCCAGCCGTTGCCCTTGAGCAGCACGCCGCGCACGATGCGCAGGAAATGCGTCAGCGGCAGCGCCTCGCCGATCACCTGCGCCCAGCCGGGCATGCCGCGAAACGGGAACATGAATCCCGACAGCAGGATCGATGGCAGGAAGAAGAAGAACGTCATCTGCATCGCCTGGAGCTGGTTGCCGGCGATCGAGGAGATCGTGAGGCCCAGCATCAGGTTGGCGGCGATGAACAGCAGCACCGCGAGATAGAGCAAGGTGACGCTGCCCTGGACCGGCACCCCGAACAATGCCCGCGCGAGCAGCAGCACGATCGCCACCTGCAAGAGCCCGATCAGGATGTACGGCACGATCTTGCCGGTCATCACCTCGAGCACGGTCGCCGGCGTCGCCAGCAGGTTCTCCATCGTGCCGCGCTCGCGCTCGCGGGTGATCGCGAGCCCGGTCATCATCACCATCGTCATCGTCAGGATGACTCCCATCAGTCCCGGCACGATGTTGTAGGCGGTGATCGCTTCCGGGTTGTAGCGCGGGTGCACGACGACGCTGAACGGCGCCGGCTCGGCCGCCAGCGGCGCGAGCGATCCGGTCAGGTCGGGAGCGAGTACCGTCTGCGCCAGCTCCCTGACCGCCGAGAGCGCGTTGCCGGTCGCGGTCGGATCGGTGGCGTCGGCTTCGACCAGGATCGACGGCCGCTCGCCGCGCACCAGCCGCCTGGAGAAATCGGCCGGGATGGTGATGACGAACTGCGCCTCGCCTTCGGCCAGCATCCTGTCTGCATCGTCCTCGCCCCTGGCCTCGCCGATGAAGTCGAAATAGCCGCTGTTCCTCAATCCGGCGAGGATGCTGCGCGAGAACTCGCTACGATCGGCGACCAGCAGCGCCGTCGGCAGGCGCTTCGGATCGGAGTTGATCGCGTAGCCGAACATCACCAGCTGGATGATCGGGATGCCGACGATCATGCCGAAGGTCAGCCGGTCGCGCTTGAGCTGGATGAATTCCTTGCCGAGGATTCCCCACCAGCGCGAAAACGAGAACCAGCCGCTCATCGTGCCCGGGCTTTCGCCGCGTCGGGCCTCACCGTCTGCGGCTCGCCGCCGGCGTCGCGCATCAGATGGATGAACACGTCTTCGAGGCCCGATTCGACCTCGCGCCATTCGCGGCCGGGCTCGCGCATCAGCGGCGCGAGCGCCGCCCGGAGCGCATCACGATTCGATCCGGTGACGTGGAGCGTCGTGCCGAACGCCGCCACCTGCTCGACCGCGGGCAGGGCGCGCAGCTGCTCGGCCAGCGCCGGCAGATCGCCGCCGCTGACCTCCCAGGTGGCAAGGCCCTGGCTCGCGATCACCTCCTCGGCGGTGCCTTGCGCGAGCAGCCTGCCGTCGAGGATGTAGCCCAGCTTGTGGCAGCGCTCGGCTTCGTCCATGTAGTGCGTGCTGACCAGGACGGTGATGCCGCGCGCGGCCAGCGCATGCAGCTCCTCCCAGAAGTCGCGCCGGGCCTTCGGATCGACGCCGGCGGTCGGTTCGTCGAGCAGCAGAAGCTCGGGGTCGTGCAGCAGACAGGCGGCGAGCGCGAGCCGCTGCTTCCAGCCGCCGGACAGCGACGCCGCGAGCTGATCGGCGCGCGCCGCGAGGCCGAGCCGATCGAGCGCCTGGTCGACGCGCTCCTTGCCGTCGGGCATGCCGTACATGCGCGCGATGAAGCGCAGGTTCTCGCGGATCGTCAGGTCTTCCCAGAACGAGAAGCGCTGTGTCATGTAGCCGACGTGGTGCTTGATCTCCTTGGTCTGCGTCAGGATGTCGTAGCCCAGGCAGGTGCCCTCGCCGCTGTCGGGCGTGAGCAGCCCACACAGCATCCGGATCGACGTGGTCTTGCCGCTGCCGTTCGGGCCGAGAAAACCGAAAATCTCGCCGCGCCGCACGGTGAGCGTCAGGTCCTTGACGGCGTGGTTGGCGCCGAAATGCTTGTTCAGCTTGCGGACATCGATGACGACGTCGCTGTCGCGTGGTGGTGCGGTGTTCATGTCGTTCCCGAAGTTTCTCCGGGATATTAGCCCTTGACGCCGGAAAGTGGCAGAGTACGCGCCTGCCTCATCGCATCGATCAGCCCCTCGACGTGACACAGAACAGCGCGACCTCCGACTTCTGGGAGACCCGATACCGTTCCGATGCGACGCCCTGGGATGCAGGGCGACCGCCGCCGATGCTCAGCGCATTCCTCGCTCGCGAGCCCGCGGCGCGGGTCCTCGTTCCCGGTTGCGGTTCGGGCCACGACGTGCGCGCCTTCGCCGAAGCCGGCTGGCAAGTGACCGGCATCGACTTCAGCCCCGCCGCGGTCGAGCGCGCGCAACGCAACGCCGGCCGCTTCGCGAACCGCATCGAGCTCGGCGATTTTTTCCGGGTTCTCGACGGCGAACCGCGATGGTCGGTGATCTACGAACGAACCTTCCTGTGCGCGCTGCCTCGCTCGCGCTGGCCGGACTACGCCGGGAAAATGGCGGCGCTGCTTCCGTCCGGCGGACGGCTGCTCGGTTTCTATTTTTTCGACGACGAGCCCAAAGGCCCACCGTTCGGGCTGCTGCCGGGCGAGCAGGAAGGTTTGCTCGGCGATGCCTTTGCGCTGGTCGACGACGTGCCGGTGCCGGCCGTGCAATCGGTGCCGGTGCTCGCCGGCAAGGAGCGATGGCAGGTGTGGCGGAGAAAGTAGCCCCGTCCACCTGATCTCCGCCGCGTGCGTTGAATTCTCGGGCGCGCGACTAACCTTGGCTCGGCAAGGTCACGTCGACCGGCTGCCCGACGTTGAGCTTTGCCGCGTCGCTCGGCGAGGGCCGTGCTTCGACCAGGTACACCAGCTTGGCGCGATTCTCCTTCGAATACAGCACCGGCGGGGTGAATTCGGCCCGGTCGGCAATGAAGGTGATCGTCGCGTTCATCGCCGCGCCGCAGCTGTCGCAGCTGAAGCTCACCGTCTGTCCGGTCCTGACGCGGCCGAGCTCGGTCTCCGGCACGAAAAAGCGGATCTTGACGTTGCCGGTCGGCAGCAGGCTCGCGACGACGCCGCCGGCCGGGACCCAGTCGCCGACCAGATAGTAGGTGTCGCTGACCCGAGCCGCCGTCGGCGCCGCGACCGCGCGCTGCGACAATCGCCAGTCGGCCTGCGCCAGCGAATCGCGCGCCGCCGCCGCGTCGGCCTCGGCGGCGCGGATCTCCTCCGGACGCGCCGGCAGCTTCGCGGTCGCGACCGAGGCTTGCAGCTGCGCCACCGTCGCGTCGTCGCGCTTCAATTGCGTGCGGACGTCGTCGAGGGCCGCCTTGCTGATGAATCCCGACTTGAACAGCGATTCCTGGCGCCTCACGTTCGCCGCGGAGAGCTCGCGGGCAGCCTGCGCCTGGCGCAGCTGCTCGGCGACCGTCGCGACCTCGGGCGGCCGCTTGCCGGTCTGCAGGTTGGCGACGCGCGCCTCGGCGGCCTGGAGTTGCTGCTCGGCCTGTCGCCGCGCCGCGAGCTCGTTCTCGCTCTCGAGCGAGAACAGCGGCGCGCCGGCACCAACCTGCGCGCCGCGCTGCACGGCGAGATTCTGCAGCGTGCCGGCAAACGGCGCGGCG
>DATEFZ010000296.1:0-4989 GCA_035280325.1 Casimicrobiaceae bacterium
TGGAATTCGCGCGCCACCCGGGCAAGGTGCCGGTGCATCGCCGCGCGAGCGCCCGGCGCGTCGCGGGCGCCGATGGCGGCGGCGATCGCATCATGGTCCTCGATCGTCTTGCGCGCCAGCTCGGCGGTATGGAAATGGCGCTGCATGCGTCCCCACAACTCGGCGCGCTGATCCCAGAGCCCGGCCACGACCAGCTCCAGCGAGCCGTTGCCGGTCGTCTTGGCGATGCGGAGGTGAAATTCGCGGTCGATCGCTTCGCGCTGAGCGAAATCGCCGATCTTCGCCTCCATGTCGCGCACGCTGCGGCGCAGCGCCTCGATGTCGGACACCCTGGCGCGGGTCGCCGCCAGCGCAGCGATCTCGCCCTCGACCAGCTTGCGCGCATCGAGCAGCTCGAACGGGCCGGGACCGGCGTCCGGCGCGGCGTCGCGCGATCCCGCCGCTGCGGTGACAAAGATCCCGGTCCCGACCCGGACCTCGACCAGGCCGCCGATCTCCAGCGAGATGATCGCCTCGCGCACCGACGCGCGGCTCACGCCGAGCGATGTCGCCAGCTCGCGCTCCGCCGGCAGGCGCGAGCCGGGAGGGAACTCGCCGCTGGCGATAAGCTGCTCGATCTGCTCGGCGATCTGGCGATACAGACGCCGCGGCTCGACGGCCTGCAGGGGCAACGGTGGACACTCCTCGATGCGACTCGACGCGATCTTAGCCGGCGGCTATACTGTGGTCAAGTGGCCGAACCACCGGACCACGCCATCGAATCCGTCCCGGATGAAGATCGCCGCCTGCCGCGTCATCGTCTGCTCGCCCGGCCGCAATTTCGTCACCCTGAAGATCGAAACCGACCAGGGCATATACGGCCTCGGCGACGCGACGCTCAACGGCCGCGAGCTCGCAGTCGCATCGTACCTCACCGAGCACGTGCTGCCGACGCTGATCGGCCGCGATCCGGCGCAGATCGAGGATATCTGGCAGTACCTGTACCGCGGCGCGTACTGGCGGCGCGGACCGGTGACGATGTGCGCGATCGCAGCGGTCGACACCGCGTTGTGGGATATCAAGGGCAAGCTCGCCGGACTGCCGCTCTACCAGTTGCTCGGTGGCGCGAGCCGCCGCGGCGTCATGGTCTACGGGCACGCCAACGGCGCCGACATCGCCCGGACGCTCGACGAAGTCGCGCGCTACATCGATCTGGGCTACAAGGCGATCCGCGCCCAAACGGGCATCCCGGGACTGGCATCGACCTACGGGGTGTCGAAGGACAGTATGTACTACGAGCCCGCCGACTCGGCGCTGCCGGCCGAGAATGTCTGGTCGACGGCGAAATACCTCGATCACGCGCCGCGCCTGTTCGAGGCGATCCGCGCCCGCTTCGGTTTCGACCACCACATCCTGCACGACGTGCATCATCGCCTGACGCCGATCGAGGCGGCCCGGCTTGGCAAGGCGCTCGAGCCGTACCGGCTGTTCTGGCTCGAGGATCCGACTCCGGCCGAGAACGAGGAGGCGTTCCGCGTGATTCGGCGCCATACGGTGACGCCGATCGCCGTCGGCGAGGTGTTCAACAGCATTCACGACTGCCGAACGCTGATCACCGAGCAGCTTATCGATTTCATCCGCGCCACGGTCGTGCATGCCGGCGGCATCACGCATCTGCGGCGCATCGCGCACCTGGCCGAGCTCTACCAGGTGCGGACCGGCTCGCACGGCGCGACCGATCTGTCGCCGGTGACGATGGGCGCGGCGCTTCATTTCGACCTCTGGGTGCACAACTTCGGCATCCAGGAGTACATGCGCCACACGCCGCAGACCGACGCCGTGTTTCCGCATGGCTACGTATTTCGCGACGGCTTCCTGCATCCGGGCGAGGCGCCGGGGCACGGGGTCGACATCGACGAGAAGGCGGCGGCGAGGTATCCGTACGAGCCGAGCTCGCTGCCGGTCAATCGGCTCGAGGACGGCTCGATGTGGAACTGGTGAATCGCTGGTAACGCGCCGTGCAGCGCGGGGGAGGAAGCGCCGCGCGCGAAGCTACGCCGCCTGGAAGTGGCCCGACCGGCCACCCGACTTCTCGACCAGGCGCAGGCTTTCGATCCGCATGGCCCGATCGACCGCCTTGCACATGTCGTACACGGTCAGCAGCCCGACGCCGGCCGCGGTCAAGGCCTCCATCTCGACCCCGGTCCGGTCGAGCGTCTCGGCGGTGACGGCGATTCCAATCGCGCCGTCTTCGAGCGTAAACTCGACGGCGACGCGGGTCAGCGGCAGCGGGTGGGCAAGGGGGATCAGCTCGGCGGTGCGCTTGGCGGCCTGGATGGCGGCGATGCGGGCGACGCCGAGGACATCGCCTTTGGCGGCCGACCCGGCGCGAATCAGCTCGACCGTGGCCGGTTGCATGACGATCCGGCCGGCCGCGCGCGCGATACGTCTGGTGACATCCTTGTCGGCGACGTCGACCATATGTGCCTTGCCCGCCGCATCGAAGTGCGTCAACTGCGGGGTCGACTGCGCGCCTTTGGCCGCCATGAAGCTCCTGAAACTTTGCGCGATCCCCGGCAATCATAGCACCATGCTGGAGCTTCTCTCCGCACGCTCGCGCCGTGCGCTGGCCACGCTGCTGGCGGCAACGGTGGCGCTGGCGCCGGCGGCGAGCGCGCAGCAGAACCTGCCCGACCTGGGCGACCCGTCGCAGGTGGCGCTGTCAGGCCCGCAGGAGCGCAAGCTCGGCGAGTCGGTGATGCGTGATATCCGGCTCTCCGGCGCGTACCTGAACGACCCCGAGGTCAACGGGTATTTGAACGAGCTCGGCAACCGGCTGGTGACGGCGATTCCGGGCGCGCCGTTCGATTTCGAGTTCTTCGCCGTCAACGATCCGACGATCAACGCGTTCGCGCTGCCCGGCGGCTTCGTAGGCGTCAACACCGGCCTCATCCTGCTGGCGCAGACCGAATCGGAGCTGGCGTCGGTGCTGGCTCACGAAATCTCGCACGTCACCCAGCACCACATCGCGCGCGGCATCGCCAACCAGAAGGACGCGATGCTGGCGTCGCTGGCTGCCCTTGCCGCGGCGATCGTCGCGGCGCGCTCGGGCGGATCGAACAGCGGGCAGCTCGCCCAGGGCGCCATCGCCTCGGCACAGGGGATCGCGCTGCAGATGCAGATCAACTTCACTCGCCAGAACGAGCAGGAGGCCGATCGCATCGGCTTTCAGCGGCTCGATGCGGCCGGCTTCGACGTTACGGCGATGACGACGATGATGGAGCGGCTGCAGCGCGCGTCACGCTTCGTCGAGGGCAACGTTCCGACGTATCTGCGCGACCACCCGGTGACCTACGAGCGCATCGCCGACGCCCAGGCGCGGGCGCAGGGCAAGCCGTTCCGCCAGGTCAGGGACTCGCTCGATTTCAGCCTGGTGCGGGCGCTGATCAGGAGCTACCAGGGGTCGGCCCGCGAAGCGATCGCATTCTTCGAGGACGCGATCGCCGAGAAGCGCTACAACGATGCGGTCGCCGCGCGCTATGGACTGGTTGCCTCGCTGCTGCGGGCCGAGAATTTCAAGCGCGCGCTGGCCGAAGCGACGATTTTGCAGAAGACCGCGCCGCCGCATCCCATGATCGAGGCGATCGTCGGGCAGGTGTTGATGCAGTCGGGACAGCTCGACGCGGCGATCGCGCGCTACCAGGCGGCGCTCGTCCGCTACCCCGGCAAGATGCAATTGGTCTACGACTACCCTGAAGCGCTGCTCAGGAACAAGGAACCGGCCAAGGCCGCCGCGTTCGTCTCGGACGAGCTGCAGCACTATCCGAACGACGGTCCGCTGCACCTGATCGCCGCGCGCGCCTACGCTGCACTCGACAAACCTCTGCTCGAGCACCAGCACCAGGGCGAGTACTACGCCTGGCAGGGCAATCTGCCGGGCGCGATCGTCCAGTTCGAGCTGGCCGCCAAGGCGCGCGGCGCGACTTTCTACGAGGCGTCGGTGGTCGAAAGCCGGCTTCGCCGGCTGCGTCAGGAGCTCGACGAGCAGAAAAAGAGCGCGCTCGGCGGCCGGCCCGGCTAGCGGCGCGGCAGCAGGCGTTCAGGCCTTGCGGGAGGCCGGGATGAAGCGCTGCGCGACGCCGTTGTTGCACCATCGCTGTCCGGTCGGCGGCGGTCCGTCGTCGAACACGTGGCCCTGATGCCCGCCGCAGCGCACGCAGTGGTACTCGGTGCGGGGCACGATCGCCAGGTAGTCCTGCTTGGTCGCGAGATGCCCGGGAATGCTGGTGAAAAAACTCGGCCATCCGGTGCCGCTGTCGAACTTCATCTCCGAAGTGAAATGCGGCAGCGCGCAGCCGGCGCACACGAACAGCCCGCGGCGATGCTCGTCGTTCAACGGACTCGAGAACGCATGCTCGGTGCCTTCCTTGCGCAGCACGTGGAACTGCTGCTCGGGGAGCGTCATCTTCCACTCCGCTTCGGTCTTCACCAGCGGCGCGGTCGACGATGCGATATCGGCGTTCTTGGCGACGAATTCCCGCCAGCCGTGCTGGATCTCCTGCAGCGAGCGATGGGTCGGCTTACCGGGCGCGGCAGCGAACGCGCTTTTGGCGCCGGCGAGAAGCCACGGCGATGCCGCGAGCGATGCCAGGAGTTGCCTTCGCTTCATGGTGCCACCTCCATCATTGCCTCGTTTTGACGCGTCGGCCGGCCGTTGGTTTCATTCCGCTTTGTCGCGCAATCCCGGCAACTCCGTCGCGGCCACGCCGGACTAGCTCGGAAGTGCCCCCTGAGCATTGGTCGATCCGGCCGGCGGCAAGCTTACAGCGGTCGGGCGCCCGCCCCGACGCCCATATATTAGAATGCCGCATGCCGCTGGTCGACGACTTGGCGGGGCTGCGCCGCATCCTGCTCACATCCCGCACGATTGCCGTCGTCGGCCTGTCCGCGAGCTGGTACCGGCCGAGCTTTTTCGCCGCCAAGTACATGCAGGACCACGGCTACCGCATC
>DATEFZ010000297.1:0-5307 GCA_035280325.1 Casimicrobiaceae bacterium
AACTGGTAGACGGAACTACCCGACGTGTCGCGCCGGATCGGCGCTGCTAGCCCATGAAGCCGATATCGGAGCTGCCGAAATTCCGCAGGTTGGGAAAGACCGTGCCGAGGTCCGCCTCGGTGACGCCGAACCAGCGGGCCAGCGTCGCACCGTACTGGTCCACCGAGTAGTTCGGCAGCCAGCGACCTTCGTTTTCGGCATCGTCGGGGCCGCCCGCGACGAGCTGCGGATAGCGCCCGTAGATCCTGCCGCCCTGGACCGCGCCGCCGATGACGAAATGGTGGCTGCCCCAGGCGTGGTCGGTGCCCCCGCCCGAGGCCGGCTGCAAGGTGCGGCCGAAATCGGACAGCGTGAAGGTCGTCACCTGCGAAGCCACGCCGAGCGCAACGGTGGCGTCGTAGAACGCCTTCAGCGCCGGAGCGAGCTCGTCGAACAGGTTCTGCTGGCGGTTCAACTGGTCGCCGTGGGTGTCGAAGCTTCCGAGCTGGACGAAGAAGATCTGTCGTTTGGCTCCGGTCGCGGCGCGCGCCTCGATCAGTTTCGCGACCTGCAGCAGCTGGCTGCCGGTGCCGCTGGCGAGATTGGCGAACAGCGGGGCGATCGTGGAATTGGTGCTGGCGAGAATCGGGTTGACCGTCGCCGACAGGTCGAGCGCCTGTGCCCCGATCGCGCCCGCGCCGCCGACCAGCGCGTTGCCCGACGACTGCGCGAGCAATTGCTGCACGGCGTTCATGCGCGCACCCGCCACCGCACCTGCGTTGTAACCGGTCAGGGCAAACGAGCCGGTGGCCGGGATCGACAGCGGGATCGCCGCGCTGCCGGTGGTGAACAGCACCGCGCCGTCGAGCGAGGTCACGACCGGGAATCCCGACGCGGCGTTGAGCGCGGCGACGCGATCGGCGATCCTGCCGCCCCAACCGGTGCCCGATGCCGTGTCGGAAATCGCGCTCTGCCATTGCGCCTGCTGGTCGGCATGCGAATACAGCGAAAGCGGGCGCAACCCGGCGGCGTACTGGGCTTGCGTCGTCGGCTGCAGCAGCGTGCCGATGTTGGCCAGGATTGCCAGACGGCTCTGGTTGAACAGCGTCTGCAGGTCGGACAGCGACGGATGCAGCCCGAACGGCGTGCCGACGTTGGCCGGCTGGATCGGCAGCAGCGAAGCCTGCGCGAGGTTGATCCCCGACGCTGCCGGTCGCGCAGCGGCGTACTGCCCGTAGCCGGCGCTATCGAGCGGGACCAGCGTGTTGTTGCCGTCGTTGCCGCCGAACAGGAATACGCACACCAGCGCCTTGTAGTCGTCGGCAACCTGCGCGCTGGCGTCGGCGACCAGGCGCAACAGGTCGAGGCGCGAGGCAAGCCCGAAAGCGGACAGCGCGGCCAGGTGCCGCAGCAGCGCGCGACGCGAGAGCATCGGTGTCTTCATGTCAGCGCTCCACCTGGTATTGCGGCGACGTCACCACGAGATAGACCGCGGTCTTCGCCCGGGTCAGCGTGTCCGAGGGCGCGATGGCGTCGAGCGCGGCCAAGATGACCGTGCGCATGTCGGGCGCCATCGTGCCATGCAGCAGCAGCGCGTCGAGCTCGTCCAGCAGGACGTTGCTGTCGCCGGCAATCGCCGCCAGGCTGCCGAGCGACGGCGTCGTGCCGATCGCGCCGGGCACGGTATCGAGCGGCCCGATCACGCCGAACGCCAGCGCGTTGGCGAAGTTGTAGCGGTTGATCGCCGTGCTCGAGTTGGCGAGCGCGAATTCGGGCGCCACGATGCCGGTGTCGGGCAGCAGATAGCCCGGCGGGTAGTAGTTGAACACCGACGGCGGGTAGAACAGGTTCTGGCCGAGCTGCCGGCTCTGCGCTGCGAAGAACACGCCGTCGCTCTGCGTGCCCACCGCGCGCGCCGCGCCGGCCATGTACAGCACCGGCTCGCGCAGCTTGCCGTACGCCGGATCGAGCTTGACCGCGCCGCGCGCCTCGGGGTCGGTCAGGATCGCGCGTACCACCGCCTTGAGGTCGCCGCGCACGCCTGCCCCGTTATTGTCGAACACCGCGGCGACGCGGGCGACGTATTGCGGCGTCGGGTCGCCGGTCACCAGCTTCTGGATCAGCTGCCGGCCGACGAACGGACCGACGTTCGGGTGCATGAAGACGTTGTGAATCGCCTGCGTCAGGTCGTTCTGGATCGAGCCTCCGGCGGCGAGCACGGTTCCGCGCAGCAAGAGCTTGCTGCCATCGTCGTGGTTGGTATCGACCGGCGTCATGTCGGCGAGATAGTTCTTCGGGTTGTGGGCGCGCGACGGCGCTCCCGCCAGCGGCGGATAGGTCCATCCGGTAAGGACGTGCGAGAAGCCCTCGACCGTGTCCTGACCGTAGGTCGGTACCGGGGCGCCGGCGGCGTCGAGCATCTGCGTGCCGTCCGGGTTGAGCATCCAGACACCGATCGAAAACAGCTGCAGCAGCTCGCGCGCGTAGTTTTCGTTCGGCTGCACGCTGCCGCTCGGCTTGTCGTTGTTGACCATGTTCAGGTAGTCGCCCATCACCGGCGACAACGTGACCCGGGTGAGGATGGTCTCGTAGTTGCCGAACGCGTTGTCGCGGAAGATCTGCTGGTAGCGCGCCATGCCGTAGGCCAGATTGATGTCGAGGCCCGAGGTCACCAGGATCTGCGACAACGCGAACGCGACCCGCTGGCGCAGCTGGTCGTCGCCGGCGAGCGCCTGCTGGAAGAACGCGTTCTGCAGCAGGAACAGAGAATAGTAGTCGCGCCCGCACTGCGGATCGGGATCGGTGGCGCAGAAGGTCGCGCGCTGGCCGGCGGGCACGTAGGGCAGCGGCGGATACGCACTCGCCGGCGCGGCGAACTGCTCGTCGAGGAAGGCCCGGGTGCCGACGGCCAGCACGTGCGCGATCAGCGCATCGTTCGGGCCGAACGTCGACTGCTCGAGCAGGCGCACGGCGTCGGCCTGCTTCTGCGCCGACGACAGCGGCGAGCACATGACCGCGCCTTCGAGAATCGACGACGGCGCCATGTGCTCGTGCATCGTCAGATCGATCAGATAGCGGTGGTTCATCGTCGTGACGCCGGTGCCGGGGTTGAAGCTCCGGTACACCGGCGTCGTGCCGTCGCGACAAACGCCGTTCTGCGGAACCTCGACATAGAAGGCGATCGCCTCGAAGCGCCACGCGGGATCCTGCTCAACCAGCGCGCACTCGGCGGGATCGGCGGTGTAGAAATGCGAGTTCGGTCCCGACGGCGAGCCGTAGAAGCGGCAGACCGGTTGCGCCGCGGGATCGTCGGCCGCGCTGGCCCACGCCTGCCAGCTGACGCCGGTGCGCTTCCAGCCGGGAACGATGAGGCCCTGGTCGAGCATCGCCGCTTCTTCCGGAAAGGCGGTGATGAAGTAGTGATCGAGCGCTGCGTTGTAGAACTCGATCACCGCCACCGTCGGTTCGGCGGCGACGCTTTCGCGCATCGACACCAGCGCCGCGAGCGCGGCGACGAATATGGCAGCGCGATATCGCCGCCACGTTCCAGGCTTGTGCATCGTCGACTCCCCTGGCCTTCTTTGCTGTCGACGGCGAAATCGCGCCCGCGGTCTCGCCACGACCGGACAGATCGCGCGCCGTCCTCCCGATGCGGCGCGCACTCGTGCTCCGACGAACAACGAAGCCGGGCGAGGCGGGTTGACCTTTTGGCGTGTAACTCTTTATGAGCGAAACGTCGGCCGGACCGGGGTCGCCGTTGCCACCTCCATGCCGCCGTCATGAAGCGCGCGCGGACTGGTCGTGGTCTGGGCCCGGCCGCTGCGGGCCTCATTGTGTTACGCCAGAATATTGCTGAGTCACATTGACAGGACGATATAAGTATCTATTTCAAAAGAAGTTTGTCGTGGTATACAACACCGGTCCTAAGTCCTTGTTCGGAAACCGAAATTGTGTTGACCAGCCCGCTGCCTTTCCATATAGTGGCGTACGGTGGGAAAAAGTGGGTGAAAGTGGGTACCCACCGTGCCGGACCAGGGAAGGAGGGGAGCGGTGTTTCGAGGCGTCGCACATCTGGCGCTGGACAGCAAGGGCCGCCTGGCGATCCCGGCCAAACATCGCGAGGCGCTCGCTGCGCGCGACGCCGGCCACCTGGTCCTGACCGCGGACCCCGGTCGCTGCCTGCTCCTGTATCCGCTGTCCGAGTGGGAACCGATCGAGCGACGCCTGATGGCGCTCTCCAGCTTCGACGAGCAACTGCGCCGCTTGCAGCGCCTGCTGGTCGGCCACGCCGATGACGTGATCCTCGACGCCGCCGGGCGCATTCTGGTGCCGCCCGCGCTGCGCCAGTACGCGACGCTCGACAAGCGCGTGATCCTGGTCGGGCAGGGCAACAAGTTCGAGCTCTGGGACGAGACGAAGTGGATCGATGGCTCGGCCGCCGCGCCGACCTTCGCCGCCGGCAATCTGCCGCCCGAGCTCGACGGCTTCTCGCTCTGATGACCGATGGCGACCATACCCCGGTTCTGGTCGAGGAAGCCGTGGCGGCGTTGCGCATCACGTCCGACGGCGTATACGTCGACGCCACGTTCGGCCGCGGCGGGCACAGCCGCCGCATCCTCTCGCTGCTCGGCGCCGAGGGTCGCCTGCTGGCCCTCGACCGCGATCCGGACGCGGCGGCGGCGGCTCGCCGATTCCGCGACCCGCGGTTCGTCTTCCGTCACGCCTGGTTTTCCGATCTGCCCGCAGCGCTCGACGAGCGCGGCATCGCGCTGGTCGACGGCGTGCTCTTCGACCTGGGCATCTCCTCGCCGCAGATCGACGATCCGGAGCGCGGATTTTCGCTGCGCGCCGACGGGCCGCTCGACATGCGCATGGATCCGACGCGCGGCGAAAGCGCGGCGCAATGGATCGCGCGAGCATCGCAACCGGAACTGACGCGGGTGATCGCTGACTATGGCGAAGAACGGTTTGCTCAACAGATTGCAAGAGCGATTGTTGCGGCGCGCGCGGAGCGGCCCATCGTCGGCACGCTGCAACTGGCCGCAGTCGTGGCCAAAGCCGTCGGCGCGCGGTCGCGCGGCGATTGGAGCCAGGATCCGGCGACGAGGACTTTCCAGGCTCTACGGATTTTCATCAACCAGGAGCTTGAGGAATTGTCGCTAGCGCTCGAGCGCGTTCCGCCGCGGCTCAAGACCGGCGGCAGGCTTGCGGTCATCAGTTTTCACTCGCTCGAGGATCGCCTGGTGAAGCGGGCGTTTCGCCGCGGCAGCCAGCCGTACGGCGGCGAGGCGCGGCTCGCGCGCCTGGCGATTCGCGCCGCGGCGCTGC
>DATEFZ010000298.1:0-5197 GCA_035280325.1 Casimicrobiaceae bacterium
TGCCCGCCTCGATCTGGGGCTTGAGCGGCGGCATCACCGCGAACATCATCTGCGTCTCGCCCTGGATCGTCGCCTTGACCGCGGGCGGCGAGCCGTTGAACGGCACGTGCACGATGTCGAGGCCAGCATCGAGCTTCAGCAATTCCATCGTCAGGTGCGACGAGCTGCCGTTGCCGACCGACGCGTAGTTGAGCTTGCCGGGATTTGCCTTCGCGTAGGCGACAAGTTCCTTGAGCGAATGCACCGGCAGATCGGCGTTGACCACGAGCACGTTCGGCTGGCTCGACGTGATGATCACCGGCGCCAGGTCCTTCTGCGGTTCGTACGGCAGATGCGAGTAGAGGTGCGGCCCGAAGGCGAGCGGGCCGTTGAACGAGATCACCATCGTGTAGCCGTCGGGCGGTGACTTGGCGACCTGATCGGTGGCGAGCGTTCCGCCGGCACCGGGGCGGTCTTCGACCACGACCGGCTGACCGAGCTTGAGCTTGTCGCCGATGACGCGCGCCAGCACGTCGAGCGAGCTGCCGGCCGGAGCCGGAACGATGAACTTGATCGGCTTGTCGGGCCAGCCTTGCGCTCCGGCGCTGGTGGCTGCAAGCGCAGCGCCGAGCAGGAGCGCGGCGAGCAACGAACGCGAAAACGACATCACTCCTCCGTCAGGTGGACGCGTGGCAGACGGCCTCGACGTTGTGCCCGTCGGGATCGAGGACGAACGCGGCGTAGTAGTTGCTGTGGTAGTGCGGTCGAAGTCCCGGGCCGCCGTTGTCGCGGCCGCCGGCCGCGAGGGCGACGCGATAGAAGGCGTCGACCTGGCCGCGCGACTCGGCGCGGAACGCGACATGGATCGGCGGCACGCTCGGCGTGCCCTGGCCGATCCAGAAATCGGGTTTCGGCGGGATGCCGAAACCCGCGTAGTCGTCGCCCTCGGCGATCGTCGCGTAGCCGAGCGGGGCGAGCGCCGCGCGGTAGAACGCCTTGCTCCTGGCGATGTCGGCGACGTTGAGTCCGGCGTGATCGATCATGCTGCGTACATCATGTGGTTGGCTCCGTTTCGACGCGCCCGCAAACCAGATATTCCAGCAGCGCCTTCTGCGCGTGCAGCCGGTTCTCGGCCTCGTCCCAGACGACGCTTTGCGGCCCGTCGATCACCTCGGCGGTCACTTCCTCGCCGCGGTGTGCCGGCAGGCAATGCATGAACAACGCGTCGGGCTTGGCGCGCGCCATCATCCTCGCGTCGACCTGCCAGTGCGCGAAGTCCTTTCGGCGGCGTTCGTTCTCCGCCTCGAAGCCCATGCTGGTCCATACGTCGGTGGTCACCAGGTCGGCGCCGGCGCAGGCCTCGGCCGGATCGGC
Source organism: Casimicrobiaceae bacterium (assembly GCA_035280325.1). Taxonomy (GTDB): domain Bacteria; phylum Pseudomonadota; class Gammaproteobacteria; order Burkholderiales; family Casimicrobiaceae; genus PALSA-1003. Next base: position 1,354 of record DATEFZ010000298.1, read on the forward strand.
AAACGCCGCGAAGTGACGGTTGCCGCGCGCGTCGCGCGCCTCGGGCTTGACTTCGTATCCCGGCGGCGTCGACACCCGGATCGCGAAATCGAACACCGCCGCGGCCTGCAGCCAGGTGTGGCAGACGTTGTTGCCGTCGCCGATCCAAGCCACCGTCCTGCCCTCGATCGAGCCGCGATGCTCGAAAAAGGTGTAGAGGTCGGCCAGGATCTGGCACGGATGATATTCGTTGGTCAAGCCGTTGATCACCGGCACCCGCGAATGAGCGGCAAAGCGCTCGATGATCGGCTGCTCGAAGGTGCGGATCATGACCACGTCGACCATGCGCGAGATGACGCGGGCGACGTCCTCGATCGGCTCGCCGCGCGAAAGCTGCGTGTCGCTGCGATTGAGGTTGATGGCGATGCCGCCAAGCTGGTTCATTCCCGCCTCGAACGATACGCGGGTGCGGGTCGAGGCCTTCTCGAACACCATCGCCAGCGTCCGGTCGCGCAGCGGCTGATAGATCTCGTAGCGCTTGAACCGGTCCTTGATCCAGCGCGTGCGCGCGAACAGGTAGTCGAGCTCGTCGCGGCTGAAATCCTTGAGCTGCAGGAAATGCTTCGCGGCCATCGCTCTCGCTGGCGATCGCCGCCGCTCCGGAGGCCGCGATCGAAGTGCCATTAAAACAAGATTTTAGCACAGGGCCCGCGAATTTCCGCCGCAAAAAAAGAGCGCCGGCCGGCGCTCTTTTCTTTCCCCTGTCCAGGACGCTACGGCATCGCCTTGATCGCCTGCGCCAGTCGGGCCTTGCTGCGCGAGGCCATGTTCTTGTGCACGACTTTCTTGTCGGCGACGCGGTCGATCACCGATTGCTGGGCTTTGAGCTCCTTCGTCGCAGCGGCCTTGTCGCCGGCGCTGATCGCCTTGCGGACCTTCTTGATCGCGGTGCGCAGCGACGATTTTGCGCTCGCGTTGCGCTGCCGCGTTTCCTCGGATTGCCGGGCGCGCTTGCGCGCTTGGGCGGTGTTGGCCATGTCGGTGAATTCCTTGCTTCGCGTGGACGCCCGCGATCGTGTCGCTGCGGCGGACTTCGTGGCTTGCGGCGACGCGGGCTTTAAGCTTCGAGGCTCTGCTGGAGCCGTCGAAAAAGACCGGGCATAATAGCGATTTTTCGCGGTTCGCGCAAGCCGAATCGCGTTCGCGGCGGACTCCGGCAAGCCTCTCATGAACCTGCTGCGGACGCTTTCCGCGGTCAGCGCGCTGACCCTGCTCTCGCGCATCACCGGCCTGATGCGGGAGAGCATCAAGGCGCTCGCTTTCGGCGCCGGGCTGCAGATGGACGCCTTCGAGGCCGCCTTCCGGCTGCCGAACATTCTGCGCCGGCTGTTCGCCGAAGGTGCATTCTCGCAAGCCTTCGTCCCGATCCTCGCCGAATACCGGCGCTCGCGTGGCGAGGAAGCGACCCGCGACCTGGTCGGACGCGCCGCCTCGCTGCTCGCCGTGACCCTGCTCGGGACCTCGGTGCTCGGCGTCGTCGCCGCGCCGTGGCTCGTCTACCTGCTCGCCGGCAGCTTCGCGCGCACGCCGGGCAAGGTCGAGCTCACCACCGAGCTGATCCGCATCATGTTTCCGTACGTGCTGTTCGTATCGCTGGTGGCGCTGGCCGGCGGCGTCATGAACGTCCATCGCCGCTTCGCGATCCCCGCTTTTACGCCGGTGCTGCTCAACCTGTCGATCATCGCGGCGGCGATCTTCGTCGCACCGCACGTCGATCCGCCGATCCTGGCGCTGGCGATCGGCGTCGCCGCCGGCGGCGTCGTGCAGCTCGCCCTCCAGGTCTGGCCGCTGGCCAGGCTCGGCATGCTGCCGCGCTTCAAGCTCGACTGGCGCGACGAGGGCGTGCGCCGCATCCTGCGCGCGATGGGGCCTGCGGTGCTCGGCGTGTCGGCGGCGCAGATCTCGACGCTGATCAACACCCAGCTCGCGGCGTATCTCGGCAACGGCCGCATTTCGTGGATCACCTATGCCGACCGGCTGATGGAGTTTCCCAGCGCGTTGCTCGGCGTCGCGCTGGCGACGATCCTGCTGCCGCATCTGTCGCAGCACCATCACGACGCCAACGACAGGCAGTACCGCGAGCTCCTCGACTGGGGTTTGCGCCTGACCTTCATCCTGGCGTTGCCGGCCGCGCTCGCGCTGGCGATCCTCGCCGTGCCGCTGGTTGCAACGCTGTACCAGTACGGACGCTTCACCGCGTTCGACGTGATGCAGACGCGCGCTGCGCTGCTGGGCTACAGCGTCGGGTTGATCGGACTGATCGCGGTGAAGATCCTGGCGCCCGGATTCTATGCGCGGCAGGACATGAGAACGCCGGTGCGGCTCGCGTTCATCGGACTGCTGGTCGGGCAGACTCTGGCGGTGATCCTGATGTTCCAGATCGGACACGCCGGGCTTACTCTGGCGACGTCGATCGGCGCCAGCGTCAACGCGGCGCTGCTGTATCGCGCGATGCGACGGCGCGACGTCTACCGGGCGCTCCCAGGGTGGGGGAAATTTCTGCTGCGCATCGCCGTCGCGCTCTGCGTGCTCGGCGGCGTGCTCTGGTGGACGGCCGGCGACGATGCCTTCTGGCTCGGCGCAAGGCTTTGGGCGAAGGTCGGGCGGCTCGGGGTCGTGCTTGCGGCGGGCGCGATCGCCTATTTCGGCACCCTGTGGCTGGTGGGTTTTCGCCTCGCCGATTTCAACCGGCGCGAGAGCTAGACGTCTAGTTGTTGCCGGTGGGCTTGCGATACGGACATTTCGGCCGAGTGCATTCGGCGTACAGGTAGAGCGCGTGCTCGCTGATCTCGAAGCCGCGCTCGCGCGCGATCCTGGTCTGGCGCTTCTCGATCTCGGCGTCGAAGAACTCCTCGACCCGGCCGCACTGCAGGCAGACCAGGTGATCGTGATGGCCGCCCTGGTTCAATTCGAACACGGCCTTGCCGCTTTCGAAGTGGTGGCGGACCAGGAGTCCCGCCTGCTCGAATTGCGTCAGCACCCGGTAGACGGTCGCCAGCCCGACGTCGAGGCCCTCGGCCAGCAGCTTGCGGTAGACGTCCTCGGCGGTCAGGTGGCGGACGGGGCTCTGCTCGAACAGGTTGATGATCTTGAGCCGCGGCAGCGTCGCCTTGAGGCCGGCGGTCTTCAGATCATGCGGCGTGGACATTGCAGTCGGAGGCGCAGCTGCCCCAGGGGCGGGATCTCGCTCCTATGATATAGTTTTCGCTCGCGTTTTGGCAGTCGAATACACCCCACGCATGCGCGCCTTCGCCATCGCCCTTTCCGCCGGCATCGTGCTGCTCGCCGCCGGCTGCAGCTGGTTTCCGAGTCTCGGCGTCTACAAGCTCGACATCAACCAGGGCAACTACATCACCCAGGACCAGGTCGACAAGCTCAAGGTCGGGCAGACACGCCAGCAGGCGCGACTCGCGCTGGGCACGCCGCTGATCGCCGACGCCTTCCACGCCAACCGCTGGGACTACGTCTACGAGTTCAACCGCCAGGGCCGAACGCTCGAGCATCGCCGGTTCACCGTCTACTTCGTCGACGACAAGGTCGCGCGCTGGGAAGGCGACGAGGTGCCCCCGTCTCCGGTGCAGGTCGCCCGCGAGGGCGGCGGCGACGCCGCGCTCGACAAGTCGCTGACCACCGCGCCAAAGACCGGCGAGGAAAACTGGCTGACGGCGCTGTTGCGCAAGATCGGCGTGATCAAGTGAGCCCGGCGCCGGTCCGCGTCGCGATCGCCGGCAGCGGCGGGCGCATGGGCCAGATGCTGATCGCCGCGGTCCTCGACCAACCCGATTTCAAGCTCGCAGCCGCGCTC
>DATEFZ010000299.1:0-4803 GCA_035280325.1 Casimicrobiaceae bacterium
GCGAAACCCGACCCAGGCGTAGAGGCCCTTCATGAAGCGCGTGCGCTCGGGCAGCCGCCGCAGCGCGTCGACCACGGGACGCGACATCAAGCGGAAATCGCCCGCGTCGCGCACCATCGGCACCGTCGTCAGATTGGCGAAGATGCGGTGAAACAGCGACGAGGCGGCGCGGCGAGCGAGAGAATCGGTGGTCCGATCGCGGCGCAGTGCGATGACGATGTCGCTGCCGTCGCGCCAGGCGGCGACCAGCCGCGGAATCGTTTCCGGCGGATGCTGAAGGTCGGCGTCGATCGGGATCACGGCATCGCCGTCGGCGTGGTCGAGTCCGGCCGTCAGCGCGATCTCCTTGCCGAAGTTGCGCGACAAGCCGACGATGCGCACCCGCGGATCGAGATGGCGCAGCGACAAAAGCTGCGCCAGCGTGCCGTCGCTGCTGCCGTCGTCGACGAAGACGACCTCGGTCGGGCAGGCCAGCGCATCGAGCACGGGCTCGAGCCGCGCCCAGAACGTGGCGATGCCGGGCTCCTCGTTGTAGACGGGAACGACGACGCTGACGTCGGGCCTCGGCTCGTCGTTGCTCCTCCCCGGCGGCGCCATCGTCGCGCTTCCTACAGGATCTCCGCCGCGTGGTCGGCCAGCCGCGAGCGCTCGCCGCGGATCAGCGTCACGTGCCCGCTGTGCGACCAGCCCTTGAAGCGGTCGACCACGTAGGTGAGCCCCGAGCTGCCCTCGGTCAGGTACGGCGTGTCGATCTGCGCGATGTTGCCGAGACAGACGACCTTGGTGCCGGGCCCGGCGCGGGTGATCAGCGTCTTCATCTGCTTGGGCGTCAGGTTCTGCGCCTCGTCGATGATCAGGTATTTGTTGATGAAAGTCCGCCCGCGCATGAAATTGAGGCTCTTGACCTTGATCCGCGAACGGATCAGGTCGCGCGTCGCGGCGCGTCCCCATTCGCCAGCCTCGTCGTCGGTCTTGTTGAGCACGTCGAGATTGTCCTCCAGCGCGCCCATCCAGGGGTTCATCTTCTCTTCCTCTGTGCCCGGCAGGAAGCCGATGTCCTCGCCGACCGGGACCGTCACCCGCGTCATGATGATCTCCGAGTAGACCTTGAACTCGAGCGTATTCATCAGACCGGCGGCCAGCGTCAGCAGCGTCTTGCCGGTGCCGGCCTGGCCGAGGAGGGTAACGAAATCGATCTCGGGATTCATCAGCAGGTTGAGCGCGAAGTTCTGCTCGCGATTGCGCGCGGTGATACCCCAGATGTTGTTCTTGTGGTGGGTATAATCCTTCAGCGTCTGCAAGAGCGCCGTGCGGCCGGCGACCTCGCGCACGATCGCGTAGAGCGGCCTTTCGCCCGGGCCGTCGCCTTCGAGGTAGACGAACTCGTTGATCAGCAGGCTGTGGCTCAAGGGTCCGGTGACGCGATAGTAGGTGCTGCCCGCCTGCTGCCACGATTCCATCCCCTTGGCGTGGCGGTCCCAGAAATCGGCCGGCAGCTCGCGCATGCCGCTGTACAGGAGGTCGGTGTCCTCGAGCACCTTGTCGTTGGTGTAGTCCTCGGCGGCGATCCCCAGCGCACGCGCCTTGATGCGCATGTTGATGTCCTTCGAGACCAGTATGACGTCGCGTCCTGGTTGCGCCTGCGACAGATGCATGACCACCGCGATGATCTGGTTGTCTGCCTTGCCGCCGGCAAGCGAGGGAGGCAGCGTCGTCGGGATCGCGCCGGTCTGCAGGAACAGCCGTCCGGTCGCCGCGCCGCCGCTCTGCGGCTTGAGCGGTATGCCGTTGGCCAGATTGCCGTCGCTGATCGCCATTGCCGCGGTGACCAGCTCGTCCAGGTAGCGCGACGCCTGCCGGGCGTTGCGCGCCACCTCGGTGACGCCCTTCTTGTTGTTGTCGAGCTCCTCGAGGGTGAGGATCGGCAGGAAGATGTGGTGCTCTTCGAAGCGGAACAGGCTGGTCGGATCGTGCATCAGCACGTTGGTGTCGAGCACGAACAGCTTGGGGGAGGGGATCTTGCTGGGCTTGGTGACTTGCGGGGCGAGACGAAGTTTGCGCTCGACCATGGGACTCCTTCGGGTGGCGGGCCGGTGCTGCTGGCCCGATCGTAGAACAGCTCGCCGGCCGAACACAAGAGATGGTGCCCGCGGGGACTGCAGACGGGCAGACATTGTGGTAAACCGGACACCCCGCGCCGCGGCGAGCGGCGACTTTCTCGCTACAAGGCCTTGACCGCCGCCAGCACCTCGTCGGCGTGCCCCGGCACCCTGACGCCGCGCCATTCGCGAACCAGCGCGCCGTCGGCGCCGATCAGGAACGTCGAGCGCTCGATGCCGCGGACTTTCCTGCCGTACATGTTCTTCATCTTGATCACGTCGAACTGCGCGCACAGCTTTTCGTCGGGGTCGGAGATCAGCTCGAACGGAAAGCCCAGCTTGGCCTTGAAGTTCTCGTGCGACCTGATGCTGTCGCGCGAGACGCCGGCGACGACGGCGCCGGCGCGCTGGAACGATTTGTGAAGATCGCGGAACTGCATGCCCTCGGTCGTGCACCCGGGAGTGTTGTCCTTCGGATAGAAGTACAGCACGACCGGATGGCCGCGCTGGTCGGACAGGCGGAACGTGCCGCCCGTCGACGGCGCGCTGAAATCGGCGATCTTCCTGCTGGGCATGGGTGTCTCCGTCAACGAAATGAAAGCATCGCTGGCTACGCAGCGCGGGCGAGGTCGACCTCGCCGAGGAACTCGCGGCGCTGGCAGAACAACACGCCGCTCCTGCCCGGCACCGGATCCATGCCGACCTCGCAACGCGGCAGCGCCATCGGCTCGAGCGTCTCCGATAGCCGGCGCAGCGACGACAGCTTGTACCCCTGCGCCTGCCAGCCGGCGACAAGCCGCTCGAACACCGGTGTCAGCAGCATGCCTTCGAGCTCGGCGTGCAGGGTGAAGACGTGGCCGCCCGGCTGCTCGGAGGCGGTCAGCGCGAGCAGGTGCTCGGCCGCGTCATCGGGGCTCGCGCCGTCGACGCCGATCAACTCGTCGAGTGTCGGCAGAGTGGTAGGCAATTGCGGACAGCGGACGAGCTCGGCGTTCCACACCGGCAGATGCGGGCTCGAGCCGCGTCCGTCGGAGCAATAGTCGAAGCCCAGCGCCTGGGTCTGCCGCAGCGCGTGGACACTCATCTGCCAGCCGGCCGCGCCGTGCACGCGCGGCGGCTCGCCGAACACATCGGCGTAGCGCTCGCAGGCGAGCCGCATCTGGCGCGCCGTCCATTCGGCGTCGGCATCGGCAACGCCGTCCTGCCACTTGACGTGGTCCCAGCAGTGGATGCCGGTCTCGAAGCCCTCGTCGCGCGCCGCGCGCATCGCCGCGGCCGCCCGGCGGCCGATGTCGGGCCCAGGCAGCGCCGTGCCGTAGAGCAGCGTCGTCACGCCGTAGTGCCGCACGACCGACGTGCGGCGCACCTTGCCGAAAAACCCGGGACGGAAGATGCGCTTGATCGCGCGCCCGGTGTGGTCGGGCCCGACGCTGAACAGAAAGGTCGCGCCGACCTGGTGCCGGCGCAGCAGCGCGATCAGCGCCGGCACGCCTTCGCGCGTGCCGCGCAGCGTGTCGACGTCGACCTTGAGTGCGAGGAGGGTCATTCGAGGAGGACTACGTCGACCCACGAAGGGTCGACCGCCTGCAAGTGTAGCGTCCATTCGACCTCGCGCGCGTCGCAATCGTCGCAACGGAAGGCGGTCAGGCTCGGCGAGGCGATCGTCGCAGGCACGGCGGCGCCGGCGCGGGTTACCGCCAGCCCGGACAGCGGCATGTACCACGGGACGATGTCGGTCACGATCAGCGCCGCATTGGCCGGGGCGCGGAAGGCGAGGTCCAGCGTCTGTAGCGGCGCGGTGGGAAACTGGTGCGGCGGATAGCGCTCGGCCGACGCGATCTCGCGCGCGGCCGCCGGAGCGACGATCGACGCGGGCCGGACGACGCCATAGCCGCCGAGGCGCCGCTCGGGAGCGATCTGCAATTTTCGCCAGGCGTAGGCCGGCATCCCGACCCAATGCTCGGATTCCGCATCGCCGCCCATCAGCACCGCCTTGTCACGCCTGCCGCAGGCGAGCGCCGTCTCGAGCGCAAAATCGATGTCGAACCCGGTCGCCAGCATGGCGTGCAACGCGACCGGTCGGGCGCTCGCGCAGATGGCACCGGCGACCGCGTCGCGCGTCAAGGCCGGGTACAGCGGCTCGTCCTGGATGCGCGTCGGCGCGTGCTTGAAATCCCAGAAGTTGACCAGCGCCGTCCGCATCCAGCTCTCGGCGCCGCGGACGATCTCGCCGCCGGCGATCGCGAGCTGCGCCGATACGATCAGCGACGCGACAGCGATCGCCGCCGCCCGTCCGACAGGGCCTCGGTCGTAGAGCGCCTTCAGCGCGGCGCCCGCGGCCAGCGCCGCCGCGGGCAGCAGCACGAAGGTCATGTAGTAAGGCGTGAAGCTCCGCAGCGCTGCGATGACGACGAGCCCTAGCCCGAACGCCAGCGCCGAGGCCGCCGCGATCGTGGCCGACCGTCGGTGCGACGGCAACGCCACGATGCCGGCGGCCACGATCGCCCAGATCGCGGCCAGCGTGCCGTGCCACAGCGCGCCGGCGCTGCCGGAGCGATAGAGGAAGGTGCCGGCGGCCAGATTCGGCGCGCCGACGAAGGTGTTCCAGGCGATGCGCCAGGGATCGCTCCAGCGCCATTGCAGCGACGCCTCGGCGATGCCGGACGAGAGCAGCGCGACTTCGCCGGCGCGCGCCGAGGTCTCG
>DATEFZ010000300.1:0-8899 GCA_035280325.1 Casimicrobiaceae bacterium
CCGCCGGCAACGTCGACGCGCCGCTCCGGGCGCGCAACCCGTATGTCTTCGCGCCGGCGATCGCGCCGCACCTCGCGGCGCGGCAGGTCGGCGTTCGCATCGAGCTCACGACGATCGCAGCAGCCTACCGCGAGCTCGCCGGCCGTGCCGACCGTGTCGTGGTCGAAGGCGCGGGCGGCGCGCTCGCTCCTCTCGACGAGCGCCACGACATGCTCGACATCGCCTCGACCCTCGACCTGCCGGTGCTGCTGGTCGTCGGCATGCGGCTGGGATGCCTGAACCATGCGCTGCTCTCGGCGCTGGCCATCCGCGCCCGCGGGCTCGTGCTCGTCGGCTGGATCGCCAATACGATCGAGCCCGCGCTGCCGCATCTGGCCGGAAACATCGCCACGCTCGAGGGCAGGCTGGCAGCGCCGCGCCTGGCGACGCTGGCGTGGAGCAGCGCCGGTGCGCCGCAGTGGCCCGGCAGCAGGTAGTCGCCGGGTTTTCCGCGCTGCAGCGTTCCATGCTAATATTTTCGGGTTTTTTCAGCGCGATGAGCGGTGCCGCTCGCAAACCGGCCTCGCTGGTCGCCGTCCGGATTGCAACGTTCGTACGGGCCCGCGTAGCGGCGGGACAAACGCTTGACCCACGTCAGTGCAAAACGGCGCCGGCGTAGAGCCGATGCTTGAGGCTGCCATTTTGCCGACGGCCGGCGAAGGTCCGGCCGAGTTCTCGCTGACGGCGCGTTGCCACGATGCGCTCGGGTCGCGCGGCCGCTGGCGACTGTTCGCGTCGCTCTGCGCGTTGTCGTTCGGCTTTGCGCTGGTGTTCGCGATGCTGGGCGCGTGGCTGGTGCTGCCGTACTCGTGCCTGGAAATGGCCGTGCTGTTCTGGGCCTTCCGGTACTTCGAGCGGCGCGCCGCCGACTGGGAGCGCATCTCGGTCTGCGGCGACCGGGTGATCGTCGAGGCGGAGCGTTCGGGCGTCTTCACCCGCCAGATATTCAACCGGCGGTGGCTGCAGATCGAGCTGGAGGACCAGGGCTTCGGTCGCCCGCTGGCGCTGGCGCTGCGCTACGCCGGCCGGCGCACGTCGTTCGGCGACTCGTTGCCTGCCGACGAGAAGCTCAGGGTGTCGCGCGAGCTGCGCCGGCTGCTCGCCGCGGAGCCGCGCTTCGCCGTCGGCGGCGGACAGGGTTGACGTTTTCGGGGAAGGCATGGATCGCATCAAGACGCGCAACAATTTCCTGTCCCGCTTCGCAAGGCTCGCTGCCGCGCTGCTCGCGGCGACGCTGGTGCCGGGCATCGCCCTGGCCGACCGCGAGTGGAACCTGCAGCCGCCGGCGACCCCGATCGCGCACCAGATCTTCGAGTTGCACGCGATCATCTTCTGGATCTGCGTTGCCATCTTCATCGTCGTGTTCGGGACGATGTTCTATTCGATCTACGCGCACCGCAAGTCGAAGGGGCACGTCGCCGAGCAGTTCCACGAGAACACCACCGTCGAGATCATCTGGACCGTCATCCCGTTCCTGATTCTGCTGCTGATGGCGTGGCCGGCGACGAAGACGGTGCTGGCGATGAAGGACGCGTCGGCGCCCGACATGACGATCAAGATCACCGGCTCGCAGTGGAAGTGGAACTACGACTACCTGAACGACGGCTTCGACTTTTTCAGCGAGCTGGCCACGCCGTACGCGCAGATCGAGAACAAGGCCAAGAAGGACGAGCACTACCTGCTCGAGGTCGACCGGCCGCTGGTCGTGCCGGTGAACAAGAAGATACGGCTGCTGATCACCTCGAGCGACGTGATCCACGCCTGGTTCCTGCCGGCGGCCGGCGTGCAGCAGGACGCGATCCCCGGCTTCGTTCGCGACGACTGGATGAAGTTCGACAAGCCGGGGACTTATCGCGGCCAGTGCGCGAAGATCTGCGGCAAGGAACACGGCTTCATGCCGATCATCGTCGAGGCGAAGTCGGAACCGGAGTACGCCGTCTGGCTCGCCGCCGAGAAGAAGAAGCACGCCTCGGCCGGCGACGATGTCGGCAAGGTGTGGGACGCCAAGGATCTGATCGCCCGCGGCGAAAAGGTCTACACCGCCAACTGCGCGGCCTGCCACCAGCCGAACGGCAAAGGCGTCCCGCCGGCGTTCCCGCCGCTCGACGGTTCGAAGATCGTCACCGGCCCCAAGGCCGCGCACATCTCGACGGTGCTTAACGGGGTCACCCGCGACGGCAAGCCGACTGCGATGGTGGCATGGAAGAACACGCTGTCGGACACCGACATCGCCTCGGTCGTCACCTACGAGCGCAACAGCTGGAGCAACCACACCGGCGAGGCGATCCAGCCGTCCGAGGTGGCCGGCATCAAGGCGGCGGGCAAGTGACGGCGCCGTCGACCGGCGTTGGCGGGATTTGAACCGGTTCCAGGAGCTAAGCGATGAGCAGCATTCCCCACGATCACGCCGCAGGACACGAGCACGCGCACGAGCATCACCCCGGCGGGATCATGCGCTGGATCATGACCACCAACCACAAGGACATCGGCACCTTGTACCTGTGGTTCTCGTTCACCATGTTCCTGGTCGGCGGCGTCATGGCGCTGACCATCCGCGCCGAGCTGTTCCAGCCGGGCCTGCAGCTGGTCGAGCCTGAGTTCTTCAACCAGCTCAACACCGTGCACGGGCTGGTGATGATCTTCGGCGCGATCATGCCGGCGGCTGTCGGCTTCGCCAACTGGCAGGTGCCGATGATGATCGGAGCGCCGGACATGGCGTTCGGGCGCCTCAATAACTGGAGCTTCTGGCTGCTGCCGTTCGCCGGAGCGCTGCTGCTCGGCTCGTTCCTGGCGCCGGGCGGGGCGCCCTCTGCCGGCTGGACGCTGTACCCGCCGCTGTCGGTGCAGACCGGCATGGGCATGGACATGACGATCTTCGCCATCCACATCATGGGCGCGTCGTCGATCATGGGATCGATCAACATCATCACCACGATCCTCAACATGCGCGCGCCCGGCATGACGCTGATGAAGATGCCGCTGTTCGTCTGGACCTGGCTGATCACCGCGTATCTGCTGATCGCGGTGATGCCGGTCCTGGCCGGGTCGGTGACGATGCTGCTGACCGACCGCCATTTCGGCACCAGCTTCTTCAACGCCGCCGGCGGCGGAGACCCGGTGCTGTTCCAGCACGTGTTCTGGTTCTTTGGACACCCCGAGGTCTACATCATGATCCTGCCGGCGTTCGGCATCATCTCGACGGTGATTCCGGCGTTCGCTCGCAAGCCGCTGTTCGGCTACGCATCGATGGTGTACGCGACGGCGTCGATCGCGATCCTGTCGTTCATGGTCTGGGCGCACCACATGTTCACCGTGGGGATGCCCGCCGCCGGCCAGCTCTTCTTCATGTACGCGACGATGCTGATCGCGGTGCCGACCGGGGTGAAGGTGTTCAACTGGCTGGCGACGATGTGGAAGGGCTCGATGACCTTCGAGACGCCGATGCTGTTCGCGATCGGCTTCATCTTCCTGTTCACGATGGGCGGCTTCACCGGGCTGGTGCTGGCGATCGTTCCGGTCGACATCAGCCTGCACGACACCTACTACGTGGTCGCGCATTTCCACTACGTGCTGGTCGCCGGCTCGCTGTTCGCGTTCTTCTCCGGCATCTACTACTGGCTGCCGAAGTGGACCGGCCGGATGTACAACGAGACGCTGGGCAAGTGGCACTTCTGGATGTCGTTCATCTTCTTCAACCTCACTTTCTTCCCGATGCACTTCCTGGGGCTCGCCGGCATGCCGCGCCGGGTGCCGGATTACGCGACGCAGTTCACCGACTGGAACGCGGTCGCATCGATCGGCGCCTTCGGCTTCGGGCTGTCGCAGCTCCTGCTGCTGATCGCCGTGCTGCAGACGATCAGGAGCGGGCCGCCGGCGCCGGCGCGGCCTTGGGAAGGCGCCGACACGCTCGAATGGACGCTGCCGTCGCCGGTGCCGTACCACACGTTCGAGACGCCGCCGGTGGTGAAGTAGGGAGCAGCCGTGGCGAATCGAAGCCCGGACCCGCCGCCGCAAGCGCCGGCGCGAGCCGCCAACCGCCGCCTGCTGGCCAAGCTCGGCCTGGTGGTGGTGCTGATGTTCGGCTTCGGTTTCGCGCTGGTGCCGTTCTACGAGCAGATCTGCAGGGCGACCGGCCTGCGCGACATCGGCCGCGCCGATCGCGTCACCAACACCCAGGTCGACGCCTCGCGAACGGTGCGTGTCGAGCTCGACGCCAACGTGCGCAAGCTGCCGTGGTCGTTCCGGCCGCTGACGCGGTTCGTCGACGTTCACCCCGGCGCGCTGACGCAGGTGCTCTACGAGGTCGAGAACGACAGCGACCATGCGTTCACCGGCCAGGCGGTACCGAGCTACGGACCGCAGCTCGCCGCTGCGTATTTCAAGAAGCTCGAATGCTTCTGCTTCGCCCGGCAGTCGTTCGCGCCGCACGAGAAGCGCGAGATGCCGGTGGTGTTCGTCGTCGACCCGGCGCTGCCGAAGGACGTCGGCACGATCACGCTGTCGTACACTTTTTTCGAGGTCGACGGCGCTTGAGCTCGGGGCCGACCGAAAGCGAAACCGGAACATCAAACGGGAAGACGACATGAACACCAACCCCACCGGCGCATCGCCGTACTACTTCGTGCCGCAGCCGTCGTACTGGCCGATCACCGGTTCGTGCGCGCTGCTGCTGATGGGATTCGGCGCCGCCTGCTGGTTCAACGGCTACGGGTTCGGGCCCTGGCTGGTACTGGCCGGGTTCTGCGTGCTGCTGGTGATGATGTTCGGCTGGTTCGGACGGGTGATCGACGAGTCCGAGCGCCGCGTCTACAACGCCAAGGTCGACACGTCGTTCCGCTGGGGCATGAGCTGGTTCATTTTTTCCGAGGTGATGTTCTTCGCCGCGTTCTTCGGCGCACTGTTCTACGTCCGCAATCTCTCGGTGCCCGAGCTGGGCAATCTCGATCACAAGCTGCTGTGGCCCGATTTCACCGCCTCGTGGCCGACCAACGGCCCGTACCTGAAGGACGCGTTCACGCCGATGGAGGCGCTGGGCATTCCGCTGCTCAACACCATCATCCTGTTGACCTCCGGCGGCACGATCACCATCGCCCACCATGCGCTGAAGGCAGGACACCGCGGCGCGCTCAAGATCTGGCTTGCCGCCACGATTGCGCTGGGCTTCACCTTCCTCGCCCTGCAGGCCTACGAGTACACCCACGCCTACAGCGCGCTCAACCTGAAGCTTTCGACCGGCGTCTACGGGTCGACGTTCTTCATGCTGACCGGGTTCCACGGCTTCCATGTCACCATCGGCGCGCTGATGCTGTCGGTGATGCTGGCGCGCGCGTTCCGCGGCCATTTCGACGCCTCGCACCACTTCGCGTTCGAGGCGGCGTCGTGGTACTGGCACTTCGTCGACGTCGTCTGGCTGCTGCTGTTCATTCTCGTCTACTGGCTCTGACGCGACGGCTTCGGAGCGACGACGGGTCGCGCACTGCCGGTTTCTAGCGCAGGCCGTGCTCGCCGATCCAGCCGAGCTTGTAGCTGACGACCAGAAAGACGATCAGGCAGGCCGACAGGATCACCCGGACGGTCAACGCTCTGACCATCCGCTTGCCCTCGCCGCGATCGTGGTAGAGGTAGTAGAGCGCGCTGCCCAGACTGCCGACGATCAGGAGCAGCGCGACGATGACGATGATGCGGACCAAGGCCGGCTCGCGCGTAGTGGGCGTCGGGTCAGTTTAGCAGGCAGCCAGCGCAGGGAAGCTTCGATGCCAATGTCGCCGGACGCGCCGCGTTCCCGTCGCCGCTTTCGTCCGACGCTCGTACCCACGCTCGGCCTGGTGGTCCTGGTCGCGGCTACGGTCGGGCTCGGCAACTGGCAGCGGCACCGGGCGCAGGAAAAAGAGGCGCTGCGCGACCGTTACGAGTCGGCCGCGCGCGCCCCGGCGCTGGCGCTCGACGCGGTGGCTGCCGAGATGCCCGACGCAGGCGGACTGCGCTATCGCACCGTCCGCGTGCAAGGTGAATTCGTCGCTGCTCGTCAGGTCCTGATCGACAACAGGGTGCGCGCCGGCCGCGCCGGCTTCGACGTCGTGACGCCGCTCAGGATCGCCGGCGCAAAGCGTTACGTGCTGGTCGACCGCGGCTGGATCGCGCAGGGACGAAGCCGCGCCGAGCTGCCCGCCGTGCCTCCTCCGGCGGGCCCGGTCGTCGTCGAAGGCCGCATCGATCTGCCGCCGACGCGATATCTGGAGCTCGCAGCCGACCCTGGGTCGGGCCCGGTCCGGCAGAACCTCGACATCGGCCGCTTAGCGGCAAGCACCGGCTTCGCCCTGCTGCCGTTCATCGTCGAGCAGACCGGCGGCAGCGGCGACGGCCTCGACCGGCGATGGCCAGCGCCGGATTTCGACATCGAACGCCACCAGAGCTACATGCTCCAATGGTACTCGTTGGCGGCGCTAGGGCTGGTGCTCTGGATCGTCCTCAACTGGCGGGCCGATCCCGCAGATCGCACGTAGGAGCTCTTGCGACCCGCGCGAACCCTGTGGCTGATCGCGGCGATCGGGCTCGCGCCGATCGTCGCTTCGGTCGTTGCCTATTACTGGTTGACGCCGTCGCGGCGCGTCAACTACGGCGAGCTGCTCGCTATCGCGCCGGCGCCGCCGGTCGCCGGCATCGATTCCGAAGGACGTCCGGCGACGCTCGCCGACTGGCGCGGCAAGTGGGTGCTGCTGATCGTCAGCCCCGCCGGCTGCGCCGAGGCCTGCATGCGAGCGCTCTACACGACGCGCCAGGCGCGCACGATCCAAGGGGCGCAGCAGGACCGCGTCGCGCGCGTGCTGTTGCAGGCTGTCTCGGCGCCTCTGCCGGACGCCGGATTGAGCGCCGCGCACCCGGGCTTGCGGCTGCTGCGCGCCGATCGGGATCAGCTTGCCGAGCTGCCGCTAGCTCCGCGCGCCGATGTTGGCATCCTGCTGCTGGACACGCGCGGCAACCTGGTGCTCCGCTATGGCACCGACCCCGACATCCGCGGACTGGCCAAGGACCTGAAGCGCCTGCTGCAAACCTCGCAGATCGGTTAAGGAATCTCTGAACGAGTCCCACACGAGCCGCGTTTCGGTCGCGATGGTAAAATTCGATCGTCGTACCGTCCGTCGTTGCCGATGAGCGCCATCTCCCTGCGCGAAGACCGCGCGCAATCGTTCCTCGCGCTGACCAAGCCGCGCGTCGTCTCGCTGATCGTGTTCACCGCGGTGATCGGCATGTTCCTGGCGACGCCGGGGCCGCCGCCTCTGCCGGTGGTCGTTTTCGGCACGCTCGGGATCGCGCTCGTCGCCGGCGCCGCCGCCGCGATCAATTGCCTGGTCGAACGCAAGATCGACGCCGTCATGGCGCGCACCCGCTCCCGCCCGCTGCCGCGCGGCGAGATCAACGCGACGCAGACGCTGGTGTTCGCGACCATCGTCGGCTTGAGCGGTCTGGGAATCCTCGCCTTCCTGGTCAATCCGCTGACCATGTGGCTGACGCTGGCGACCTTCGTCGGCTACGCGATCGTCTACACGGTGCTGCTGAAGCCCGCGACGCCGCAGAACATCGTGATCGGCGGCGCGTCGGGCGCGATGCCTCCGGTGCTGGGCTGGGCGGCGGTGACCAACAACGTCGCGCCCGAGGCGCTGCTGCTGTTCCTGATCATCTTCGTCTGGACGCCGCCGCATTTCTGGTCGCTCGCGCTGTACCGTACCCGCGATTACGCCAGGGCCGGGCTGCCGATGCTGCCGGTCACCCATGGCTCGGCTTACACGCGGCTGCAGATCGTGTTGTATACGGCTGCGCTGTTCGCGGTGACGCTGCTGCCGTTCGCGATGCGCATGAGCGGCTATCCGTACCTTGTGGCGGCGGCGGTGCTCGGCGCGATCTTCGTCGGTTACGCGGTGGCGCTGCTCTATCGGTACTCGGACTCGCTCGCCCGGCGCACCTTTCGCTATTCGATCGTCTATCTGGCGGCGCTGTTCTCGGCGCTGCTGATCGATCATTACCTGCGCTAGGCCCTGATGCGTCGGCTCGCCGTCCTGCTGGTCGCGCTGGCGCTGTCCGCCTGCGGACCATCGGGGCCCAGGTTCCAGGGCTCCGACGTGACCGGCGCCGCGTTCGGCAGGGGCTTCAATCTGACCGATCACAACGGCAAACCGCGCACGCTCGCCGACTTCCGAGGCAAGGCGGTGGTCGTCTTCTTCGGCTATACGCAGTGTCCGGACTTCTGTCCGACGACGCTGTCCGAGCTGGCGGCAGCCATGCACAAGCTCGGGTCCGACGCGAATCGGGTGCAGGTGCTCTTCGTCACTCTCGATCCGGAGCGCGACACCCGCGCGGTCCTGGCGCAATACGTCCCCGCATTCGATCCGTCGTTCCTCGGGCTCTACGGCGACGCGGCAGCGACTGCGGCAGTGGCGAAAGAGTTCAAGATCGTCTACCAGAGAGTCCCCGGCCGCGAGGCCGGAAGCTACACGCTCGACCATTCCGCCGGGACCTACCTGTTCGATCCGCAGGGGCGGCTTCGCGTATACGAGAACTACGGACCCGGGCCCGACGTCTACGCCCACGATCTGCGCGCGTTGCTCGAGCCTGCGGCCTGAAGCCGCAGCGGCCGCCCGGCAGCCCAAGCGGCATCTGAAGGAGCATCGCGGAAGACGGGCGACGATCATGCAGACCACCGTTCAGGAGGCCTTCGCGCTGGCGGCAAGACACGAGGCCGCCGGGCGGCGTGTCGCCGCCCGTGCGATCTACGACCAGATTCTTGCCGCGATGCCCGAGCATCCGGGAGCGTTGCTGCGCATCGCCGAGCAGGAGCTCGCGGCCGGCGGCGCCGGCGACGACG
>DATEFZ010000301.1:0-23955 GCA_035280325.1 Casimicrobiaceae bacterium
GCCGGGCGCGCGTACACCCCTCCGGACAGCGCGGCAAAGCCTTCCCAGCCGAGCTCGCGTCGCAACCGCGCGCGCGGCAGGGTGCCGAGCCCGGGTCGCGCCACGATCAGATCCCAGCCGCCGTCCCAGCGCTCCGGCGGCGCGTAGATCCGGCGATAGGCGTGCTCGAAGCGGCGCCTGCCCTGCGCCGTCAGGCGGTAGACGCTGCGCCGCCCGCGCTGCCGGGCGGAGAGCCAGCCGTCGCGGGCGAGCCGGTAGACGCTGGTCCGCACCAGCCGCTCGTTGATGCCGAGCGGCTCGAGCAGCCGGATCAATCCCGACAGCCAGACGCTGCCGCCATGCGGTGCCAGCGCGTCGCCCCAGACGGTGACCACCAGCGACTTCGCGCGAGGCGGCGCGCGCGAGAGCTCGCGCCGGATCCATCGCGCCACCGCCGGGCGCGGCCGAGTCACCGCGCAGCTCCCGGATACGACACGGAATACGATACAGAATTTGCCATTGACATCGAAAAAGTGTATCGTTTTTCTCAGGCCGCGGCCAGCCCTCGAGCGGCGACGAGCCGCCGCGCCAATCCCGCTCGGCCGGCCGCAAGGAGAAGCGCGATGTACGCCCAGATGGTCGACACCGGAGCGAACAAGCTCCGCTCGCTCGAGGAGATGAGCCCTGACGAGCGCGCGTTCCAGCAGCGCGTCGACGCCGACATCAAGGTCGAGCCGCAGGACTGGATGCCCGACGCCTATCGCAAGACGCTGATCCGGCAGATCTCGCAGCACGCGCATTCGGAGATCGTCGGCATGCTGCCGGAGGGCAACTGGATCACCCGCGCGCCGAGCCTGAAGCGCAAGGCGATCCTGATGGCCAAGGTGCAGGACGAGGCCGGCCACGGCCTGTATCTGTACTGCGCGGCCGAGACGCTGGGCATCTCGCGCGACCAGATGGTGGCCGACCTGCACTCGGGCAAGGCCAAGTACTCGAGCATCTTCAACTATCCGACGCTGACCTGGGCCGACATCGGCGCCATCGGCTGGCTGGTCGACGGCGCCGCGATCATGAACCAGATCCCGCTCTGCCGCTGCTCGTACGGGCCGTACGCGCGGGCGATGATCCGGGTCTGCAAGGAGGAGAGCTTCCACCAGCGGCAGGGCTTCGACATCATGATGACGCTGTGCCGCGGAAGCCCCGAGCAGAAGACGATGGCGCAGGACGCGCTCGATCGCTGGTGGTGGCCGTCGCTGATGATGTTCGGACCGCCCGACGCGACGTCGGTGCACAGCGCGCAATCGGCGGCATGGAAGATCAAGCTCTTGGGCAACGACGAGCTGCGGCAGCGCTTCATCGACCAGACGGTGCCGCAGGCCGACTACCTCGGCATCCGCATGCCCGATCCGGATTTGAAATGGAACGCCGAGCGCGGCCACTACGACTTCGGCCCGATCGACTGGGACGAGCTCTACGCGGTCGTCAAGGGCAATGGCCCGTGCAATCGCGACCGGATGCGCTCGCGGGTCGAGGCGTGGGAGGACGGCGCCTGGGTGCGCGAGGCCGCGCTCGCGCACGCGGCGAAGCGCGCCGCGCGCGACGCCGCGGAGGCGGCATGACGATTCGCGTGCGCGGATAGATGGAGGTAAAGATGCCCGAATGGCCGTTGTGGGAGATCTTCATCCGCAGCCAGCACGGACTGGCGCACAAGCACGTCGGCAGCCTGCACGCGCCCGACGCCGAGATGGCGATCAAGAACGCGCGCGACGTCTACACCCGGCGCAACGAGGGGGTCAGCATCTGGGCGGTCAGGTCGGCCGACATCGCCGCCAGCTCGCCGTCGGACAAGGCGTCGCTGTTCGATCCGGCGGCGAGCAAGGTGTACCGGCATCCGACGTTCTTTCCGATGCCCGACGAGGTGAAGCACATCTGAGCATGGGCCACGACCGTGCCTTGCTCGACTACCTGCTGCGGCTCGCCGACAGCGATCTGGTCCTGGCGCAGCGACTGGGCGAGTGGGTCGGCCACGGCCCGGTGCTGGAAGAAGACATCGCCACCACCAACGTCGGCCTCGACCTCTTGGGCCAGGCGAGGCTGTGGTTCGCCTACGCCGGCGAGGTCGAGGCCGCGCTCGAAGACAGAGGACGGAGCGAAGATGAGTTCGCGTTCCTGCGCGACGCCGGCGAGTTCCGCAACCTGCTGCTGGTCGAGCAGCCGAACGGCAGCTATGCCGACACGATCGCGCGGCAGTTCTATTTCGACGCCTGGCACGAGCTGGTCCTGGGCGGGCTCGCCGGCTCGGCCGACGTTCGCATCGCCGCGATCGCCGCCAAGGCGCATAAGGAAGTCCGCTACCACGCCGAGCGCAGCGCCGACTGGGTGATCCGGCTCGGCGACGGCACCGCCGAGAGCCGGCGCAGGATGCAGCGCGCGGTCGACGGCCTGTGGATGTACACCGGCGAGATGTTCGACGTCGACGCGATCGATCTCGAGCTGATCGTGGCTGGCGTCGCCTGCGACGTTCGCGCGCTGGCCGCGCCGTGGCGAGCGCGCGTCGCGCGAGTGCTGTCCGAAGCGACGCTCGACCTGCCGCAGGGCACCTGGATGCAGGGCGTTTCCGGACGCGGCGGCCGGCAGGGCGTGCATACCGAGCACATCGGACCGATGCTGGCGCAGATGCAATGGCTGCAACGCGCGTATCCGGGAGCGCAATGGTGAGCGCAGAGCGCACGGCGACGAAGACGTCTGCGACGACCGAATCGGTCTGGACCGCGCTGGCCGCGGTTCCCGATCCGGAGATCCCGGTCGTTTCGGTGGTCGACTTGGGGCTAGTGCGCGACGTCGCGTGGCACGGCGACGAGCTGGTCGTGACGCTGACCCCGACCTATTCGGGTTGCCCGGCGACCGAGGAGATCGCCGCCGACGTCGTCGCCGCGCTCGCCCGGGCCGGGATCGAGCGCGTGCGGATCGAGACCCGACTCGCGCCGGCGTGGACCACCGACTGGATCGCGCCCGAGGCGAAGCGAAGGCTGGCCGAGTACGGCATCGCGCCGCCCGGGCGCCGCGCCGGAGCGCAGCCGATCGACGTCGAGCGCCTGCGCCGTCGCGACCCGGTCGCCTGTCCGCGTTGCGGCTCGGAGCGCACGACTGAGGTGTCCCGCTTCGGCTCGACGCCCTGCAAGGCGCAGCGCCGCTGCGACGACTGCGGCGAGCCGTTCGACCATTTCAAGCCGCATTGAGCGCGCGTTGAGCAAATTTCATCCGCTGACCGTGGCCGCGGTCGCACGCGAGACGCGCGACGCCGTGGCGCTGACCTTCGACGTGCCGCCGGCCCTGCGCCAGGCCTTCCGCTTCGAGCCCGGCCAGCACCTGACCTTGCGCACGATGATCGGCAGCGACGACGTGCGGCGGTCGTATTCGATCTGCTCGGCGGTGCAGGACGACTGCCTGCGCGTCGCGGTCAAGCGATCGCCGGGGGGCGTCTTCTCGTCGTGGGCCAACGAGCACGTCAAGCCCGGACAGACGATCGACGTCACGCCGCCGATGGGGCATTTCAACGTGCCGCTGGCGGCCGGCAACCGCAAGCACTACCTGGGCTTCGCCGCCGGCAGCGGCATCACCCCGCTCCTGTCGCTGATCAAGACGACTCTCCACGCCGAGCCGCTGAGCCGATTCACGCTGTTCTACGGCAACCGCTCGTCGGCTGCGGTCATGTTCCGCGAGGAGCTGGCCGATCTCAAGGACCGCTACCTCGAGCGCCTGAGCCTGGTGTACGTGATGAGCCGCGAGCCTCAGGACATCGACATCCTCAACGGCCGCATCGACCGCGGCAAGGCCGACGCGCTGCTCGAGCACTGGGTCGACCCTGCCGGCGTCGACACCGCGTTCGTCTGCGGCCCCGACGGCATGATGCGCGCCGTCGCTGAGTCGCTCGAAGCGCACGGCATCCCGCGGTCGCGGATCAAGATCGAGCTGTTCGCCGCCAGCATCCCGAAGCACGAGCGCAAGCCGCAGCCGGCGCCGGACCCGGCCCACGCCGAATGCGCGGTAACGGCGATCATCGACGGATCGGTGCGACAATACACGCTGGAGAAGAGCAGGGAGAACATCCTCGACGCGGCGCTGGCCCGGGGCATCGAGATGCCGTACTCGTGCAAGGGCGGTGTCTGCTCGACCTGCCGGGCCAAGCTGGTCGAGGGCGAGGTCGAGATGGACGCCAACTTCGCGCTCGAGGACTACGAAGTCGCCCGCGGCTTCATCCTGTGCTGCCAGAGCTATCCGGTCACCGACAAGGTGGTCGTCGACTTCGACCAGGGGGCGTAGCGCCGGCGTTCCGGCATTGCGCGACCAACCAAGCAGGAGAACATCGACGTGTCGCATCCGTTGTTCGAGCGCCATCGCGCGCTCCTCGATCAGGCGGTCAAGGCGATCGCCGAGCGCGGTTACTGGTCGCCGTTTCCCGAGTCGCCGAGCCCGAAGGTCTACGGTGAAGGTGCGGCCGACGCCGGCAAGGCGGCGTTCGACGCACTCGTTGGCAAGCCGTTCCCGATCGCGCTGCCCGGCACCGTCGGCGGCGTCGGCAGCGAGCGCTCGCCGTACGGCATCGCGCTCGGCATCAGCTATCCGAAGGTCGACCTCGACCGCCTGTTCGCGGCGATCGCCGTCGCGGAAAAGGGATGGCGCAAGGCCGGACCGGAAGCCTGGGTCGGCGTCTGCCTCGAGATCCTGTCGCGGATCAACAAGCGTAGCTTCGAGATCGCCCACGCGATCATGCATACGACCGGGCAGGCGTTCGTGATGTCGTTCCAGGCCGGAGGACCGCATGCACAGGACCGTGGCGTCGAAGCGGTCGCGTACGCCTGGGAGGAAATGCGGCGCGTCCCGGCCCGCGCCTACTGGGAGAAGCCGCAGGGCAGGTACGAGCCGCTGAGAATGGAAAAGCGCTACGCGATCGTGCCGCGCGGCGTCGGCCTGGTGATCGGCTGCAATACGTTTCCGACCTGGAACGGCTACCCGGGCCTGTTCGCGAGCCTCGCCACTGGCAATGCGGTCGTCGTCAAGCCGCACCCGAACGCGATCCTGCCGCTGGCGATCACCGTCGCCATCGCGCGCGAGGTACTCGAGGAAGCCGGCTTCGATCCGAACGTCGTCACCCTGGTCGCGCACGCGGCCGGCGACGGGACCGCGCAGAAGCTCGCGCTGCGGCCGGAGGTCAAGCTGATCGACTTCACCGGCAGCAGCGCCAACGGCACCTGGCTCGAACAGCACGCCCGCCAGGCGCAGGTGTACACCGAAAAGGCCGGGGTCAACCAGATCATCGTCGACTCGGCCGACGACTTCGCGGCCGTCGCCCGCAACATCGCCTTCTCGCTGGCGCTGTACACCGGGCAGATGTGCACGGCGCCGCAGAACATCTACGTGCCGCGGCGCGGGATCGAGACCGGCGAAGGCCACCTGTCGCTCGACAAGGTCGCGCAGGCGCTGGCCGCCGCAGTGCAGAAGCTGGTCGACGATCCGGTGCGGGCGGTGGAAATCCTGGGCGCGGTGGTCAACGATGGTGTGGCCGAGCGCATCGGCGCGGCGCGCTCGCTCGGCGCGATCGTGCACGACAGCCAGACGCTGGTGCACCCGCAGTTTCCGAAGGCCCGCATCGCGACGCCGCTGATCGTCATGCTCGACGCCGCCGACCAGGCCAAGTATCTCGCCGAATGGTTCGGGCCGATCGCCTTCGTCATCGCCACCGACGGTACCGACCAGAGCCTCGACATCGCGCGTCGCGGCGTCGTCGACCACGGCGCGCTGACGCTGTCGCTGTATTCCAACCGGCCCGGCGTCATCGAGCGCACCATCGCCGTCGCCGAGGAAGCCGGCGTCGCGCTGTCGATCAACCTGACCGGCGGCGTGTTCGTCAACCAGTCGGCGGCGTTCTCGGATTATCACGGTACCGGCGCCAACCCGGCCGCCAACGCCGCGCTGACCGATTCGGCGTTCGTGGCCGGCCGGTTCCGCGTCGTGCAGCACCGGATGCACGTCGCAGCGCGGCCGCCCGAAGCATGAGCTACCAGCACATCCTGTTTTCCGCCGATGGGGGTATCGCGCGACTGACGCTCAACCGGCCCGAGCGGCTCAACAGCTTCAACGACGCGATGCACGCGGAGGTGCGCGAGGCGATCGGGCGGGTGCGTGCCGATCCTGCCCTGCGCGTCATGCTGCTGACCGGCGCCGGCCGCGGCTTCTGCGCCGGCCAGGACCTGGGCGACCGCGCCGTCGCGCCGGGCGCGGAAGCCGTCGACCTCGGGGCCTCGATCGAGCGCAACTACAAGCCGCTGGTGCTCGCGCTCCGCGCACTGCCGCTGCCGGTGGTCTGCGCGGTCAACGGCGTGGCGGCCGGCGCCGGCGCCAACCTCGCGCTGGCCTGCGATGTCGTGGTCGCGGCGAAGTCGGCGAGTTTCGTGCAAGCCTTCAGCAGGATTGGACTGCTGCCCGATTCGGGAGGCACCTATTTCCTGCCCCGGCTCGCCGGCACCGCGCGGGCGATGGGCCTGGCGCTGTTCGGCGACAAGCTGCCGGCGGAACAAGCCGCCGCGTGGGGATTGATCTGGAAGTGCGTCGACGACGCCGAGCTGGCACCGACGGTCGACGCAATGCTCGTCGATCTGGCGAAAGCCCCGACCCGCGGCCTGGCGGCCGCCAAGCGCGCGATCTACGCCGCGGCCGGCAACGACCTCGAGGCGCAGCTCGACCTCGAGTGCGACCTGCAGCGCGAGCTGGGCCGAAGCGACGACTACCGCGAAGGCGTGGCCGCGTTCGCGGCCAAGCGCGCGCCGCAGTTCACCGGCCGATAGCGACGAGCATTACCGATGGGCGAGCATCATCCGGCGGCGACACCGCACGAGGCGCAGGAGCTCGCCGAGCGCGTCGCGTCGTCGATGTTCGCCCGCGACCGCGCGTCGCAGGCGTTGGGCATGCGCATCGTCGACGTCGGTCCCGGCCGCGCCCAGCTCGCGATGCGCGTTCGCGCCGACATGCTGAACGGTCATCGCACCTGTCACGGCGGCTTCATCTTCTCGCTGGCCGACAGCGCGTTCGCCTTCGCCTGCAACAGCTACAATCTGACCGCGGTGGCGTCCGGTTGCACGATCGAGTTCGTCGCGCCGGCGCGCGAGGACGACGTCCTGACCGCGACAGCGCAGGAGCGGAGCGCCAGCGGCCGCACCGGCGTCTACGATATCGAGGTCACCAACCAGGCCGGCGCCGCGATCGCTTTTTTCCGCGGCAAGTCGTACCGGATCAAGGGCCACGTGCTCGACGACGCCGCAACCGGCGGATAGCCGGCGATCGCAGGAGGACACGGCATGGCCGTCAGGCAGCCCGCGCCGGGCGATCTCGAGCCGATCGAGACGGCGAGCCGCGACGAGCTTAACGCACTGCAATTGAAGCGCCTGCGCTGGTCGCTCAAGCACGCCTACGATCGCGTCGCGCACTATCGCAAGGCCTTCGACGCCGCCGGTGTGCATCCGGACGATTGCCGTTCGCTCGACGACCTGGCGCGCTTTCCGTTCACCGTCAAGAGCGATCTGCGCGACAACTATCCCTTCGGCATGTTCGCGGTGCCGCGCGAGCGGGTCGTGCGCATCCACGCTTCGTCGGGAACCACCGGCAAGCCGACGGTGGTCGGCTACACGCGCGCCGATATCGACACCTGGGCCGACGTGATGGCGCGCTCGATCCGCGCCGCCGGCGGACGCGCCGGCGACATCGTTCACGTGTCGTACGGCTACGGCCTGTTCACAGGCGGCCTCGGCGCGCACTACGGCGCCGAGAAGCTGGGCGCCACCGTGATCCCGATGTCGGGCGGACAGACCGAGAAGCAGGTGCAGCTGATCCTGGACTTCAGGCCGAACGTCATCATGGTGACCCCGTCGTACATGCTGGCGATCGCCGAGGAGATGGAGCGGCAGGGCATCGATCCGCGCCGGACCTCGCTCGAGGTCGGCATCTTCGGCGCCGAGCCGTGGACGCCGACGATGCGGCAGGCGATCGAGGCCAGGCTCGACATCGATGCGATCGACATCTACGGGTTGTCGGAAGTGATCGGGCCCGGCGTGGCGCAGGAATGCATCGAGACCAAGGACGGGCTGACCGTGTGGGAGGACCATTTCTATCCCGAAGTCATCGACCCCGCGACCGGACGCGTGCTGCCCGACGGCGAAAAAGGCGAGCTGGTGTTCACCTCGCTGACCAAGGAGGCGCTGCCGATCATCCGCTACCGCACCCGCGACCTGACGCGGCTGTTGCCGCCGACGGCGCGCTCGATGCGGCGGATGGAAAAGATCACCGGCCGCTCCGACGACATGATGATCATTCGCGGCGTCAACGTGTTTCCGACGCAGGTCGAGGAGCTGATCCTCAGGCAGGAAGCGCTGGCGCCGCACTACCAGCTCGAGATCGCGCGACCGAAAACGCTCGACGAGCTGACGGTGCTGGTCGAGCGGGCGCCGGGCGCCGGCGGCGCCGACGGCGACGCGGCGGGGGCCAGGCTCGCGCATCTGATCAAGAACCTGATCGGCGTCAGCGCCGAAGTGAAGATCGTCCCCAGCGGCGGCATCGAGCGCTCGCTGGGCAAGGCGAAACGCGTCGTCGACAAGAGGCCGAAAGGCCGTTAGGCGTCTGATAGCCCCGGTGGTACCATTTCGCCATGATTGATTGGTCGACGTGCTCAGCCGTTGAACGAGACCCAGACCGCGTCAGCGGTACGTGGGTGTTCCGCGGTACGCGCGTGCCCGTGTCGGCCCTCTTCGAGAACCTTGAAGATGGCGCAGCTGCATCGCAATTTGTGGAGTGGTTTCCCGGGGTCACTATCGCGCAGCTCCGCACCGTACTCGACCACGCCGCCCGTAGCGCCTTAGCCACCACATAAGTGCGCGTCCTGTTCGATCAGGACCGCTGAGTTCCGTGGTGTCACGCTCGATGAGGTTCGTCTTGTCGCTGCTCTCGCCGGCTAACCTTCGGGCAGTGCGTGATGCATGAGTACGCGATCAGCCAAGACGCGTACCGCCGGCTGTTCGGTCGTCGACGACTATTGCGTCACGCAACTGTAGCTCGAGGCTGCGTCGACGCTGCCGCCGATGTATTTGGGCCAGGTTGGATAGGCACATAGCGGGCGGGTACGACCTGCACTCGCTGGATTCGCATCCGTGCCTGTCAGGTTTGCCGGCGCGACGCCGACCTCCGACCATTGCTCCATGGCGCTCAGGAGGTCGCCGGAGAAGCTGAAAGCTCCGCCGCCTCCGTGCGCAAGTCCGGGCACGATGTAGAACCGCAGGAAAGTATCTGTCTCCGCTTGCCCGAATCTGGCGACAACCTGCTGGTACCAGACCGCCGTGCCGGATGCCGGGACCAGTTCATCCGCGCCCCCATGAACGATCATGAGTTTCCCGCCGCGCTGCTTGAATGCCGAGATGTCGGGGTTCGTCGCGTCCAGGATATTCGAAACAGTCTGCAACCGCGGCAGATACGCCATCGGTTGCGTCTCGTCGAAGCTGAAAGGAACCAGAGCCGGATTCCTGGTGACGGCGTACCGCATCAAGCCATCCGAAAAATACGCCATGAGCCCGACCTCGGGGGGAGAAATCGGCATCAACGCTGGTGTCGGAGTCGAGCCCAGTACGTTCAGATCGGAGTTGAAATTCGCGCTGAGCGAGAACGGCCCGAACGAATCGATGCCGTTGGCCAACGCATAAGGCAATGAAAGGTTCTGAAACAACACATCCAGCGTTTTCAGCTGAGGATCGGAAAAGCAATTGCTTCCGGCATCTGCTCCGCCGGGACATCGAAGCGATCGATAATCGAACGTGCAGGATGGATTGCTGACGATGCCGTCGATCGCGCCGTCCGACGCGTCGCAGGCTGTGACCACGCTCTGGTTCAGAAACGCGGCTTTCGAGGAACCGATCCAACCTGCGCCATTGTTCGCGAACATGGCACGGGCGACCTGGTTCAACTTCATGAACAATGGCGTCCATGCAGGGGGCGGAAACAGCGCCAGTACGGCGTCGTAGTCCGCAGGGAAGCGCTGCACGGCAACGAGCGCTTCGCGTCCGCCGTTCGAGAGGCCGACGAAATATGTCTTCGCAGGAACCTTGCCGTAGCGCTGTTGCAGGATCGCGATCACTACGTCCCGCGTTTTCTTCAACTGATCGCCGCCGAAGTTCGCGAGTTGCTCGTCGTTGACTGCAAAGCTCGCATCCAACCCTTGCGCATCTGCATGTCCGGAGTCACTCCCGAATACCGCATAGCCACGCGCCAAAGGGGCGGCCGCAGCGCCGCGAACGACGCGATTTGCCTCATTGCCAATGGGGATAGCGCCGTCCCAGCTTCCACCACCCACCTGGAGTGCCTTGTTGTTCCACGCAGACGGCAGCCTAACTTCAAAAGTGATCTCCTGCGCGACGGGATCGATCGGACTAATCTTTCCGTCGACTTGGCAGTACTCGCCATCGGTATTGCCCGGAGCGCCGGCTGCGACCAATCGGGTGGATACCACCCCGGCTCCGCGGGTCGGCAGAGCGATGCGCGATGCATCGACCTTTGCACTGCTCAAGGCATCGCAGGCCTGCCGGGCTGTCAGCGCCGTGTTGCCACCGCTGCCGCCGCCGCCACCACAGCCGGCGGTCAGCAATGCGATGGCTGTCGCCGTCACGGCAACCACCATGTCACGAATGGCATTCGTCATCGTCGCTACCAAATACGGTGCTCGCCCCTGGCTGCCGCCAATGGACCACGGAACGACGAAATCGTTCTCCAGCATAATCCGAGCGGAGACGGGCCCCGGGTGACTTGCTGGACAGGCTGTACAAGTCGCGCTGGTTATGGCTACATCTTGATGGATGTTACCCTCAGGGCACGATAAGCCACAGCAAGATCTTGATGATTCCATCGCAAAGGTCGGAAATCCAAGTCCAGGAGGAGCACATGGCACAGGCTCGATCGCAATCGCTGCGGATGGTGGGTGACAGGCCGGCACGCGGCCGCAAACCGGCGGCGATATCGGTGGAGGAGCGGGCGGCGCGGATCGAGCTCGCCGCCGCCTACCGGATCTTCGCCCATCTGGGCTGGACCGAGCTTATCTACAACCACATCACGTTGCGGCTGCCCGGACCAGACAAGCACTTCCTGATCAATCCGTTCGGGCTCATGTACTCGGAGGTGTGCGCGTCGAACCTGGTGCGCATCGACCTCGCCGGAAAAATCGTCGGCGAGTCCGAATGGCCGGTCAATCCGGCAGGCTTCGTCGTCCATGCCGCGATCCACGACGCGATTCCGGACGCGCACTGCGTGATGCATACGCACACCACCGCCGGCGTCGCGGTCGCCGGCTCGGCAGCCGGGTTGTCGATGGACAATTTCTACTCGGTGCAGCTACACGGCCGGGTCGCCTATCACGACTTCGAAGGCATCACCGTGAATCCGGACGAGGGTCCGAGGCTGGTGCGCGACATCGGCGACAAGCGCGCGGTGATCCTGCGCAACCACGGCCTGCTCGCCTGGGGCGAGACGATCTCGCGCACGTTCACCGTGCTCTGGACGCTCAATCGCGCCTGCGAGATCCAGGTCGCTTCGGCGGCGCTGGGGTCGTCGCGGCCGGTGAGCGAGGAGGTGCGGCGCAAGTCGGCGCGCGACGCGCTGCAGTTCGACCCGGCCTTCGGCGCCGGGCGCGACGTCGTGGCCGCGCTGACGCGCACGATCGATCGCATCGACCCGTCGTACAAGCGATAGCGGCGCGGAGGTGAAGACGTGCATCGTCGGCGCCGGTGCCATCGGCGTCTTCTTCGGCGCGCGGTTGGCCGCCGCCAGCAGCGATGTCGCAGCCCTGGCACGGGGAAAGACGGCGCAGGCGCTGCGCAAGCACGGCTGGCGGCTGGAGACCGGCGGCGAGTTGCTGAGCGCGCCGGCCCGCGTCGCCGAGACCGCTGCCGAGCTCGGCCGACAGGACCTGGTGGTGATCGCGGTCAAGGCGCCGGCACTGCCCGCGGCGTGCACGGCGATCGCGCCGCTGCTCGGGCCCGCAACGACGGTGCTGACGGCGATGAACGGCGTGCCGTGGTGGTTCTTTCACGGCTTCGGCGGCGCGCAGGCAGGGATGCGGCTCAAGTCGGCGGACCCCGATGGACGCATCGCCGCGGCGATCGCGCCGGAGCGCATCCTGGGCTGCGTCGTCCACGCCTCGTGCTCGACGCCCGAGCCGGGGATGACCCGCAACGCCGTCGGCCAGCGACTGATCCTGGGCGAGCCGGACGGCGCGCGCTCGGCCCGGCTCGACGCGGCCGCGGCGCTGTTCGCGGCTGCCGGCTTCGAGGTCGAGACTTCCGATTGCATCCAGCGCGACATCTGGTACAAGCTCTGGGGCAACATGACGATGAACCCGGTGTCGGCGCTGACCGGCGCGACGATGGATCGTATCCTCGATGACGAGCTCATCAACGGCTTTTGCCTTGCCGTGATGCGCGAGGCCGCCGCGATCGGCGCCGCGATCGGCTGTCCGATCGCGCAGAGCGGCGAGGATCGCAACGCCATCACGCGCAAGCTCGGCGCGGTCAAGACGTCGATGCTGCAGGACGTCGAGGCCGGGCGCCCGGTCGAGATCGACGCGCTCCTCTCGGTGCCGCGCGAAATAGGTGTCGCGGTCGGCGTTCCGACTCCGTACCTCGACTCGCTGCTGGGACTCTCGAGGCTGCAGGCGCAGACGCGCGGCCTGTATCGATGACGCCGCGCCCGTGCATCGCCCCGCCGTGCAGGCGGGCCGATTCCCTCCTACAATGACAGCGGCGACCTCGCACCGACCGCATCTCTCTTCTCCGGAACCAGAATGAGCAACAAGACGTTCGCCTCGCAAGCCGACCTCGAGCAGAAGAAGGTCAGCTTCGACCGGCTTTCCGACCACGCCTGGGCCTACACCGCCGAAGGCGACCCCAACACCGGCATCGTCGTCGGCGACGATTGCGTCATGGTGATCGATACGCAGGCCACGCCGGTGATGGCGCAGGACGTCGTGCGACGGATTCGCGCCGTCAGCCAAGCGCCGATCCGCTACGTCGTGCTGTCGCACTACCACGCGGTAAGAGTGCTCGGCGCATCGGGCTACGGCGCCGACCACGTCATCGCCAGCCGCGACACCTACGATCTGATCGTCGAGCGCGGCGAAGCCGACATGAAAAGCGAGATCGAGCGCTTTCCGCGGCTGTTCCAGGCGGTCGAATCGGTTCCGGGGCTCACCTGGCCGACGATGGTGTTCGAGCGCCGCCTCACCCTGTGGCTGGGCAAGCTGCAGGTCGAGCTGATGCAGCTCGGCCGCGGCCACACCAAGGGCGACACCGTCGTCTGGCTGCCGCAGGAGCGGGTGCTCTTTTCCGGCGATCTGGTCGAGTACCAGACGACGCCGTACACCGGCGATGCGTATCTCGGCGACTGGCCGGCAACGCTCGATGCGATCGCCGCGCTCCGACCCGCCAGGCTGGTGCCGGGACGTGGTGCCGCCCTCCAGACCGAGGCGCAAGTCGCGGCAGGACTCGACAGCACGCGCGCCTTCATCACCGAGATGTTCGATGCGGTGAAGGCGGGCGCCGCCGGCGGCAAGGATCTGCGCACCGTCTATCGCGAAACCTACGATCGGCTGAAGCCCAGGTACGGCGACTGGGTCATCTTCGATCACTGCCTGCCGTTCGACGTCAGCCGCGCCTACGACGAAGCCACGCAGCATCGCGACCCGCGCATATGGACCGCGCATCGCGACAAGGAGATGTGGCAGGCGCTGGAAGGTTAGAGAAGAATAGCGTCGGTCCCCCGTGAAGACCTACGCTCCCCCGCGCTACGCCTATCGTCGGCCGCCCGATCTCGACGGCGCGGGACGGCGCTGGCCGGTGGTGGTGGCTGGTGCCGGGCCGGTCGGGCTTGCCGCCGCGATCGATCTCGCGCAGCGCGGCGTCGACGTGCTGCTGGTCGACGAGGACGATACCGTCAGCGTCGGCTCGCGCGCGATCTGCTGGTCGAAGCGCACGCTCGAGATCTTCGATCGCCTCGGTTGCGCCGAGCCGCTGGTGCGAAAGGGTGTCGGCTGGAACGTCGGCCGGGTTTATTTCGGCGACGACGAGGTCTACGCCTTCGATCTGCTCGCCGAGGACGGCCACCGCCGGCCGGCGTTCATCAACCTGCAGCAGTACTGGGTCGAGCAGCTCCTGGTCGAGCGCCTGTCGGCCCTGCCGCGTGCCGAGATCCGCTGGCGGAGCAGGGTTGTCGGCGTCGGGCTCGAAGCCGATCGCGTCGTGGTACGGATCGCCGCACCGGACGGCGAATATGCCGTGCGCGCCGACTGGCTGATCGTCGCCGACGGCGCCAAGAGCCTTATCCGGAACATGCTCGGCCTCGAATGCCAGGGCCAAGCGTTTCACGACCGCTTCCTGATTGCCGACATCCACATGCGCTCGGCGTTTCCCGCCGAGCGCCGGTTCTGGTTCGACCCGCCGTTTCACCGCAACCAGTCGGCGCTGCTGCATCGCCAGGCCGACGACGTCTGGCGGATCGATTTCCAGCTCGGGTGGGAGGCCGATCCGGAAACTGAAAAACGTCCGGAGCGGATCGTGCCGCGGCTTCGCGCGATGCTCGGCGACGATGCGGAGTTCGACATCGAATGGGCCAGCGTCTACACCTTCCAGTGCCGACGGATGCGCTCGTTCCGGCAGGGTCGCGCGATTTTCGCCGGCGACGCCGCGCATCTGGTCTCGCCGTTCGGCGCACGCGGCGCCAATTCGGGCATCCAGGACGCCGACAACCTGGTGTGGAAGCTCGCGTTGGTACAGGCCGGACGGGCGCCGGACTCGCTGCTCGACAGCTACGACGCCGAGCGGACCTTTGCCGCCGACGAGAACATACGTCATTCGACGCGCAGCACCGATTTCATCACGCCGAAGAGCGCCGTCAGTCGGACGTTTCGCGATGCGGTGCTGGGGCTCGCCAGGCGTCACGCGTTTGCGCGGCAGCTGGTCAACAGTGGTCGTCTGTCGCAGCCGACCGTGCTGACCGCGTCGCCGCTGAACACGCCCGATCGCGCGGGCGACGGTTTCGACGGGGCCGTCGTCCCCGGCGCGGCGGCGGTCGACGCGCCGGTGCACGGCTCGGGCGGCGACTGGCTGCTCGGTTATCTGGGCGGCGGTTTCGTCGTGTTGTCTTTCGGCGAGGCGCCATCCAGGGAAGCCTGCCGCGTCCTCGCCCGCGAGCCCGTGCCCTGCGCGGTGTTGCTGGTCGGCGGCGCAGGCAGCGGCGAAGATCGGGTCGACGACGTTCGCGGTCTTGTCGCCAGGCGTTACGACGCCAGGCCGGGCACCTGCTATCTGCTGCGCCCCGACCAGCATGTCTGCGCGCGCTGGCGCTCGTTCGACGCGGCGGCGATACGCGCCGCGATCGCTCGCGCCATCGGCGCCCCCGAACGCGAGGCGAAGGCGGCAGCGTGACGCTGGACACCCGCCCGAATATCGCCGCCCCCGACGATTTCTATCAGGAGCTGATCGCGGCGCACCGCGACTTGACCGACGAAGAGAGCGCGCTGCTCAACGCGCGGCTCGTCCTGCTGCTCGCCAACCACGTCGGCGATCGGTCGGTCCTCTCGCAAGCGCTGGCGGCCGCGCGCGAGGACATCGTCAAGGTAAAATCCGATCCGGCGGTATGAAGGCCGTCCGCCCGGAAACTCCACAACACGCCATGACCGCCAAGACCACCGCCCGCCGGCGAGGCGCGGCGCCCGCCGACGCCACGCTCGCCTACCAGTCGGGCTTCGGCAACGAGTTCGCGACCGAGGCGCTGCCGGGCGCGCTGCCAAGCGGCCAGAATTCGCCGCAGCGCGCGCCGTACGGACTCTACGCGGAACAGATGTCGGGCACGGCGTTCACCGCGCCGCGCGCGGTCAACCGCCGCTCGTGGCTTTATCGCATCCGGCCGGCCGCCGTGCACCAGCCGTTCCGCCGCATGGCGCGCGGCCGCATCGAAAGCCGCTTCGACGCGCTGCCGACGCCGCCAGACCAGTTGCGCTGGGACCCGTTGCCGATGCCCTCCGCGTCGAAGCCGACCGACTTCATCGCCGGGGTGGTGACGATGGCCGGCAACGGTTCGGCCGCGACCCAGACCGGCTGCGGCATTCACCTCTACGCGGTCAACCGTTCGATGCGCGATCGCTACTTCTACGATGCCGACGGCGAGCTGTTGATCGTGCCGCAGCACGGACGGCTCGCCTTCGACACCGAATTCGGCCGGATCGACGTCGCGCCGCAGGAAATCGCCGTGATCCCGCGCGGCGTTCGCTTTCGCGTCGAGCTCGTCGATCGCGAGGCGCGCGGTTACATCTGCGAGAACTTCGGCGCGCCGTTCCGGCTGCCCGAGCTGGGCCCGATCGGCTCGAACGGCCTCGCCAACGCGCGCGACTTCCTGGCGCCGGTGGCCCGCTACGAGGATCGCCAGGGCGACTTCGAGCTGGTCGCCAAGTTCATGGGCAATCTCTGGACGGCGCCGATCGACCATTCGCCGCTCGACGTCGTGGCCTGGCACGGCAACTACGCGCCGTACAAGTACGACCTGGCCCGCTTCAATACCATTGGCTCGATCAGCTTCGATCACCCCGATCCGTCGATCTTCGGCGTGCTGCAGTCGCCGAGCGACAGTCCCGGCATGGCCAGCATCGACTTCGTCATCTTTCCGCCGCGCTGGCTGGCGATGGAGCACACGTTCCGGCCGCCGTGGTTCCATCGCAATGTGGCCAGCGAGTTCATGGGCCTGATCGCGGGCGTCTACGACGCCAAGGCCGAGGGCTTCTCGCCCGGCGGCGCCAGCCTGCACAACTGCATGAGCGGGCACGGGCCCGACGCCGCGACGTTCGCTCGCGCCTCGCGCGCCGACGTCTCGACTCCGCAGCGGGTCGCCGATACGATGGCGTTCATGTTCGAGACGCGCAACGTCATCCACCCGACACGCTTCGCGCTGCAGTCGGCGCAGCGCCAGCCCGAGTATTACCGCTGCTGGGCGACGCTCGGCAGCCATTTTGATCCCGACAAGCCATGACTGATCGATGAGCGACCAATACGAGAACATCGTCGTCGAGACGCGCGATCGCGTCGGCATCGTCCGGCTCAATCGCCCGCAGCGGATGAACGCGCTGAACGACGCGCTGGCGGCCGAGCTCTCGCGCGCGCTCGCCGCATTCGACGCCGATCCCGGCGTCGGTGCCATCGTCATCACCGGCAACGACCGTGCGTTCGCCGCCGGCGCCGACATCGGCGCGATGGCCGAGTGGGGCTACCAGAAAGTCTACGCCGACAACTACATCATGAGCTGGGAGTCGGTGCGCGCGACGCGCAAGCCTGTGCTGGCGGCGGTGGCCGGCTACGCGCTGGGCGGAGGCTGCGAGCTGGCGATGATGTGCGACCTGATTATCGCCGCCGACAGCGCGAAGTTCGGGCAGCCCGAGATCACGATCGGCACGATGCCGGGCATGGGCGGGACGCAGCGGCTGCCGCGCGCCGTCGGCAAGGCGAAGGCGATGGACTGGTGCCTGACCGGCCGCATGATCGACGCGCAGGAAGCCGAGCGCTCCGGGCTGGTCGCCCGCGTCGTCCCGGCCGACAAGCTGCTCGACGAGGCGATGGCGGTGGCGGCGAAGATCGCCGGCTACTCGCTGCCGGTCGTGCTCAAGATCAAGGAGGCGATCAACCGCGCCTACGAGTCATCGCTCGCCGAGGGCTTGCTGTTCGAGCGCCGCGAGTTCCACGCCACGTTCGCGCTCGACGACCAGAAGGAGGGCATGCGGGCGTTCGTCGAGAAGCGCAAGCCTGAGTTCAAGCACCGCTAGGCTCGCTGGCTGCTGCAGATCTCTGCAGCGCCGTCAACGCGTGTCGTCGTGCGCCAGCCGCTCGACGAACGGGGCGAGCACGTCGGGCGATACGTCGGACACCGCCCACCACTCCATGCCGCTGCCGATCGCGTGGCTGACGTTGAAGCCGCGTATCGTCGTCAACGCAGCCGGCCGCGAAGCGCGCGTCGCCGGACGGACGAAGACGTCGATCCCATGCTGGCTGTAGCGATAGACCAGCGTCGCGACCGGGCGCCGATCGAGGTAGTCGAGCCGCCCGCCGAGCAGGGTGAAGCCCTCGTCCTGCAGGTCCTTCACCGGCGGCGAGAAATCGAGCTGCGACGACAGCCACGGCTTGACCGTGTGCTGGTCCGACGACGCGACGTCGATCGTGCGCCGGGAGAGCGTGGCGCGCACGTGGTCGGCGACGGCCTCGTCGGCCAGCGTGTCGACGTCGTAGCGCTCGATGACCGCGCCGCCGATCACCCAGGCGAACACGGTGGCCGCCACGCCAGCCAGGCCGCCGGCGGAGAGCCAGCGCCAGCGTTGCGCGCGAGGCGACGGGCCGGAGCGCGCCGGCGCCGGCAAAGCCGCCGCGATGCGCCGGCGGAGCGCTTCCGGCGCCGCATGGTAGGGCGCTTCGCGGCGGATGCTCCGGCGCAGTCGATCGAGATCGTCTCGCCGAGCGGTGCAGGATTCGCAACCCTGCAGATGCTGTTCCAGGCCGCGGCTTTGCGCCAGGTCAAGCTCGCCGTCGTGGTATTCGGCCAATACGGCGTTCACGTCGTTGCAGTTCATCGCCGTCCTCATCGGTTCACCTTTCGCCACCCGCCGCTCCGCCACGCACGCTTTCCAGCAATGGCGACTTCTGCAGCAGCCCGCGGGCCCGGGCCAGACGCGACATCACCGTTCCGACCGGGATGTCGACGATCTGCGCGATCTGTTTGTACGAAAGCTCTTCCAGCTCGCGCAGCACCAGCACTTCGCGAAAACCCCGCGGCAGCGCCGCGATCGCCGCCGTCAACGACTGGTTGTCGGCGCGACGCAGCGCCGCCTGCTCGGGGCCGGGGATCGCCCCGCTTTCGTCGGCCAGCGATTCCGGGTCGACCCCGCGGTCGATCTCGGCCGGACGGTTGCGCGACAACCAGTCGTAGAAACTGCGCCTGACGATCGCCAGCAGCCAGGGCCGGGCATCGGCTCCGCGCAGCGCGCCGGAATAACGGTACGCCCGCAGCAGCGCTTCCTGGGCGATGTCCTCGGCGTCGTGCGCGTCGCGCGACAGCCAGCGCGCCAGGTTGTAGGCGGCGTCCAGATGCGGCATGACCACGCGTTCGAAACGGGATCGCTGGTCGTCGTCGGCCAAGTCGCCCTCCGGGCCACGTTGTGAACCTGTACCCCTCATACGGGCGGCGCGGCCGCTTTATTCCCGCGCAAAGGTCATAGCAGCGGCCCGAGCAGCCGGGCCAGGTTCTCGGCCACCTTGACCGGCAGCGGCCGGCGCGACCACTGCCCGGGCTCGAGCATCTCGCCTTCGGCCAGGTAGCGCGCCTGCTCGCGCTCGAGACTGGCGCAGACGGCGGCGTCGTAGAGCAGGACCACGACTTCGGCGTTCAAGGCGAACGAGCGCACGTCGAGGTTCGACGAGCCGATCCACGCGACCGTGTCGTCGATGGTCACGTGCTTGGCGTGCAGGAACCGCCTGCCGTAGCGGCAGATGCGCACGCCCGAGCCGAGCAGCTCGTCGTAATACGAGCGCTGCGCCAGATAGACCAGATACTGGTCGCGTTGCGCCGGCACCACCAGCGTGACCTCGATGCCGCGCAGCACCGCCGTCTGGAGCGCCTGCAGCAGCGCCTCGTCCGGCACCAGGTAGGGCATGGTGATGACCACCCGTCGCGCCGCGGCATGGATCAGCGACACGATCAGCCGCTGGTTGTTCTCGCGCGGATAGCCGGGCCCGCTGGGCAGCGCCTGCGCGGTGACTTGGCCGGTGATCCTTGGATCGGGGAAATAGCGCTCGTCGCCCAGGAATTCGCCGATCTCGACGTACCAGTCCTCGACGAACACCGCCTGCAGCTCGAGCGCGATCGGGCCGGAGACGCGCACGCTCAGCTCCTCGTAGGTTAGCCCGCGCTTGAACGTCGCGTCGGTCAGGTTCTGCGATCCGGTATAGGCGATGCGGCCGTCGATGACCGCGATCTTGCGGTGGTTGCGCAAGTCGATGCGGCCGGTGCGGCGGCGGAAGAAGCCGACCCGCATTGTCTCCTCGGCCAGGATGCCGGCCGCCAGCAGCCGCGGCAGCATGCGCCCGAAGGCGGGGCGCGAGCCCAGCGAATCGGCCAGCAGCCGGCACACGACGCCGCGGTCGATCGCCCGCTCCAGCGCTTCGACGACACGCGCGACCGTAGCGTCGTCGCTGACGATGTAGAAGAGCAGGTGGATGTGGTCGTGCGCCATGTCGATGTCGGCGATCAGGCGGTCGATCGTCCGGTCGTAGTCGGCGAGGACCTCCGCCGTGTTGCCGCCGAGGATCGGCAGGCGGCCGAGGTTCTCGGCGAGCTTCACCGCGTGATCGAGCGTCGGGCCGAGTTCCGGATGGAAGATGTTCGGATCGCGGCCGAGGCGCTCGTACACCGGGCGGCTCAGCTTCTCGAATTCGGCGCGCCGCTCGAGTCGCCACGCCGGCAGCATCGGCCGCCCGATCAGCAGGTAGAGCGCGATGCCGATCGCCGGCTCGAAAAAGATCAGCAGCAGCCAGCCCTTGGCCGCTTCGGGCGAGCGGCGGAACGGCACGATCACGATCATCGCCAATCGCACCGTCCATTCGGCGACGAAGAACGCGTTCAGCCAGAAGGTCTGGTCGGTGAGTAGCGCAGGCATGAAGTTTCGGGGGCTCGAGCGAACCGGCCAATGATACGATCGTCGTTCGGCGCCGGGGTGACGCGGCACGCCGGCAACTTTCGGAGGGCTCGATGAGACTCGAGGACAAGCGGGCGATCGTCACCGGCGCGGCCAGCGGCATCGGCCGGGCGATCGCGCTCGCCTTTGCCCGCGAAGGCTGCAAGGTCGCGATCGCCGACCTCGACCGCAAGTCGGCGGATCAAGTCGCGACCGAGATCCGCGGCGCGGGCGGCCGCGCAACCGCGGTGGCGATGGACGTGACCGACGAGCGGGCGGTCGGCGCCGGCGTCGCCGCGACGATCGCCGAGTTCGGCGGCGTCGACATCCTGGTCAGCAACGCCGGCATCCAGATCGTCCACCCCCTCGAGGACTTCAGCTTCGGCGAGTGGAAGAAGATGATGGCGATCCATCTCGACGGCGCGTTTCTCACCACCAGGGCCTGCCTGCCGCACATGTACGCCTCGGGCCGCGGCGGCAGCATCATCTACATGGGCTCGGTGATGTCGAAGAGCTCGGCGCTCTTGAAGGCGCCCTACGTCACCGCCAAGCACGGGCTAATCGGCTTGGCCAAGGTCGTGGCGAGAGAAGGCGCCAGGCATGGTGTGCGCGCCAACGTCATCTGCCCCGGCTTCGTCCGCACGCCGCTGATGGAAAAGCAGATCCCCGAGCAGGCGAAGACGCTGGGCATCTCCGAGGACGACGTGGTCAAGAAGATCATGCTCAAGGACACCGTCGACGGCGAATTCACTTCCCTCCAGGATGTCGCCGAAGTCGCGCTCTTGTTCGCCTCGTTCCCGTCGAATGCGCTGACCGGCCAGTCGATGGTGGTCAGCCACGGTTGGTTCATGCAATAGGGAACTGCCCGACGCGGGTCGGCGATCCGATTACCTGCAGCAAGCTTTGCCGGCGTCGGGGCCGCACCCGGTATCGGCCACGACCTCCGGCGTTGCGTCTCGATCCTGGAACACCGGCACCTTGCCCAGGCTGTGGAAGGTTTCCCACGCGATGCCGGCAGGATCGGTCACCCAAACCTTGTCCGAGCGCGCATAGCAGCAGTCGACGTTCGTTTCGGCGACGAGGTCCCGGCCCGCGTCGCGGAGCCTGGTTTCCATCGCGGCGAGATCGTCGGCGCCGTCGACCTGGATTCCCAGGTGATCGACGCCCTCGGCCGACCAGGTCGAGATCGCGAAGTTGATGCGCGGATCGTCGAGCATCCACTTGGCGTAGTCGTCCTTGCGCACCGTGGGTCCGGCGGCGAACAGCGTCGAGTAGAAACGAACGGCGGTGGCGAGATCGCCCACCCCGACGTGAACGTGGAATCGCTTCATGCCATCATCCTTTTCGGTCGTATCGTGGGTTTCGGGCCGGCAGCGACGAGCCGTCCTGCATTCTGCGGCGCCATGCCGTCGGCCGCGCACGCCGGCCCGCAATCGCCGGCGCCCGCCCGGCAGCAGTTTTCGGTGAGATAGGCGACGAGGGCGCGCATCGCGGCGAAATCGGTGGCGTAGTAGACGAAGCGGCCCCGCTGCCGCGAAAACAGGAGCCCCGACGCTGTCAGCGATTTGATGTGAAACGAAAGCGTCGCCGGAGCGAGCTCGAGGCGTTGGCCAATCGCGCCCGCCGCCAGCCCCTGCGGACCTTGCTCGACCAGCAGTCGGAAGATGCGGAGCCGGGTTTCCTGCGCCAAGGCCCGGAGGGCATTCAAGACACTTTCTGTTTCCATATTTCCAGAATAATG
This sequence comes from Casimicrobiaceae bacterium, assembly GCA_035280325.1. GTDB lineage: Bacteria > Pseudomonadota > Gammaproteobacteria > Burkholderiales > Casimicrobiaceae > PALSA-1003. The sequence continues at coordinate 22,509 of DATEFZ010000301.1, forward strand.
GAATTATAGAATACTGTCAAGCCGTTATAGATGCGGCGAGACCGTGCGCCAAGCGAGCCAGGCGATCCCGGCGAAGAGCAGCGCCGTCCATGCTGCGGCTGCCAGCCTGCTACGGCTGCCTGCGGGCGGCAGCAGGTCGGGATCGCGCAGCTCGGCGGGAAAAGGGCGAGGCGGGACGGGGACGATCATCGCCTTGCTGCGGTCGGCCGGCAGCCGGGCGCCGTACTCGCCGCCGCTGACGACGGCGAAATCACCCCAGGCGCGGCTGGACGGCAATTGCGGCACGCGCAGCCACAAGAGCGCCTCGATGTCGTCGCCGAGCGCGGTCTCGAACTCGGTGCCCGGGGCCCGCCCGCCGCCGGCGAGCTGCAGCAGAGAGGCCGCCGTCTCCTCGAACGCGGCGGCAGGAAAGACGCGTGTGCGATCGCCGCAAAGGTAGTCGAAGGTCTGCCTCGTGCGGCCGATGTCGCGCTCGCGTGCGGCGATCAGCGGCAGCCCCAGCCACGCCAGCGTACGGCTGGTCGGGCCGCGGGCGCGAACAGGCCAGCCCAGCGCGCGCAGCGCGTCGATGCTGATACCCGAGCAATTCATCGTCACGTTGCCGTAAACGAGCTGATGCCGGTAGAACTGGTTGTAGACGCGGTTGAGCGCGCTCTGGACGTAGCCGGCCGCCCGGTCCCGGCTCAGCACGGCGACGATCAGGTGCGACGGGCGGTACCACGCCTGTCCGCTGTTGAGATCGGTCAGGTAGTTGTCGAGCGGCACGACCGCGGCGACGATCCCTTTCTCGCTGAACACGTCGAGCGCGTAGAAGTTGCTGGCCAGCCAGTCGTCGATCGCTCCGCGCTCGCCGACGCGGCCGGTGACCATCGCGAAGTGGCCGCCGTGCGCTTCGTCGTCGTCGCCTTGCGCGCCGTTGAGCATCGCGGCGAGCACCGCCTTGCCTTCGACCCGTTGCGCGGCGCCGGGACTGCGCTCCCACAGCGCCGTGACCGAAAATGCGCTTTGCGCGCCGCCGCGCGGATCGGCGCGCAGCAGCGCGCGGATCGCCTCGGGTGCGGCTGCGATTGCCGCCGACGGCGGCGCGGCATCGAAGCCGAGGCGGAAGTCTTCGGGCCAGAGGGTGCGCGCGACCCAGCAGCCGTCGGCGAAGCTGCCGCGCAACTTTAGCGTTCGTCCGGCGAAATACGCGGTCGACGCAGCGTTGTAGTACGAGCGGTTGAGGGCGATCCTGGGCACGACATCGAAGGCCCAGGTCGAGGCGTCGGCCCGGATCGTCGCGCCGTCGGCGGCGAGGCGCGCGCCGCGCAGCTCGGCCGGCGAGCCGATCCAGATCAGCGCCGGATAGTCGGCCGGCGATCCGGGCTGGTGACTGTGCGCCCAGCGCGCGACGTCTTCGGCGGCGCTCAGGCCGCGGGCGAAACCCGCCACCGGCAGGCCGGCGCGG
>DATEFZ010000302.1:0-6842 GCA_035280325.1 Casimicrobiaceae bacterium
AGCGCCATCGCGCCCTGGGTGACGGTCCCCGTCTTGTCGAGCACGACGGTGTCCACGCGCCGCGTCGACTCGAGGATCTCCGGCCCCTTGATGAGCACGCCGAGCTGCGCGCCGCGGCCCGTGCCGACGACGATCGCCGTCGGCGTCGCCAGTCCCAGCGCGCACGGACAGGCGATGACCAGCACCGCGACCGCGTCGATCAGCGCCGCCGTCGCACCGCCGCCCAGCCACCAGGTCGCGCCGAAAGTCACCGCCGCGATGGCGACGACGACCGGAACGAACACGCCGGCGACGCGGTCGGCCAGACGCTGGATCGGCGCCTTCGAGCCCTGCGCTTCGGCGACCAGGCGCACGATGCCGGCCAGCAGCGTCGCGCCGCCGACGCCGGTCGCTTCGCATTCGAGCAAGCCCTCCTGGTTTAGCGTGCCGGCGAACACGGTCGCGCCCGGCGCCTTGGCGACCGGGCGCGCCTCGCCGGTCACCATGCTCTCGTCGACGCTCGATGTCCCTTCGCGCACGACGCCGTCGACCGGGACGCGCTCGCCGGCGCGCACGATCACCCGGTCGCGCAAGACGACCGCGTCGAGCGGAACCTCGACTGCGGCGCCGTCGCGCAGCACGTGCGCGACCGGAGGCTGCAGCCGCGACAGTCCTTCGAGCGCCTTCGACATGCCCGAACGCGCGCGCGCTTCCAGCAGCTTGCCGAACACGACCAGCGTGATCACCGCGGCGCCAGCCTCGAAGTAGACGTGGCGCTGCGACAGGCCGAGCACGGTGACGGCGGCGCTCAGGCCCCACGCCATCGTCGTACCCAGCGCGATCAGGACGTCCATGTTGGCGCCGCCGCCGCGAAGCGCGTGCCAGGCGCCGACGTAGAAACGACGGCCAGTCCAGAACTGGACCGGTGTCGCCAGCGCGAGCTGCAGCCAGCGCGGCAGCCATTCGGCGTGCATTGCGTCGCCGCGCAGCCAGTCGCCGGCGAGCATCGGCATCATCTGCACCAGCAGCGGCACGGTCAGCACCGCGGCAATCCAGGCGTCGCGCCGCAGCGCGCCGTACGCTTTCGCCTTGCGGGCTCGGTCGGCGGCGCGCTCGGCTTGAGGATCGCGTCGCAGGTAGGCGCGGTAGCCGGCGCCCTCGACCGCCGCCAGCACCCGCTCGGGCAGGACGGCCGGGCCCAGTGCCGCCGAAGCAGTCTCGGTCGCGAAATTGACGCTGGCATCGACTCCCGGGATGCGGCGCAGCGCCTTTTCGATGCGCGCCGCGCAGGCGGCGCAGGTCATGCCCTCGATGCCGAGCTCGATCCTCTGCCGCGGTTCGGATGTCGCCGATGCGGCCGACTGCGCCAGCGTGGCCATCGCCCCACTCTATACCCCCAGCGGGTATATGTCAAACGACGGTCTTCAGAAGCGGATCCTGCCGGTCAGCACATCGCGGAACATCGCCCAGTCGCCGATCAGGCTGTAGATCGGATGGCGAAAGGTCGCCGGACGATTGTGCTCGAAAAAGAAATGGCCGACCCAGGCGAAGCCGTAGCCAGCGACCAGCGCGCCGGCGAGCCACCACGCATTGCGCGACAACAACACCATCGCGAGGCAGGCCAGAACCAGCAGCGAGCCGACGACGTGCAGCCGGCGGCAGGTGCGATCGGCGTGCTCGGACAGATAGAACGGGTAGAACTCGCGAAAGCTGCGGTAGTCGTCGCCCACGCCTGGTCCCGAAGGTCCCGTCGAAGCTTCTACTGTACGTCGAGATTGTCGGCGCCGCAGCATCGCTGGCCGTCGGCGGCCGGCGCTACGGAGCCTGACCCTCGCGCTTGAGCTGCGGGAACAGGATCACGTCGCGGATCGACGGACTATCGGTCAGCAGCATCACCAGCCGGTCGACGCCGATCCCTTCGCCCGCGGTCGGCGGCAGGCCGTACTCGAGGGCGCGGATGTAGTCGGCGTCGTAGTGCATCGCCTCGACGTCGCCGGCCGCCTTGGCCCGCGCCTGCGCGGCGAAGCGCGCCGCCTGGTCCTCGGGATCGTTCAGCTCGGAAAAGCCGTTGGCGATCTCGCGCCCGGCGATGAACAGCTCGAAACGGTCGGTGACCGTCGGATCGGCGTCGCTGGCGCGAGCGAGCGGCGAGACGTCGGTCGGGTGCGCGACGATGAACGTCGGCTGCGTGAGCTTGTGCTCGGTCGTCGCCTCGAACAGCCGCAACTGCAGCACGCCGACGCCGTCACCGGCCGCCGCCTCGACGCCCGCCGCGGCGAGCGCGGTCTTCAGGTAGTCCGGCCGCGACAAGTCGGCCGCCGTGTGCCGTGAATCGTGCCTGGCGATCGCTTCGGCCATCGTCAGCCGGTCGAACCGACCGCCCAGCTCGATCGCGCTGTCCTGATACTCGATCGTCGTCGTGCCGCAAACCTTGCGCGCGACATCGGCGATCAGCGTCTCGGTCAGATCCATCAGATAGCGATAGTCGCGAAACGCCTCGTAGAACTCGAGCATCGTGAACTCGGGATTGTGGCGGGTCGAGATGCCTTCGTTGCGGAAATTGCGGTTGATCTCGAACACCTTCTCCAGCCCGCCGACGACGAGCTTCTTCAGGTACAGCTCGGGTGCGACCCGCAGGTAGAGGTCGGTATCGAGCGCGTTGTGATGCGTCACGAACGGGCGCGCCGCGGCGCCGCCGGGAATCGGATGCATCATCGGCGTCTCGACCTCGAGATAGCCGCGCGCGACGAAGAACTCGCGCATCGCCTGCACGACCCGCGAGCGGGAGACGAACACCCGGCGCGACTCGGGGCTGGTGATCAGATCGACGTAGCGCTGGCGGTACTTCTGCTCCTGGTCGGTCAAGCCGTGGAATTTCTCCGGCAGCGGTCGCAGCGCCTTGGCCAGCAGCTTGAGCTCGGTGACCTTGACCGTCAGCTCCCCGGTCTTGGTCTTGAACAGCGTTCCGCGCGCGCCGACGATGTCGCCCAGGTCCCAGTGCTTGAACGCGTCGTGCCCCTGCGCGCCCAGCGCGTCGGCGGTGACGTAGAGCTGGATGCGGCCGCTCATGTCCTGCACGGTGGCGAAGCTCGCCTTGCCCATCACCCGCTTGAGCAGCATGCGCCCCGCTACGGCCACGGCGATCACCTGTCGATCGAGCGCGTCGTGCGAGCTCGCGTCGTGCGCGGCGTGCAAGTCACCGGCCAGCGAGTCGCGCCGAAAATCGTTCGGATAGGCGTTGCCGGCGGCGCGCAGCGCCGCCAGCTTGCCGCGCCGCTCGGCGACGATCTGGTTTTCGTCGACCGGGGGCGGCGCTTGCTTCGGGTCGCTCATCACACGCCCTGCTTCAGGCTCGCGGCGATGAACGGGTCGAGGTTGCCGTCGAGCACGCTCTGGGTGTTGCCGGTCTCGACGTTGGTGCGCAGATCCTTGATCCGCGACTGGTCGAGCACGTAGCTCCGGATCTGATGGCCCCAGCCGATATCGGTCTTGGCATCCTCCAGCTTCTGCTGCTCGGTCTGGCGCTTGCGCAGCTCGAGCTCATAGAGCCGCGACTTGAGCATCGCCATCGCCTCGGCGCGGTTGCGGTGCTGCGAGCGGTCGTTCTGGCATTGCACGACGATACTGGTCGGCAAGTGGGTGATGCGCACCGCCGAGTCGGTCTTGTTGATGTGCTGGCCGCCGGCGCCGGAGGCGCGAAAGGTGTCGATCCGGATGTCGGCCGGATTGATCTCGACCTCGATCGTCTCGTCGACCTCGGGATAGACGAACACGCTGGCGAACGACGTGTGCCGGCGCGCGTTGGCGTCGAACGGGCTCTTGCGCACCAGGCGGTGCACGCCGGTCTCGGTGCGCAGGTAGCCGAACGCGTACTCGCCGGTCACCTTGACGCTCGCGCTCTTGATGCCGGCGACTTCGCCGGCCGACTCCTCGAGGATCTCGGTCCGGTAGCCGCGCCGCTCGCAGTAGCGCAGGTACATGCGCAGCAGCATCGCCGCCCAGTCCTGGGCCTCGGTGCCGCCGCTGCCGGCCTGGATGTCGATGAAGCAGGCGTTCGCATCCAGCGGGTGGTGGAACATGCGGCGGAATTCGAGCTCGCCGATCCGGCCGGCGACGCCGGCGGCGTCGCGCTCGAGCTCGGCCAGCGTCGCGTCGTCATCCTCGCTCTTCGCCAGCACAAACAGCTCGCGGGTGTCCTTCAGCGTCCGGTCGATGTCGCGCAGGTTGCCGACGACCATCTCGAGCTGCTTTTTTTCCCGGCCGAGCTGCTGGGCGCGGGCCGGGTTGTCCCAGATGTGCGGGTCCTCGAGCTCCCTCTCGACCTCCTCGAAGCGCGACGCCTTCACGTCGAAGTCAAAGATACCTCCGCAGATCGGCGGCGCGATCGGTGAGTTGGGCGAGCTCCCTGGCGATCTGATTGAGGCGTTCGGCTTCCATCGGCGGTCGAGGCGTGCAGCGGATCGCGCGATTATACCCGCGACGACCGCCATTCCGATCGTCGGGACGCGCGGTGACACATTTCCCATGTCCTCGGCAATCTTCTATGATTGGGGAACGATTTGCCGATGTCGCCGGCGCCGCGCGCGCCGGCCGGCCGACGCCTTCGAACCGCCTCGCGGAGCGACCATGGCCCTGCTCTTTGTCAACAACCAGCGGCTGCACGTCGACGTCCCGGCCGATACGCCGCTGCTCTGGGTGCTGCGCGACCATCTGCAGCTTACCGGCACCAAATACGGCTGCGGCATGGCGCTGTGCGGCGCCTGCACGGTGCATATCGACGGCATTCCGACCCGCTCGTGCGTGCTGCCGCTGTCGGGCCTCAAGCCCGGCGTCGAGATCACGACCATCGAGGGGCTCAAGTCGAGGGAAGGCAGGGCCGTTCAGGCGTCCTGGGAGAAGCTCGACGTCCCGCAATGCGGCTATTGCCAGTCCGGGCAGATCATGTCGGCCTCGGGGCTCCTGGCCAAGAACAAGCGGCCGACCGACGCCGACATCGACTCGGCGATGGCCGGCAACGTCTGCCGCTGCGCGACCTACGTCCGCATCCGCGCCGCGATCCACGACGCGGCCAAGAAGCTCGCATAAGGCCAGCCACCATGCCGACCAAGTCCGACTCGATCGCGGCCGATCCCGACCGCCGCGGCTTCCTCAAGGCGTCGACCGCCGCCGCCGCAGGGTTCACGCTCGCTTTCTACCTGCCCGGCAGGGCGCTCGCCCAGATGGCGGCAGCCGGCCAGGCCGCCGGTCGCACGGCGGGCCCCCTGCTGACGCCGAATGCCTTCGTGCGCGTCGGCGGCGACAACACGGTCACCGTCATCGTCAAGCACCTGGAAATGGGTCAGGGCACGTTCACCGGCCTGCCGACGCTGGTCGCCGAGGAGATGGACGCGGCCTGGTCGCAGATCCGCGTCGAGCCGGCGCCGGCCGATGCGTCGCGCTACAACAATCTGCTGATGGGCTCGATGCAGGGCACCGGCGGCTCGACCGCGATGGCCAATTCGTTCGACCAGCTGCGCAAAGCGGGCGCCACGGCGCGCGCGATGCTGGTGGCGGCGGCGGCCAAGCAGTGGAACGTGCCGGCCGAGTCGATCACCGTGCGGCAAGGCGTGATCCTGCACGGCTCCAAGCGGGCGACGTTCGGCCAGCTCGCCGCGGCGGCGGCCTCACAGACGGTCCCGCCCGACGTCAAGCTCAAGGAGCCGAAGGATTTCGTCTTCATCGGCAAGAGCGCGCCGCGCACCGACTCGCGCGCCAAGTCGAACGGCAGCGCCAAGTTCACGCAGGACGTGCAGCTACCCGGGATGCTGACCGCGGTCGTCCTTCATCCGCCGCGGTTCGGCGCGACGGTCGCCAGGTTCGATGCCGCCGACGCCGCCAAGATGGCCGGCGTCCGGTACATCGTCGAAGTCCCCAACGGCGTCGCCGTGCTCGCCTCGACGTTCTGGCAGGCGAAGAAGGCGCGGGATCTGCTGAAAGTCGACTGGGACGAGTCGGCCGCATTCAAGCGCTCGTCGGCGGAGCTGGCAGCGAGCTACAAGGCGCTGGCCGCCGGTCCGGGCAGCATCGCCCGCAACGACGGCGACGCCGCCAAGGCGCTGGCCGGCGCGGCGAAGAAGCTCGACGCGGCGTTCGAGTTTCCGTATCTCGCCCACGCGGCGATGGAACCGATGAATTGCGTGGTCCGCTCGAGCGCCAGCGCCGACCGCTGCGAAGTGTGGAACGGCGAGCAGTTCCACACCGTCGACCAGGCGGCGGTCGCCGAGGTGGTCGGCCTCAAGCCCGAGCAGGTGGAGATCCACCAGATGTTCGCCGGCGGCAGCTTCGGCCGCCGCGCCGTCGGAACGTCCGACTACCTGCGCGAGGCCGCGTATATCGCCAGGGCGATCAAGGGCGCCGCGCCGGTCAAGCTGGTGTGGACGCGCGAGGACGACATGCGCGCCGGCTACTACCGGCCGATGTACTACCACGCTCTCGAAGCCGGCCTCGACGGCAGCGGCAACATCGTCGCCTGGCATCACCGGATCGTCGGCCAGTCGATACTGTCGGGCGGTCCGTTCGAAGCGATGGTGGAGAACGGCATCGACCCGACGTCGGTCGAAGGCGCTTCCACCTTGCCGTACGCGATTCCCAACCTGCAAGTCGACCTGCACTCGCCGAAGCTCGCGGTGCCGGTCCTGTGGTGGCGCTCGGTCGGCTCGACCCACACCGCGTTCTCGACCGAGACCTTCATCGACGAGCTGGCGGTGGCCGCGGGTCGCGACCCGGTCGATTTCCGCCAGGCGCTGCTAGCCGACCAGCCGCGGCACCGCGGCGTGCTCGCGCTGGCCGCCGACCGCGCCGGCTGGGGCAAGCCGCTGGCCGCC
>DATEFZ010000303.1:0-3049 GCA_035280325.1 Casimicrobiaceae bacterium
CTGATCGGTCTTGTACGGGCCTTCCTGCGCCACGCCGATGTACCTGGCCTGCTCGGTGCTCAGCTGCGTCAGCTTCGCGCCGAGCTTGGCGAGCTGCAGCCGCGCCACTTTCTCGTCGAGGTGCTTCGGCAGCACGTAGACGCCGACCGGATACATGCCCCCGCGGGCCTTGGCGTCGCTCCAGAGCTCGATCTGCGCCATCACCTGGTTGGCGAACGAGCTCGACATCACATAGCTCGGGTGGCCGGTCGCGCAGCCCAGGTTGACCAGCCGCCCTTCCGCCAGCAGGATGATCCGCTTGCCGTCGGCAAAGACGACGTGATCGACCTGCGGCTTGATGTTCTCCCAGCGGAACGCCTTCAGCCCGGCCACGTCGATCTCGTTGTCGAAATGGCCGATGTTGCACACGATCGCGTTGTTCTTCATCCGCCGCATGTGCGCCAGCGTGATCACGTCGACGTTGCCGGTGGCGCTGACGAAAATGTCGGCCTTGTCGGCAGCGTAGTCCATCGTCACCACGCGATAGCCTTCCATCGCCGCCTGCAGCGCGCAGATCGGGTCGATCTCGGTCACCCAGACCTGCGCCGACAGGGCGCGCAGCGCCTGCGTCGAGCCCTTGCCGACGTCGCCGTAGCCGGCCACCACCGCGACCTTGCCGGCGATCATGACGTCGGTCGCCCGCTTGATCCCGTCGACCAGCGATTCGCGGCAGCCGTACAGGTTGTCGAACTTGCTCTTGGTCACCGAGTCGTTGACGTTGATCGCCGGGAAGCCGAGCCGGCCTTCGCGGTGCATCGCGTACAGGCGCTTGACCCCGGTGGTCGTCTCCTCAGTCACGCCCTTGATGTTGGCCTTGATCCGCGAATAGAACGTCGGGTCGTCGTTGAGGCGCCGCGCGATCGCCGCGTAGAGCGCGAATTCTTCTTCGTTGCCCGGCTTGGCAATCACCGAGCGGTCGCTCTCGGCGCGAGCGCCCAGGTGCACCAGCAGCGTCGCGTCGCCGCCGTCGTCGAGGATCATGTTGGGCGTGCTCTCCACCTTGCCGCGCCATTCGAAAATGCGGTGGGTGAACTCCCAGTAGTCGGCCAGCGACTCGCCCTTGTACGCGAACACCGGGGTGCCGCCGGCGGCGATCGCCGCGGCGGCGTGGTCCTGGGTCGAGTAGATGTTGCACGACGCCCAGCGCACCTGGGCGCCGAGCGCCTGCAGCGTCTCGATCAGCACCGCGGTCTGGATGGTCATGTGCAGGCTGCCGGCGATGCGCGCCCCGGCGAGCGGCTGCGTGGGGGTGAATTCCTCGCGGATCGCCATCAAACCGGGCATCTCGGTTTCGGCGATGGCGATTTCCTTGCGGCCCCAATCGGCGAGTCCCAGGTCGGCGACCCGGAAATCGGCGAAAGACTCGATCTTGGTTGCGTCGTTCATGCGTCGCTCCGTAGCAAAAGCGGCCGGCGGAGGACGGGCGGGGTGGTATCGCTCGTTCGCCGCGGGACCAGCCGCGGTTCAACGAGCGCCGTTGCCATGGGACAGCCCCGAGCCTGGCAGCTCGCGCGAACAGTCGCGACGGCTGTTGCAACGCTCCTCGGGGAAGCGAATTCTACCGTAACATGGGGCGCCCGTGGGCCCACCCTGGAGGCCTGGATCGGTCCCCGGTCGCCCCAGGACCGCCGGCGGCGACACACCTTTTTACAAAGCGGCGACCGGCGCCAAACAGCTGGTTACAACTCCTGTGCAACGAACCGGATAAAAGCCGGACAATCCAAGGGTTAAGGGTTTCCGGCCTGTCACCGATCAAGCGATGAACGACCAAACGCACGACCCGGGAAAGCTCGAGCCTCTCGCGCCTGCACGAGGGCGGCCGGCTGCCGATCCTGCCGGCGCGCGACCCGCGCTCACGGTGCCGACCCGGCGGACGCGGCGCTGGACGCTGATCGTGCTCGCGATCGTCCTCGCCGTGGCGGCGCTGGGCGCATGGTACTGGCTCGGACGGACGGCGAGCGACGCCGGCAAGGCTGCAGGCAAGGGCGACCTCGGAGCCAAGCCGCTGCCGGTCGTTGCCGCCCCGGCGCGCAAGGGCTCGATCGACGTCGCTATCGATGCGCTGGGCACGGTGATTCCGCGCAACACGGTGGTCGTCCGGCCGCGCGTCGACGGTCAGTTGGTCAGCGTCGCCTTCAAGGAAGGCCAGAACGTCAAGGCGGGCGAGGTCCTGGCGCAGATCGACCCCCGCCCGTTCGAGGTCCAACTCACCCAGGCCAACGGCCAGATGGCCAAGGACCAGGCGCTGCTCAAGAATGCTCAGGTCGACCTCGAGCGCTACCAGACGCTGCTGGCACAGGATTCGATCGCCCGGCAGCAGGTCGACACCCAAGCTGCGCTGGTGCGCCAGTACCAGGGTGCGATCGAATCCGACCAGGGCGCGGTCGACAACGCCAAGCTGCAGCTCTCGTACGCGCGCATCACTGCGCCGATCAGCGGCCGCGTCGGCCTGCGCCAGGTCGACGTGGGCAACATGATCCACGCCTCCGACGCCGGCGGGCTGGTGACCATCACGCAGGTGCAGCCGGTCACCGTCATCTATCCGGTGCCGGAAGACAACGTGCCGCGCATCCAGCATCGCATGCAGGCGACGCCCGAGGTCGCGGTCGAGGCGTTCGACCGCAGCGGCAAGACCCGACTTGCCACCGGACGCCTGTTGACCATCGACAACCAGATCGACACGGCGACCGGCACGGTCAAGGTAAAGGCCGAATTTCCCAATACCGACAATGCGCTGTTCCCCAACCAGTTCGTCAACGTGCGCATGGTGGTCGAGACGCGTCAGGACGCGACGCTGGTGCCGACGCCGGCGATCCAGCGCGGCGCGCCGGGGACGTTCGTCTTTTTGGTGAAGGACGACAAGTCGGTCGCGGCAATGCCGGTGAAGCTCGGCGCCGTCGCCGGTGAAACGACCGAGGTGCAGAGCGGCGTCAAGCCAGGCGACCTGGTCGTCGTCGACGGCGCCGACAAGCTGCGCGACGGCGCCAAGGTCGAGCTGATCGACGCCGCG
>DATEFZ010000304.1:0-11666 GCA_035280325.1 Casimicrobiaceae bacterium
GCAACCCCGGCTCGAAAAAATGGCCCCGCGGACCAGTCTATCGAGCGCAAGGCGGCGATCCCGTTCCAGCCGCGACATCAAAGAGCTTGGGCGCGACGTTGCCGGCGGCATGCAGCGCAGCCGCTCAGCCGACCTGCCACAACCAGGCCATCGCCGCCTCGAAATCTCGCGCGATCGCCTCGCCTCTCGGATGCCGGCCGTCGCGCACGACCCAGCGACCCGCGACCAGCACGTCGTGAAACGGCCGCGCGGGGCTCGAGAAGACCAGCGCGTCGAGTGTTTGCGCCGGTGCAACGCCGATCAGACCCGGATCGCGCGCATCGACCACCAGCGCGTCGGCGCGGGCGCCAGGAACGAGCCCCCACGAAGCTTCGCCGGCGGCGCGTCCGTCGGCGACCAGCGAAAACAGCCGCTCCGCGGTCGACGGCAGGTTTGACTCGGGCCGCGCTGCGACGTTGCGCTCGCGCCGCGACAGGCGCTGAGCGTATTCCAGCCAGCGCAGCTCCTCGCGCCAATCGCGCGTGATCTGGCTGTCGGTGCCGATGGCGATCGGCACGCCGGCATCGAGCCAGCCGGGGAGATCGGGCAGACCGTCGCCGAGGTTGCCCTCGGTGCCCGGACACAGCACGATGCCGGCGCCGCTCGCCGCCACCGCAGCGATCTCATCGGGCTGCGCGTGCGTCGCGTGAACGAGCTGCCAGCGCCGATCGAGCAGGCGCTCGCGGGCGAGCCATTCGATCGGCCGCGCGCCGGTCGCGGCGACGCAGGCGTCGACCTCGGCGATCTGCTCGGCGGCGTGGATGTGGATCGGGCCGGCGTAGCCTTCGGCCAGCGCGCGCAGCTCGGCGATCGACGACGGCGGCGCCGCGCGCAGCGAATGGATCGCGAGCCCCGCGTTGAGCAGCGGACGCCGGCTCGCGGCGAGCGCCTGTTGCGCGGTCCAGACGTCGCGCGCCGAGGCGCGGAAGCGCCGCTGGTCGTCGCGCAGCGCAGTCGTATCGAAACCCGCGCGCTCGTAGATCACCGGAAGCAGCGTGATGCCGATGCCGGCGTCGGCCGCGGCATCGGCGATCGCCCAGCAAAGCTCGAGCGGATCGGCATACCGCCCGCCGTCGACGTCGCGCTGCAGATAGTGGAATTCGCAGACCTGCGTGTAGCCGCCGCAGAGGAGCTCGACGTAAAGCTCGGCCGCCACCGCGCGCTGCAAATCCGGCGTGACCTCGAGGGCGACGCGATACATGCGGTCGCGCCACGACCAGAAATCGTCGTGGCCCGCTTCGCGTCGCTCGGCCAAGCCCGCGAACGCGCGCTGGAAGGCGTGGCTGTGCGCATCGACCAGGCCCGGCAGCAGCGGCCCTGCGACGACGACGGCATCGGCGGGCGGGTCGACGACGCCAGCGCTGACTTCGCTCCAACGACCGTCGCTGCCGGCGCGGAGCAGCACGCGCTCGCGCCATCCGCCGGGCAGCCACGCGCGGTAAGCCCAGAGCGCCGCGGCGTCGGTCATTTCGGCGCCGGCTTCGCCGTCACGCTGCCGGATTCGCGTCCGCCGCAGACGACGCGCACCAGCGGGTTGCGCCCGAATCCGTACGCCAGCTCGTTCGGGTGGTCGAGCGCCCAGACGGCGAAGTCGGCGCGCTGCCCTGCGTTGAGCGAGCCGCGGTCGGTCAAGCCCAGCGCCCGGGCCGCGTGCAGCGTCGCGCCGCGCAGCGCCTCCTCGGGCGTCAGCCGAAAGAGCGTGCAGGCCATGTTGAGCATCAAGAGCAGCGAAAGCGTCGGCGAGGTGCCGGGATTGTGGTCGGTGGCGACGGCGATCGGCACGCCCGCGGCGCGCAGCGCCGCGACCGGCGGGACTCGAGTCTCGCGCAGAAAATAGAACGCGCCCGGCAGCAGCACAGCGACCACCCCCGCGTGCGCCATCGCTCGCACGCCGGCCTCGCTCGCATATTCGAGATGGTCGCAGGAGAGCGCGCCGAACTCGGAAGCGAGTGCGGCGCCGCCGCTGTCGCTCAACTGCTCGGCGTGGAGCTTCACTGGAACGCTCAAGCGCCGGGCGGCCGCGAAGACGCGCCGCGTCTGCGCCTCGGTGAAGGCGATGCGCTCGCAGAAGGCGTCGACGGCGTCGACCAGGCCTTCGCCGTGCAGCCGAGGCAGCCACGCGCACACGGCATCGATGTAGTCGTCGGATCGACCTTCGAACTCGGGCGGCAGCGCGTGCGCGGCGAGACAGGTGGCGCGCACCGTCAACGGCAATTCGCGTCCGAGACGACGCGCGACGCGCAGGCATCGCGCCTCGTGCTCGAGCGAGAGGCCGTAGCCCGACTTGACCTCCAGCGTGGTCACGCCCTCGCCGAGCAGGGCGAGCACGCGAGCGCGCGCCGCGGTGAAGAGCGCGTCCTCGCTCGCGGCGCGAGTCGCGGTCACGGTGGCGCGAATGCCGCCACCCGCCCGTGCGATCGCTTCGTAATTCGCGCCCGCAAGCAGCATCTCGAATTCGCCCGCGCGCGATCCCGCGTAGACCAGGTGCGTATGGCAGTCGACGAGTCCCGGCGTCACCAGCCTGCCGCCCAGATCGTGCTCCTCGGCGGCGCGCGTATCGGCCGGCAAGCGGGCTTCGGCGCCGACCCAGAACAAGGTCTCGCCGTCGACCAGGATCGCGCCGCGCTCGACCAGGCCCCATCCTGCGCCGGGTGCGAGGGTGGCCAAGCGCGCGTTGCGCCAGAGCGTGGTCATCGAGCGATTCCGGGAAGCGGCTTCATCGTGGGTCGACCGATGCTACTTGCACCCGGGTCGCCCGGACAAGTAGAGTGGACGCACAACTCTCTCGCCGCTTCCGGCCAGCATCATGAACGACCTCTCGCCGATGCACCGCGTCGCCCGGCCGCGCCCGGTCCGCGCGCCGCGCGGCAGCCAGCTCCACTGCAAGAACTGGCTGATCGAAGCCGCGTACCGCATGATCCAGAACAATCTCGATCCCGAGGTCGCGGAAAATCCCGATGCGCTGGTGGTCTACGGCGGCATCGGCAAGGCGGCGCGCGACTGGGACTCTTTCGAAGCGATCCTCGATGCCTTGCGCCGGCTCGAGCCCGATCAGTCGCTGCTGGTCCAGTCGGGCAAGCCGGTCGGCGTCTTCCGCACCCACCCGGACGCGCCGCGCGTGCTGATCGCCAACTCGAATCTGGTGCCGCGATGGGCGACCTGGGAGCACTTTCACGAGCTCGACCGCAAGGGCCTGATGATGTACGGCCAGATGACGGCCGGAAGCTGGATCTACATCGGCAGCCAGGGCATCGTCCAGGGCACCTACGAGACCTTCGTCGAGGCGGGGCGCCAGCACTACGGCGGCGACCTCGCCGGCCGCTGGATCCTGACCGCGGGGCTGGGCGGGATGGGCGGCGCGCAGCCGCTGGCGGCGAGCTTCGCCGGCGCCAGCTCGCTGATCGTCGAATGCCAGCAAAGCCGCATCGACTTCCGGCTCCGCTCGCGCTACCTCGACGAGCAGGCGAGCGACGTCGACGATGCGCTGGCCCGCATCACCCGCCACGGGCGCGAAAAGAAGGCCGTGTCGATCGGTCTCCTCGGCAACGCGGCCGAGATCGTTCCCGAGCTGTTGCGGCGCGCGCAGCGCGGTGGGCCCCGCCCCGACCTGGTGACCGATCAGACCTCGGCGCACGACCTGGTCTACGGCTATCTGCCGGCCGGCTGGAGCGTCGAGCGCTGGCGCGCAGCGCAAGGCGACGCCGACCAGCATGCGGCGCTGCGCGACGCAGCGGCCGCGAGCTGCGCGACGCACGTGCGCGCGATGCTCGGCTTTCGCGCGATGGGCGTGCCGACCGTCGACTACGGCAACAACCTGCGGCAGGTCGCCTTCGACCAGGGCGTTGCCGACGCCTTCGACTTCCCCGGCTTCGTCCCGGCGTACATCCGGCCGCTGTTCTGCGCCGGCAAGGGGCCGTTTCGCTGGGTGGCCCTGTCGGGTGACCCAGACGACATTCGCAAGACCGACGCCAAGCTGCTGCAGCTCTTTCCCGACGACCGCCATCTCGCCCGCTGGCTCGCGATGGCCGGCGAGCGGATCGCGTTCCAGGGCCTGCCGGCGCGCATCTGCTGGCTGGGCCTGGGCGAGCGGCATCGGGCAGGTCTCGCCTTCAACGACATGGTGAAAAGCGGCGAGCTCGCGGCGCCGATCGTGATCGGTCGCGACCATCTCGACGCCGGGTCGGTGGCTTCCCCCAACCGCGAGACCGAAGCGATGAAGGACGGGAGCGATGCGGTATCCGACTGGCCGATGCTGAACGCGCTGCTCAATACCGCGAGCGGCGCGACCTGGGTGTCGCTGCACCACGGCGGCGGCGTCGGCATCGGGTACTCGCAGCACGCAGGCGTGGTCATCGTCTGCGACGGCAGCGACGCCGCGGCGCGACGCATCGAGCGCGTGCTGTGGAACGATCCAGGCAGCGGCGTCATGCGTCACGCCGACGCCGGCTACGAGGACGCGATCCGCTGCGCCCGCGAGCAGGGCCTCGATCTGCCGATGCTCGATCGCTGACCGGCGTGAAGCTCGGCGCCGGGGATTTCGACCTCGACGACCTGGCGGCGATCCACGCCGGCGGCACGGCGCTGGAGATCGACGCCGCGGCGCTCGACCGGGTGCGCGCCAGCGCGGCCGTCGTCGAGCGTGCGGCGCAGGACAGCGCCCCGACCTACGGCGTCAACACCGGCTTCGGCAAGCTCGCGTCGACCCGGATCAGCGCGGCCGATCTGGCGACGCTGCAATTGAATCTGATCCGCTCGCACAGCGCCGGCGTCGGCGAACCGCTCTCGCCGCCGATCGTCCGCCTGGTCCTCGCGCTGAAGGCGGCGAGCCTCGCGCAGGCGCACTCGGGCGTACGGCAGGTGGTGATCGACACGCTGCTTGCTGTGTACAACGCCGGGCTCATCCCGCACTTGCCGGCGCAAGGCTCGGTCGGCGCGTCGGGCGACCTGGCGCCGCTCGCGCACTTGAGCCTCGCGCTGGTCGGCGAAGGCGAGATGGTCGTCGACAGTCGGCGAGTGGCGGCGGCGCCGCTGCTGCGCCAGGCGGGGATCGCCCCGCTCGCGCTGCAAGCCAAGGAAGGGCTGGCGCTCGTCAACGGCACGCAGGTGTCGACCGCGATCGCGCTGCACGCCTTGTTCTCGTTCGAGCCGGTGCTCGAAGCCGCGCTGGTCGCCGGCGCGCTGACCGTCGATGCCGCGCGCGGCAGCGACGGCCCGTTCGATCCGCGCATCCACGCGCTGCGCCGGCAGCCCGGGCAGGCCGACGTCGCGCGCTACTACCGCGCGCTGCTCGCCGGCAGCGAAATCCGCCGCTCGCACCTCGAGGGCGACGATCGCGTACAGGATCCGTACAGCCTGCGCTGCCAGCCGCAGGTGGTCGGCGCCTGCCTCGACCAGCTCCGTCACGCTGCGCTGATCCTTTTGCGCGAGGCGAACGCGGTGACCGACAATCCGCTGGTCTTCTCCGCCGCCGACGGTCGCGGCGACGAAATCGTCTCGGGCGGCAACTTCCACGCCGAGCCGGTGGCGCTTGCCTGCGATGCGATGGCCGTTGCGATCGCCGAGGTGGGCGCCATCGCCGAGCGCCGGATCGCGATGCTGATCGACGCCGGTGTCTCGCGCCTGCCGCCGTTCCTCACCGCCGACGCGGGGCGCAACAGCGGATTCATGATCGCGCACGTCACCGCCGCCTCGCTCGCCAGCGAGAACAAGAGCCTCGCCCATCCGGCCAGTGTCGACAGCCTGCCGACCAGCGCGAATCAGGAGGACCACGTATCGATGGCGACCTTCGCCGCCCGCCGCCTGCAGCCGATGATCGGCAACACCGCGCACATCATCGGCATCGAGCTGCTCGCCGCGGCGCAGGGCATCGAGTTCCTGCGGCCGCTCAAGAGCTCGCCACCGCTCGAAGCGGCGCACGCGCTCGTGCGCGCGCACTGCCCCGCCGTACCGGTCGATCGAGCGCTCGCAGCCGACATCGAGCGCGCTACTGCGCTGGTCGGCGACGGGTCGTTCGGGCGGATTTTGCAGACGCTTCCCGGCCGGCCGCCGCTCTGGACGGCCGCCTAAAGGGCCTGTCGACTCGCCGCCGCCCTAGCACGACACGCCGAGCTCTAGCCGGGCGCGTCGCGTTCTAGCCGGACGCGCCGCGCTCCTTCACCTTGGTCTTGGCGCGGGCCAGGTATTCGTCGAAGTACTTCAACACGTCCGCCACGTGCTTCGGCGAATCCGACTGGCGGATCGCGTGCTCCGAGGCGCCGTTGTCGGTGCAATAGACGCGGCTGCCGCTTTCGAGGGCGCCCTTCACTTTCCTCGCGTCCTGCAGATCTTCCAGATAGATGTAGCAGCGGGCGAAAGGCTGCGGCTTGTCCCAGTTCTCGATCGCCGCCTTCGCGTTCTTGTGGAATCCCCGCTTCTCGAGCGCCGCCATGACGTCGAGAAAACGGTGAAAGGCGCGATCGTCGTACTTCGGGTCGTTGCGCCAGAACTGCGTGCTCAGCAGAACCTTGTTGCCGCCGGAATCCATCATGTAGACGTAGGGATTGACGCTGCGCTCGTGCTGATCGGCGGCGTCGGACGGCTGGGCGGAAGCCGCCGGCGCGAAAACGACGGCGAGCAGCGCCGCCCCGAGAATC
This sequence comes from Casimicrobiaceae bacterium, assembly GCA_035280325.1. Classification (GTDB taxonomy): domain Bacteria; phylum Pseudomonadota; class Gammaproteobacteria; order Burkholderiales; family Casimicrobiaceae; genus PALSA-1003. The sequence continues at coordinate 6,672 of DATEFZ010000304.1, forward strand.
GATCTGATCATGAGTCCTCCCCGGCGTTGGCCGGATCTGCCGATCGCAACGACATCAAAACACCAGCGTCCCGAGGAAGACGCCGAAGATCAGGACGATCAGGAAAATGATGACAGCGATCACGAACAGCACCTTGGCGATTCCGCGGGCGCCGGCCGCCACGTTGCTGAAGCCGAAGAAACCGGCGACCAGCGAAATCAGGAAAAAGATGATGGCCCATTTGATCATCGCAAACTCCCCCGGCCGAAGCGCGGCCCGGGTCTCCCCGTCGCCTGCCCGGCGCCGGACCCGCGCCTAGCGACGCCGACTCAGGAACACCGCCGCCAGGAAGCCCAGCGTCGCCGCGGCGCCGACCATGCGCCAAGGATTGTCGGTCACGTAATCGTCGGCCCTGCGTCCGGCCGACCTGGCGCGATCGACGGCATTCTGCCGCAATTCCGCGACCGCATCCACCGCGCCGCCGAGGCTGGTCTCCGCCCGCGAAAGCAACCGGCTCGCCTTCGCGGCGCCGGCGCGACTGGCCTGTCCGAGCATCGACTCGGCCTCCGACAGGCGATTGCGAACTTCCCTCGTGTCGGGCGCCCGGGTGGTGCGACGCGATGCGGCAATACCCATCGTTTGCTCCTCGCTCGAACAGCGGCCAGCCTTCGACTCGCTACTGTTGTTGCTCCTTATCCTTGTCCTTGGATTCCCGGCCGTTCCTGTCCTGTCGTTGGCCCTGCGATTCGCGCGCGCGCTGCTGCTCTTGCTGCTGCGCGTGTTCCTGCTGTTGCGCGTGCTGCTGCTGTTGCGCATGCTCCTGCTGTTGCGCACGCTGCTGTTCCTGCGCGGCTTGAGCATGCTGTCGCTCGGCAGCCTGGGCCTGCTGTCGCTCCGCGGCCTGAGCTTGCGGCTGCGGCCTTGGCTCGGACCTGGTTTGCGCGTTGCGGCTCCGTTCAGCAGCCTGCGCGGCAGCCCTCGATTGCCGCGCCGCCTCGGCTCGCTGGTCGGCGGCGGCGTTCGCTCGTTGGGCGTTTCGCTCGGCGGCGTTGCGCTCGGGCGTTGGCCGCGCCTGTGCGGCCGGCTGCGCCTGGCTACGCTCGTGCGTCGCCTGCGATGGGGCGGGCTGGACGCGCTGCTGCGCTTCCTTCGCCGACTCCTGCCGTTGCCGATTCATCTGGGCTCGCCGCTGCGCAGCCTGGGGTGACTCTTGCGGGACCCCTCGCGCCTGGTTGCGCGCACCGGGATTCTCGGTGCGCTCGGCCGCCTTGCCCGCGGCGCTCGCGTTGCTCCGCGAATGGGCTTGTTGTCCACCGGACTGCTCGAACCGCCGCTGCGCGACGGCGTCGCGCGGCTGGAAGTGATAGTTCTGCGATCGGATTGCCTGCTGCTGTTCGACCGCACGGGGGTAGCGGCTACCCGAATACTGCCGCTGGTAGACAGGCAACGGCGCCGCAGCCGGAACTGAGTGGCGGTCCCATCGATCCCAGCCTTCGCGGTGCTGCTCCCAGTCGCGGCCCCAGTGTGAGCCCCAGCGCGGCGGCTCGTCGCGAGCCCAGCCGCGGAAGAACACCGGCGGCGACCGGTAGTAGCGCACCGGAATGAGCAGCACGAACTGCGGCACCTCCAGCGGTTCGACCAGTTCCCACGGACCGTCGTACCAGGCGCTTTCGTACCAGTTGCCGGCCGAGAAGACCCAGAACACGCCGTCGTAGAAAAAATAGTTCGCGCTGACCGCCGGGTCGTAGTAGACCGGGTAGCCGGGTACCAGCACCAGCCGCGGGTACACCGGCATGTTGATGCCGATGTTGACTCCGCCGATGCCGATGTTGACGCCGACTTGCGCGAACGCGGGCACCGCCGAGCCGAGCAGGATTGCCAAGGCAAAGATCAAGTACCGCATGATTTTTTCCCTTACCGGTTGGACCGCTCGCGGCGGCCTTCGAAGCAAGGTCAGTGTGCGCACTCGCCGCCATCGCGACCATCGGAGGGGAACTGATTTCGCGGTAGGCGGCGCGGCTGCGCCGTGACGGACGGCCTCCGACAGCGGAGGCTCGTGGCGGACACGGCCCGCCCGGTTTCGAGCAAGCGGTCCCGGCCGCCTCGATCGCCGCCATCGCGTTGCCGGCGTCGCCGAACGGCAGGCGGGTCCCCTGCGTGGCTGCCCGCGGGCAGCGTTCCACGCTACGATGGTGCCCGCGCCGGCCAGCATGCCGATTGGTTGCGCGAGAACCAAAAGCGGGGAGAACGTGCAGTGGAGTTTGCACTCACATCGGAGCAGGCCGAGCAGCAGCGGCGCATCCGCGAATGGGCCGAGCGGAGCTTGAACGACGGGCTCGCGGCGCGCGACCAGGCGCGGACCTTTAGTCGCGGCGCCTGGACCGCATCCGCGCAGCTCGGGCTGCCGGGCCTTTCCGCACCTTCCCGCTACGGCGGCGCCGGGCTCGATCCGGTCTCGATCGCCGCGGCGCTCGAAGCGCTCGGCCGCGGCTCGCGCGACAACGGCTTCAACTTCGCGCTCAACGCCCACCTCTGGGGTTGCGTCAATACGCTGGTCGCGTTCGGAAGCGAGGAGCAGAAAGCCGCGTACCTGCCGCGGCTCTGCGGCGGCGCATCGATCGGCGCGCTCGCCGCCACCGAGCGCGAAGCTGGCTCCGACATCTTCAGCCTGCGGACGCTCGCAGCGAAAGAGGACGATGGGTACGTGCTCACCGGCGACAAGACCTTCGTCACCAATGCGCCGGTGGCCGACGTGCTGATCGTGCTGGCCACACTCGATCGAGAGCGCGGCGCCTTCGGCCTGACCGCGTTCGTCGTCGAGCGCGGCGCGGCCGGACTCCGCATCGGCGAGCGCGTCGACAAGATGGGGCTGGCGACGGCGGCGATGGGCGATGTCGTGCTCGACCGCTGCCGCGTCCCCGCGCGCTGCCGCCTCGGTCCGGAAGGCGCCGGGCTCGCGATCTTCAACCACGTCATGGAATGGGAGCGCGGCTTCATCATGGCGGCCGCGGTCGGCGCTATGGAACGCCAGCTCGAGGCGTGCATCGCCTACGTCCGGGGCCGGCGGCAGTTCGAGCGACCGATCGGACAATTCCCGCCGGTCGCCGACCGCCTGGTCGACATGCGCCTGCGCTGGGAAACCTCGCGCCTGCTGCTGTATCGCTACGCCTGGCTCAAGCAGGAGTCGCGTCCGGCACTGGCCCAAGCCGCGCTGACCAAGCTCGGCATCAGCGAAGCCTGGGTGCGCTCGTGCGAGGACGCGATGCGCGTGCACGGCGGCTACGGCTATCTGGTCGAAACTGCGGTCGAGCGCGACCTGCGCGATGCGCTGGGCAGCCTCTACTATTCGGGGACCGCCGAAATGCAGCGCCAGGTGCTGGCGCGCTGGATGGAGCTGTGATCGCCGCGACGCTGCTGCCCGATCTGCTGGTCGACAGCGCGGCGCGGTATCCTGACCGCAGCGCGGTGGTCGATCGCGACAAGTCGATGACTTATCGCGAGCTCGATGCGGCGTCGGCCGGCCTGGCCGGCCAGCTCGCCGCGCGCGGCGTCGGTGCCGGCGAGCGCGTCGGTCTGTACCTCGACAAGTCGCTGGCCGCGATCGTCGGCGTGTGGGGGGTGCTGCGGGCCGGCGCGGCGTACGTTCCGCTCGACGTCGCCTCGCCGGTCAAGCGCGTCGCCGGCATCGTCGACAACGGCGCGCTTTGCGGCATCCTCGCCGGGGCCAAGCGATGGTCGGCGCTCGCGGCTGCGCTCGCGGACCGGCCGCGCCTAGTCGGTTTGAGCCGCGAAGGGTCGCGTCCGGCCGAGGCCGGTTTCGACTTCGAGAGCCCCGAGCCGAGGCAGTCGCTGCGCGCCGATGACCGCTCAGCCACCGGCGCGCCCGATCCTTCGCGCGCGTTGGGGCACGCTGCCGCCGGTCAGCGCGCCGACGCGGGCGACGCCGATCCTGCGCGCGCCGCCTACATCCTCTACACCTCGGGCTCGACCGGGCAACCGAAAGGCGTTGTGCTCAGCCATCGCGCCGCGCTCTCGTTCGTCGACTGGGCGGCGACGGCGACCGAGCTCGAGCCCGCCGATATCGTGTCGAGCCACGCGCCGCTGCACTTCGATCTGTCGGTGTTCGACCTGTTCGCAGCCTGCCGCGCCGGCGCAACGGTCATGCTGGTGCCGCCGGAGCTCAACGTGTTTCCGCGCAACCTCGCCGACTGGATTGCGGCGCAGCGGATCAGCGTCTGGTACTCGGTGCCCTCGCTGCTCGCCCGGCTCGCGCTGTCCGGCGGCCTCGAGCGCCACGATTTCTCGCGGCTGCGGCAGATCATCTTCGCCGGCGAGGTGTTTCCGGTCGCGCATCTGCGCCGCCTGCGCGAGCAGATTCCCGGCGCGCGCTACTGGAACTGGTACGGGCCGACCGAAACGAATGTCTGCACCGCGTATCGGGTCGACGCGCTTCCGGTCGAACAGACCGCGCCGGTACCGATCGGCGCGGCCTGCGCCAACTGCAAGCTACTCGTCGTCGACGATGCCGGGTCGGTGTGCGCTCCCTGCGACACCGGGGAGCTCTACGTCAGCGGCCCGAGCGTGATGATCGGCTATCACGCGATGCCCGACGCTACTGCCGGCGCGCTGGTCACCCGCAGCGAGGCGGGCGGGAAGAGCGTCTGGTATCGAACGGGCGACCTGGTGCGCGAGGACGGTGCCGGGCTGCTGCATCTGCTCGGACGCCGCGACGGCATGGTCAAGAGCCGCGGCTACCGGATCGAACTGGGCGAGATCGAGAGCGCACTCCATCAGCATCCGGGCGTTGCCGAGGCGGCCGCCGTCGCCCTACCCGACGAGGAGAGCGGCAACGTGATCCGGGCGGCTGCCGTCGCCCGCGCCGGGCACGCGCTGGACGCCGGGCAACTGCGCGCGTTTTGCGCCGAACGTCTGCCCGCGTATATGATCCCGCTGTCGATCGCGGTACGCGGCTCGCTTCCGCGTGGCAGCACCGGCAAAGTGGACAGACTGCGGCTT
>DATEFZ010000305.1:0-4080 GCA_035280325.1 Casimicrobiaceae bacterium
ACCGCGCGCTGCTGGTCGAGGTCGACTTCGGCGCCGGCCGCAGCGCGGACCGGCTGGTCGAGCTCGAGGATCTCGTCCGGTCGGCGGGCGCCGACATCGCCGGCGTCGTCACCGCCCGCCGCGCGCGGGCCGATCCCGCGCTGTTCGCCGGCCGCGGCAAGGTCGACCAGATCGCCGTGCAGCGTGCCGCCAGCGGCGCCGATCTGGTCATCTTCGATCATGCGCTGTCGGGTGCGCAGCAGCGCAATCTCGAGCGCGCGCTCGACTGCCGCGTCGTCGATCGCGTCAGCCTGATCCTCGACATCTTCGCCCTGCGCGCGCAAAGCGCGGAAGGCAAGCTGCAGGTCGAGCTGGCGCAACTGCAGCACCTGTCGACGCGATTGGTTCGCGGCTGGACCCACCTCGAACGGCAGGCCGGCGGCGTCGGCCTGCGCGGCCCTGGCGAAACGCAGCTCGAGACCGACCGCCGGCTGATCGGCATGCGGGTCAAGATGCTCAAGTCGCGCCTGCAGCGCATCGCCGGCCAGCGCGAGACGCAGCGCCGCGCCCGCCGCCGCGCCGCGGTGAAGAACGTGGCGCTGGTCGGCTACACCAACGCCGGCAAGTCGACGCTGTTCAACCGTTTGACCGGCGCCGCGAGCTACACCGCCGACCGGCTGTTCGCGACGCTCGACACGACGCTGCGCCGGCTGGTGCTGCCCGGCGCGGAAGCGATCGTCGTGTCGGACACCGTCGGCTTCGTCCGCGACCTGCCGCACGATCTTATCGCCGCGTTTCGCGCCACGCTCAAGGAAGCCGTCGACGCCGATCTGCTGCTGCACGTCGTCGACAACGCGCACTCCGATCGCGATGGGCAGATCGCGGCCGTCGACGTGGTGCTGGCCGAGATCGGGGCCGAGAGCGTGCCGCAGATACTGGTCCGCAACAAGTGCGACCGCGGCGGGTGCGAGCCGGGCGTCGAGCGCGACGAATATGGTAAGATTCGCGCCGTTCGTCTGAGCGCGCTTACCGGCGCCGGCGTCGAAGGATTGCGCGCCGCGCTGGTCGAGCGGTTCCCCCGCCCCGGGGACCGGGCGGCCACCGCTTGAAAAGCGCCGGCGCGAACGTGCCGGTGTAAAAGCCCCGGTGCGAACGGGCCGGCGTAAAAGCGCCGGTGCAAATGCGCCGGTGCAAAAGCGCCGGCGCCGCCGACCCAACTTCACGCCCATATACGCCAGGCATCCGGAAGTCCGCCGCCGCCATGTCCCTCAATGACCCGCAATGGGGTAAGCGCGGCCGCAGCGGGCCGCCCGATCTCGACGAGATCTGGCGCAACGTCAATCGGCGGCTCAACGCGATCTTCGGCCGCAAGGAGGCCGACCCGGGCGGACGGCCGCCGCCCAGACCGACTTTCCCGATCGGCGGCGCCGGGATGGTCGCGGCGCTGGTCGTGCTGATCTGGCTGGCCAGCGGGTTCTACATCGTCGACGAAGGCCGGCGCGGCGTCGTCACCCGCTTCGGGCGCTACACCGAGACCACGACGCCGGGGCCGCGCTGGCATCTGCCGTTCCCGATCGAGGCGGTCGAGGTGGTCGACTTCTCGCAGGTCAAGACGGTCGAAATCGGGTATCGCAATGGCAATCCGCGCAACAAGGTGGCCAAGGAATCGCTGTTCCTCACCGACGATGAGAACATCATCGACATCCAGTTCGCGGTCCAGTACAACCTGAAGAGCGCCGCCGACTACCTGTTCAACGCGCGCAAGCCCGACGATGTCGTCGCCCAGGTCGCGCAGACCGCGATGAGCGAGGTGGCCGGGCACAGCCAGATGGACTTCGCGCTCTACGAGGGCCGGGCCCAGATCGCCAGCGAGACCGAGAAGCTGATGCAGGCGATGCTCGATCGCTACGGCACCGGCATCTACGTGCAGAAGGTCACCCTGCAGAACGCGCTGCCGCCGGATCAGGTCGCGGCGTCGTTCGACGATGCGGTCAAGGCAAAGCAGGATCGAGAACGGCAGAAGAACGAGGGCCAGGCCTACGCCAACGACGTCGTGCCGCGTGCGCGCGGCCAGGCGTCGCGGCTGCTGCAGGAAGCCGATGGCTACAACGCCAGCGTCACCCAGCGCGCCGACGGCGACGCCAGCCGCTTTCGCCAGATTCTGGTCGAGTATGCCAAGGCTCCCGGCGTGACGCGCGAGCGCCTTTATCTCGACATGATGCAGTCGGTGCTGGGCAGCGCCAGCAAGGTGCTGGTCGATCAGAAGGCCGGCAGCAACCTGCTCTACCTGCCGCTCGACCAGCTGCTCAAACAGGGGGCGGCTGGCGCGGCGGCGACCGACGGTGCGCGGGCCGCGCAGCCTCCGGAAGCGAGCGTCAACGTCGAGCAGAACCGGACGCGCGAGCTTTCGCGCAACCGCGACGCGGGGAGCGGACGATGAAGGCGACCACGCCGCTGCTCGCCCTGCTGGTCGCCGCGCTGCTGGTGCTGTCGCAGTCGCTGTACACCGTCGACCAGAAGCAGTACGCGATCAAATTCCAGCTCGGTGAGTTCATCGACGCCAAGACCGAGGCCGGCCTCTACGTCAAGGTGCCGCTGCTGCAGAACGTCAAGTTCTACGACAAGCGGATCCTGCTGCTCGAGACGGTCGATCCGGACCGCGTGACCACGTCGGAGAAAACGCCGCTCAAGGCCGACTTCATCGCCTACTGGCGGATCACCGACGTGCGCAAGTACTACCAGAGCGTCACCGGCGACGAGGAGACCGCCAAGCGCCGGCTGGCGCAGACGATCCGCGCCAACCTGGCGGAGGAGATCAACAAGCGCACCTTGCACGAGGCTATATCGACCGAACGCGAAAAGATCATGACGACGACGCGGCAGAAGGCCGACGCCGACGCCAAGTCGATCGGCGTCGAGGTCGTCGACGTGCGGCTGCGCCGCGTCGAGCTGCCCGACGAGGTGCTGGCCCAGGTCTACCAGCGCATGGAATCGGAGCGCAAGCGCGTCGCCAACGAATTGCGCTCGCTCGGCGCCGCCGAATCGGAGAAGATCCGTGCCGACGCCGATCGCCAGCGCGAGGTGATCCTTGCCGACGCCTACAAGCAGGCGCAGAAAACCAAGGGCGAGGGCGACGCCAAGGCCGCGGCCACCTACGCCGCCGCCTACGCGCAGAACCCGGAGTTCTACGCGTTCTACCGCAGCCTCGAGGCCTATCGGGCGGTGTTCCGGAACAAGGGCGACGTGATGGTGCTCGACCCGAACTCCGAATTCTTCCAGTACTTGCGGCAGCCCGACGGCGGTCGCCCGCCGGCGCGCGCGCCCGGCAAGTAGCGGTCAGCCGAAAGGGCCGCAGGTGCCGGACGCGTTGGTTGCCGCGTGCGCGCTGGTGCTGGTCCTCGAAGGCCTGCTGCCGCTGTTCGCGCCGCGCCTGTGGCGCGACACCTTCCGTCGCATGACCGAGCTGTCCGACGGGCAATTGCGCTTCATCGGGCTGGTATCGCTGGCCATCGGCACCATCGTGCTGCTGCTGTTTTATGCGTAGCTGGATCCTGCCCGAGTACGTCGAGGACATCCTGCCGCCCGAGGCGGAGGCGATCGAGCGGCTGCGCCGCATCCTGCTCGACCACTTCCGCGATCACGGCTACCGCATCGTGCAGCCGCCGCTGATCGAGCATCTGGATTCGCTGCTGACCGGGACCGGACGCGACCTCGAGTTGCAGACCTTCAAGGTCATCGACCCGCTGTCGGGGCGCCTCCTCGGCCTGCGCGCCGACATCACGCCGCAGGTCGCGCGTATCGACGCCCATCTGCTGAACGAGCCGGGTGTCACCCGGCTCTGCTACGCCGGCAGCGTGCTGCGGACGGTCGTCGCCGGACTGGCGCAGACGCGCGAAGTGCTGCAGATCGGCGCCGAGCTCTACGGCGACCCGCAGATCGGCGCCGACTGCGAAGTGCTGGGCCTGCTGCTGTCGTCGCTGGCCGCGGCCGGCGTGCGCGATCTGCACCTCGACCTGGGCCACGTCGGCGTCTACCGCGCGCTCGCCAACGGCGCGCGGATCTCCGGCAACGGCACCGACAGCGCGCTGTTCGCGGCGCTGC
>DATEFZ010000306.1:0-11997 GCA_035280325.1 Casimicrobiaceae bacterium
CGCGCGCAACCAGCGCCTGGCGCACGCGGTCGAGGACGCGCCCGCGCGCCGGGTCGTCGGCCGAGCCTTTCATCGCGCGCTGCCGGCGATGAATGCGGCGATACGCTCGACGCCGGCGCGGATCGCCGCCGGCGACGCCGCGTACGAAAAGCGCAGATGCTGGCCGTCGCCGGGAACGCGGCGCCCGAAATGGATGTCGGCCAGCACGGCCACGCCCGCCTCGTTCAGCAGGCGCTTGCGAAACTCCTCCGAGTCGGCGCAGCCGGTGCGCTTGCACGCTTCGCTGACGTTCGGCCAGGCGTAGAAAGCGCCGCCGGGGACCTTGCAGCTGATTCCGGGCGCCTGATTCAGCAGTCCGACGATCAGGTCTCGCCGCTCGAGAAACGAGCGCCGCATCGCCTCGGCATCGTCCTGCGGGCCTTCGATCGCCTCCAGCGCTGCCCATTGACTGATCTGCGAAGCGCACGAATCGGTGTTGGTGATCCAGCGCGTGAACACCGGCGCCAGCGCGCGGTTGGCCACGAAGCCGATCCGCCAGCCGGTCATCGCCCAGGTCTTCGACGCCCCGTCGGCGATGATCGTGCGCTCCTGCATGTCGGGGAGCGAAGCGAGCGAGCCGAAGGCGCCGTCGTAGCAAAGCCGCGAATAGATCTCGTCGGCATAGACCCAGATCTGCGGATGCCGGCGCAGGATCTCGGCGATCGCGCCCAGGTCGGCCGGCCCGAGGCTTGCGCCGGTCGGATTGTGCGGCGAATTGAGGATAAGGAGCCGTGTCTTGGCGGTGATCTTGGCTTCCAGCTCGTGCGGATCGAACGCGAAATCGCGCGCCTCGCGCAGGTGCAGCGGCACCGGCACCGCGCCGTTGGCCATGATCTGCGATTCGTAGATCGGGAACCCCGGCACCGGGTAGATCACCTCGTCGCCGTTGCCGAAGTCGGTCACCGAAGCGATCGCGTAGGCGATGAACGGCTTGGCGCCGGCGCCGACCACCACGTCGTCGGCGTCGATCGCGAGGCCGCGCCGGCGTCCGATATCGCGCGCCGCCGCCGCTCGCAGCTCGTCGATGCCGGCCGATGGCGTGTAACCGTGCTTGCCGGCGCGGATCGCCGCCACCGCGGCATCCTGGATGTTGACCGGCGTCGGAAAGTCGGGCTGGCCGATGCAGAACGACACGATGTCGCGCCCCTGTCTGGCCAGCGCGTTCACCTCCGCGAGCACGACGAACGCGTTCTCGGTGCCCAGGCCCTCGCCGCGCCGGCTGATCCCTGGCGTCGTCTTGGCCGCGTCGCGTGGTGCGTTCATCGTCGGTCTCCGTCGGCTTTGCGCGCCGAGTACAGGTCGCGGAAGGTCCGGCCCGCCGGCGCCGGCATGTCGCGGCCGTCGGTCCAGCCGCTGCCGAGCGGCAGGCGGCGGATCATCCGGTCGACGCCGGCGATCCGGGAGAGCCAACGAACGCCGATGCGCGCCGCGACGGCGAACAGCCGCGGCCGCGACGCGAGCCACGACCAGGCGCGCAATCCGGCGCGCTCGCGCCACGGCCGCAGCCCTTGCGCGAACTGCTGCTCGCGGAGCTTGCGCAACAGGTCCGGCAGAGGAATCTTCACCGGGCAGACGACGCCGCACTGGTTGCACAAGGTCGACGCCTGCGGCAGGTCGAGCGCGTTGGCGAGGCCGACGTACGACGGCGTCAGGATCGACCCGATCGGCCCGGGATAGACCCAGCCGTAGGAATGGCCGCCGATGTTCTGGTAGACCGGGCAGTGGTTCATGCATGCGCCACAGCGGATGCAGCGCAGCGCTTCGTTCACCTCGCCGCCGAGTATCGCGCTGCGGCCGGCGTCGACCAGGATGAAGTACATGTGCCGCGCGCCGTGGAGCTCGCCTTCGCCGCGGGTCCCGGTGAGGATGTCGACGTAGTTGGCGATCGACTGGCCGGTCGCCGAGCGCGGCAAGAGCCGCATCAGCGTCGCCACGTCCTCGAGCGTCGGCACGACCTTCTCGATGCCTGAGATCGCCACGTGCACGTCTGGCAGCGTCGTCGTCAGTGTGGCGTTGCCCTCGTTGGTCACCAGCACCACCGAGCCCGATTCGGCGATGAAGAAATTGCCGCCCGAAATGCCCATTTCGGCGCTCAGATAGTGCGTTCGCAGCACCTGGCGCGCCTCCAGGCACAGCTCGTTGATCTCGGTCTTCCGGCCGCCGCCGTGCACCTTGGCAAACAGGTCCGACACCTCTTCCTTGCTCTTGTGCAGCGCCGGCCCGATGATGTGCGACGGCGGCTCGTAGTCGTTGATCTGCAGGATGTATTCGCCGAGGTCGGTCTCGACCACCTGCCTGCCCGACGCCTCGATCGCGCGGTCGAGCGCCGATTCCTCGCTGACCATCGACTTGGACTTGATGATCTTGCCGACGCCGTGACGCTCGGCGATCGCCAGCACGTGGCGGTTGACGTCGTCTGGAGTCTCGGCCCAGAGCACCGTCGCGCCGCGCGCGGCGGCGTTCTTCTCGAACATCTCGAGCCAGACGTCCAGATTGTCCAGCGCGCGCTGCCGGATTGCGCGTCCGGCTTCGCGCGTGCCCTCGAAATCGTCGAGCTCGGCCAGCGACTGCCGCCGCTTGGCGACGAACTTGCCCTTGATCTTCTGCAGGTTGCGCTGCAGCTGGGCGTTGCCCATGTTGTCGTGCGCCAGCTCCTTGAAATGCATCGAGGCGACTTGCATGGGGCTTCCGATCTCCTGCTATTCGCCGGCCAGCAGCTCGGCGATGTGCAGCACGCGGGTGCTGCGATCGCCGCGCCGGCGCAGCCTGCCCTCGATATTGAGCATGCAGCCCAGGTCGCCCAGCACGACCGCGTCGGCGCCGGATGCCTCGATGTGCTCGCACTTGTTGTCGGCGAGCCGGGTCGAGATCTCGCCGTACTTGATCGCGAACGTGCCGCCGAAGCCGCAGCAGGTCTCGCATTCGGTCATTTCGTCGAGCGTGACGTCCGGCATCGTTGCCAGCAGCGCGCGCGGCTGTTCCTTGACGCCCATCTCGCGCAGCCCGGCGCAGCAGTCGTGGTAGGTGACGGTCCCGGCGAAGCGGCCCGGGACCTTGGCGAGCCTGAGCACGTTGACCAGGAAATCGGTCAGCTCGTAGGTCCTCCCGGCAAGCGCTTCGGCGCGCGCAAGCTGCGCCGGATGATCGCGAAACAGGTCGCCATAGTGCGTCTTGATCATGCCGCTGCACGATCCGGAAGGCGCGACCAGATAGTCGCAGCCTTCGAACTGGTCGAGCACTCTGGCGGCCAGCGCGATCGCCCCTGTGCGATCGCCGGAGTTGTATCCGGGCTGGCCGCAGCAGGTCTGCGCCGGCGGCACGAAGACCTGGGCGCCGCCCGATTCGAGCAGCCTGATCGCCGCGAACCCGATCGTTGGGCGCATCAGGTCGACCAGGCAAGTGACGAAAAAACCGACGCGCATGGTGCCTCGAAGTGACGCGATCTTAGCAGGCCGGCGAGATCAGTACGACCGCGTCAGCGCGACCACGCACATGCCGAGCAGCCACTGCGGGAATATGCCGAGCAGCAAGAGCGCCAGTCCGTTGAGCGAAAGCAGCACCCGCGCATCGCGCCGCGACCCGAGCGGTGCGCCGTCGACCGGATCGTCGAAGTACATGAGCTTGACCACGCGCAGGTAGTAGTACGCGCCCACCAGCGCCGCCAGCACCGCGACCACCGCCAGCCAGACCAGCCCCACGTCGACCGCGGCCTCGATCACCGCGAACTTGGCGTAGAAGCCGACCGTCGGCGGGACCCCGGCCAGCGAGAACATCGCCAGCAGCATCAGGAACGCGTACCAGGGGCTGCGCTGGTTCAAGCCCTTGAAATCGTCGAGCTGCTCGGCCTCGAAGCCGGCGCGCGACAGCAGCATGATCATGCCGAAGCTGACCAGCGTGGTCAGCACGTAGGTGATCACGTAGAACATCGCCGCGCTGTAGCCGTTGATGTTGGCGGCGAGGAAGCCCATCAGCATGTAGCCGATGTTGGCGATGGTCGAATACGCCAGCATCCGCTTGATGTTGCTCTGCGCGATCGCGATCAGGTTGCCGGCGATCATCGACAGAAGCGACAAGATCAGCAGCATTCCCTGCCAGTCGAACGCCATCGTCGCCAGCGCGCCGACCAGCAGCCGCGTCATGAAGGCGAACGCGGCAAGTTTCGGCGCGGACCCGACGAACAGCGTCATCGCCGTCGGCGCCCCCTGGTACACGTCGGGCAGCCACATATGGTAGGGCACTGCACCGAGCTTGAAAGCGATCGCCGACACCACGAATACCAGGCCGAACGCCAGCAAGGTCTTGCTGACGCCGCCGGCGAACACGGTGGTCGCGACGCGGGCGATGTCGAGCGTCCCCGTGGCGCCGTAGATCATCGACAGGCCGTAGAGCAGCAGGCCCGAGGCGAGCGCGCCGAGGACGAAATACTTCATCGCCGCCTCGACCGCGACGCGCGAATCGCGCTGCAGCGCGATCATCGCGTACAGCGACAGCGACATCAGCTCCAGACCCAGGTACAGCGTCAGGAAGCTGGCGGCCGAGATCATCACCATCATGCCCAGCAGCGCGAACATCATCAGGGTGAAGGTCTCGGCGCGGAACAGGCCGCGCTCGGTCAGATAGGTGCGCGAATAGGCGAGCACCAGCACCACGGTGACGCAGCTCAGGAACTGGAGCACGTCGGCCATGGCGTCGGCGATGAAGGTGTGGCCGAAGGTCTGCTCCGGCGCCTGGTGGAAGACCGCCATCGTCAGCCATGCTGTGACGAGCACGCCGAGCTGGGTCAGCCAGTAGCTCCAGTGCCGCTGCGTCTCGGGAAGGACCAGGTCGACCAGCAGCACCACGCACGCCGCGACCAGGAGCGCCATCTCCGGCAGCGCGGGCAGGAAATCGAAACCGGGGGCGGCGGCGACCGGCGTCACAGCTTGCTCTTGGCGACGTGCGCCAGCAGCTGGGTCACCGAAGCGTGCATGACGTCGGTGAACGGTTTCGGGTAGACGCCCATGACGAGCACGGCCAGCGCCAGCGTGGCGAGCAGCCAGAACTCGCGGCGCGACACGTCCTTCAGCGCCGCGACGCGGGCGCCGACGACTTCGCCGAACCACACGCGTTTGTACATCCAGAGCGTGTAGGCGGCGCCTAGAATCAGCGTCACGGCGGCCAGGAAGCCGATCCAGAACTGCGCCTTGACCGCGGCCAGGATCACCATGAACTCGCCGACGAATCCGCTGGTCCCCGGCAGGCCCGAATTCGCCATCGCGAACAGCATCGCCAGCGCGGCGAAGGTCGGCATCGTGTTGACGACGCCGCCGTAGTCGGCGATCTGCCGGCTGTGCATGCGGTCGTACAGCACGCCGACGCAGAGGAACAGGGCGGCCGATACGAAGCCGTGCGAGATCATCTGGGCGAGGCCGCCTTCGACGCCAAGCTGGCTGAACAGGAAGAAGCCGAGCGTGACGAAGCCCATGTGCGAGATCGACGAATAGGCGATCAGCCGCTTCATGTCGGCCTGGACCAGCGCGACGAAGCCGATGTAGACGACCGCGATCAGCGACAGGGTGATGACGAAGCCGGCGAGGTAATGGCTGGCGTCGGGAAGTATCGGCAGGATGAAGCGGACGAAGCCGTAGGCGCCGACTTTCAGCGTCAGCGCCGCCAGCACCACCGAGCCGCCGGTCGGCGCCTCGACGTGCGCGTCGGGCAGCCAGGTGTGCACCGGCCACATCGGCACCTTGACGGCGAAAGCCAGGAAGAAGGCGACGAACAGCAGTACCTGCGTCTTCAACGACAATGGAAGCTGGTACCACTCGAGGATCGAAAAGCTGCCGCCGCTGACCGAGTACAGGTAGATGAATGCGACCAGCATCAGGAACGAGCCGAGCAGCGTGTACAGGAAGAACTTGATCGCGGCGTAGACGCGGTTGGGGCCGCCCCAGATGCCGATGATCAGATACATCGGGATCAGCATCGACTCGAAGAAGACGTAGAACAGCACGCCGTCGAGCGACGAGAACACGCCGTTGATCAGCCCCGACATGATCAGGAACGCGGCCATGTACTGCGCGACCCGCCGCTCGATGACCACCCAGCCGGCCCAGACCACCAGCACCGTGACGAAGCTGTTGAGCAGCACGAACAGCAGCGAAATGCCGTCGATGCCGAGCAGGTAGTTGACGTTGAAGCGCGGTATCCATTCGACCGCCTCGACGAACTGCATCTCGGGCGTGCCGAGCGTGAAATGCACGTACAGCGGGACGGTCACGGCGAAGCCGGCGACGGCGCCGACCAGCGCCAGCCAGCGCGCGGCGACGGCATCGGCGTCGCGGCTGACGGCGAGCACCAGCAGGCCGGCGACGATCGGGACCCAGATCGCCAGGCTCAGATACGGGAGCATCAGGCGACTCTCAGCACGACCCACCAGAAGAGCGCGATGAACACGCCCAGGATCATCGCGAACGCGTACAGGTACATGTACCCCGACTGGATCAGGCGCAGCGCCGCCGACGCTGCGCCGACTACACGGGCGCTGCCGTTGACGAAAAAACCGTCGATGATCGAGCGGTCGCCGGTGTCGGAGGCCAACCGGCCGACCTCGCGGAAGCCGCCGGCGAAGAACCAGTCGTTGAAACGATCGATGTAGTAGTTGTTGGCAAGCAGCGCGTACAGCGCGCGGGTGCGGGCCTCGATTTTCGCCGGCAGATCGCGGCGCGCGACGTAGAGCCACCACGCGGTGACGATGCCTGCAATCGCCAGCCAGAAAGGCGCGCCGAGCAGGCCGTGCTCGATGAACGAAACGGCGCCGTGCCACTCCTCGCCCAGGCCGGCCATGGCGGGATGCTGCGCGGTGACGACGATCGAATGGCCGAAGAACCCGCCGAACAGCACCGGCTGCACGTAGGCCCATCCGGCGTAGACGGAAGGGATCGCGAGCAGGATCAGCGGCACGGTAATCACCCACGGACTCTCGCGTGGCGGTTCGCCGTGACCGGCGTCGTGCCCGGGCTCCTCGTGCACCGCCCGGCCGGCGGTCGCGGCGTGTCCGCCGGCGAAGTGCTCGTCGCCATGGAACGCAATGAACAGCAGCCGGAAGCTGTACAGCGCGGTGACGAACACGCCCAGCGTCAGCGCGATTCGCGCGTAGGTGTGGCCGGTCACCGTCGACAGGCCGACCGCGTCGATGATCGCGTCCTTGGAGAAGAATCCGGCAAACGGCGGGATGCCGGCCAGCGCCAGCGAGCCGATGACCATCGTCCAGTAGGTGATCGGCATGTACTTCCTGAGCCCGCCCATCCGGCGCAGGTCCTGCTCGTGGTGCAGCGCGACGATGACCGAGCCGGCGGCGAGGAACAGCAGGGCCTTGAAAAACGCGTGCGTCATCAGGTGGAAGATGGCGGCCGAGTAGGCCGACACGCCGAGCGCCACGGTCATGTAGCCGAGCTGCGACAGCGTCGAATAGGCGATGACGCGCTTGATGTCGTTCTGGACGATGCCGAGGAAGGCCATGAACAGCGCGGTCGTGGCACCGATGATGGTGACCATCGACAGCGCCGTCTCGGACAGCTCGAACAGCGGGCTCATGCGCGCCACCATGAAAATGCCGGCGGTCACCATCGTGGCGGCGTGGATCAGCGCCGAGATCGGCGTCGGGCCTTCCATCGAGTCGGGCAGCCAGACGTGCAGCGGCACCTGCGCGCTCTTGCCCATCGCGCCGACGAAGAGCCCGATGCAGATCGCCGTCAGCACCGACCAGTGGCGGTTGCCGACCAGATCGAGGGTGACGCCGGCGGCGTTGGGCGCGGCGGCGAACACCGTCGTGTAGTCGAGCGAACCGAAGTACGCGACGATCAGGCCGAGGCCGAGGACGAAGCCGAAGTCGCCGACGCGGTTGGCCATAAAAGCCTTCAGGCTGGCGTAGATCGCGGTCGGCCGCGTGAACCAGAACCCGATCAGCAGGTACGACACCAGGCCGACCGCTTCCCACCCGAAGAAGAGTTGCAGGAAGTTGTTGGCCATCACCAGCATCAGCATGCTGAAGGTGAACAGCGAGATATACGCGAAGAAGCGCGTGTAGCCGGGGTCGTCGGCCATGTAGCCGATGGTGTAGACGTGCACCATCAGCGAGACGAACGAGACGACGGTGATCATCAGCGCCGTCAGCGGGTCGATCAGGAAGCCGATCGCGAACTTGATGCCGCCCGATGTCATCCAGGTGTAGACGTCGCCGTTGAAGGTGTGTCCGGCGAGGACGTCTTTCAGCACCCAGGCCGATACGGCGGTCGAGACCGCGACTCCGAGGATGCACAGCCAGTGCGACGGCGACCGCCCGAGCTTCGGCCCCCAGAGCCCGACGACGATCGCCGCCGCCAGCGGCGCCAGCGGTATCAGCAGATAGACGTCCCGCATGGTCATCACGGTCATCGCGCCGGCTAGTGCCTCAGGCTCGCCAGGTCCTCGACGTCGATCGAGCGCAGCGTACGGAAGGCGAGCACCAGGATCGCGAGACCGATCGCCGATTCGGCGGCCGCCACTGTGAGGATGAAGAAGACGAAGATCTGCCCGGCTGGATCGTTCAGGTAGTTCGAGAAAGCGACGAAATTGAGGTTGACGGCAAGCAGCATCAGCTCGATCGCCATCAGCATCAGCAGCACATTGCGCCGGTTGAGGAAGATGCCGATCACGCTGATCGCGAACAATATCGCGCCGAGCACCAGGTAGTGCGTCAGTGTCGGTTGCCAGGGAAACGACAAGCTCTTCCTCCCGAATGCCGGACGCCGGAGGTGGCGGCCGACGCCGTTGTGCTTACGACGGTGTCAAGTCTGCTTGCCGGTCTCGGTCGCCGGCGGTTCCGGCGGCATATCCAGCACGCGCAGCCGGTCGCTGCGCCGAACCTTGACCTGAAGCGATGGCTCCTGGCGTTTCCTCTCGCGCCGGGTGCGGTGAGTCAGGGCGATGGCGGCGATGATCGCGACGAGCAGGATGACCGCTGCGATTTCGAACGGATACGCGTAGTCGGTGTACAGCAGCATTCCCAGAGCGCGCGTATTGCTGTAGCCGGCCGGCGCCGCCTGCGCTGCTGCGCCGCCCGGGCGCCCGTGCGCGCCGATCAGCGCCAGCGCCATCTCGGCCAGGATCAGGATGCCGACGGTGGCGCCCACCGGGAGATAACTCCGGAAGCGCTCGCGCATCCGGGCGAAATTCACGTCGAGCATCATCACGACGAACAGGAACAGCACCATCACCGCGCCGACGTAGACCAGCACCAGGGCGATGGCGAGAAACTCGGCCTGCAGCAAGAGCCACAAGCCGGCCGCGCTGAAAAACGACAGCACCAGCCACAGCGCCGAGTGCACCGGATTGCTGCTGCTGATCACGCGCAGCGCGGCAAAGATCAGGATCGCCGCGAAGGCGTAGAAGACGACCGAGGCAACGTTCATCGCATGGGCTCGTCTACCGGTACTTCGCGTCCGCGGCGCGGTCGGCCGCGATCTGCGCCTCGTAGCGGTCGCCGACTGCGAGCAGCATCTCCTTGGTGTAGATCAGGTCGCCGCGCTTCTCGCCGTGATATTCGAGGATTCGCGTCTCGACGATCGAGTCGACCGGGCACGACTCCTCGCAGAATCCGCAGAAGATGCACTTGGTGAGGTCGATGTCGTAGCGCGTCGTGCGACGCGTGCCGTCGTCGCGCTCCTCCGACTCGATGGTGATCGCCAGCGCCGGGCAGACCGCCTCGCACAGCTTGCAGGCGATGCAGCGCTCTTCGCCGTTCGGATACCGGCGCAGCGCGTGCAGGCCGCGGAAGCGCGGGCTCATCGGCGTCTTCTCCTCCGGGAACTGGACGGTGACCTTGCGCCGGAACATGTTGGCCAGCGTCACGCCGAGGCCCTTCCACAGCTCGAGCAGCAGAAAAGCGTCGAAGAAGTCACGAACGCGGCGCAGCATCGCGATGCCCCTAGTGGAAGAGGTAGGCCCAGCGCGTCTGCATCATCGCGCCGAGGAAGACGATCCAGACCAGCGTCACCGGGATGAACACCTTCCAGCCCAGCCGCATGATCTGGTCGTAGCGGTAGCGCGGGAAGGTGGCGCGGATCCAGAGGAAGATGAAGAGCATCGCGCAGATCTTGACGAACAGCCAGAGGAAGCCGTCGCCGAGCGGGCGCACGCCGGCGATCGCGAGCTCGTTCAGCGCCGGGACCGGCGCCAGCCAGCCGCCGAGGAACATGACCGACGCCAGCGCCGAGATCAAAATCATGTTCATGTACTCGGCGAGGAAGAACACCGCGAAGGTGACGCCCGAATACTCGACGTGGAAGCCGGCGACGATCTCCGACTCGCCCTCGGCGACGTCGAACGGATGGCGATTGGTCTCGGCGATGCCCGACACAAAATAGACTACGAACAGCGGCAGCAGCGGCAGCATGTACCAGTGCCAAAAGCCTCCGGACTGGCCGCGCACGATGTCGCTGATGTTGAGGCTCGATGCGGCCATCAGCACGCCGACCAGCGCGAAGCCCATCGAAATCTCGTAGCTCACGATCTGCGCCGCCGAGCGCAGGCAACCGAGGAAGGCGTACTTGGAGTTCGATGCCCAGCCGGCGAGGATCACCCCGTAGATGCCGATCGAGGTCATCGCCATGATGTACAGCAAGCCGGCGTTGATGTTCGACAGCACGACGCCGTCGGCGAAGGGGATCACGGCCCAGGCCGCGAGCGCCGGCCCCAGCGACAGCAGCGGCGCGAGGTAGAACAGCGCGCGGTTGGCGCCGACCGGAACGATGATCTCCTTGAACACGAGTTTCAGCACGTCGGCGAACGGCTGCAGCAGGCCGAGCGGACCGACCCGGTTCGGCCCGATGCGGACCTGCATCCATCCGATCACCTTGCGCTCGGCGTAGGTCAAGTAGGCGACCGCGAGAATCAGCGGGATCGCGATGGCGACGATCTTGGCCAGCGTCCATATCGTCGGCCAGGTCGGGCCGAAGAAATGCTCGAAAGGTGCCAGCGAGTCGTTCATCCCGGCGTCCTCATCGCGCCGCCTCGACGGCGATCGGACCGAACATCGGGCCGAGCGCCGCGGTCGACGAATGCGCGGCGGCGATCCGCACGCAGCCGTCGGCGACACCGGCGTCGACGGCGATCTTCAGCACGGCATGGCCGGCGCCGCCGCTGACCCGGACCGCGTCGCCGTCGGCCAGCTTCAGGCGCGACAGCATCGCGGGGTTTACGCGCGCCGCCGGCGGCTTCGCGGCGCGGGTCTTCTGCAGCGCGCTGGCGCGCCGCACCAGCGGGTCGGCAAAGTACATCGGCACGTCGGCCACCCGCTCGGGCCGGTCGACCACGACAGTCGGCGCGACGATCGGACGGTCGGTCGCATTCGACAGCGCGGACGCGATCGCCTCGGCGGCCGGGAGCTCGCGGCGAACCTCGTCGATATTCTGCTGCGCGAAGCCCGGCAGCTCGAGCAGCGAACCGAGCACGCGCAGCACCTTCCAGGCCGGGCGCGCCTCGCCGGCCGGAGGCGCGACGCCGCTGAACGCCTGCGCGCGCCCTTCGCAGTTGATGAAGGTGCCGGCGGTCTCGGAAAACGGCGTGACCGGCAGCACGATATCAGCATGCGCGGCGGCGCCGGAGCGAAACGCGGTCAGCGCGACCACGCACTCGGCGCGATCGAGCGCGGCGGACGCCGCGACCGGATCGGCGAGATCACAATCGGCCTCGGCGTGCAGCAGCAGATAGGCCTTGCGCGGCGAAGCGAGCATCGCCTGCGCGGTGAGGCCCGAGCGCAGCGGACGGGCTTGCGCGATCCAGCCGCCGACCGAGTTCGCCGCTTCGGTCAGGAAGCCCAGCGTCGAGCCGGTCGAGCGCGCCAGCGACGACGCCAGCGCGTGCAGCTCGCTCGCCCGCGGGTGATGCTGCGCGAAGTTGCCGAGGAAGATCCCCTTGCGCTCGCCCGACGCGAGGCTC
>DATEFZ010000307.1:0-15507 GCA_035280325.1 Casimicrobiaceae bacterium
GACGTCGCGTTCGGATTGGCGCCTGCCGCGACGCCCGGCGCCGACGCGGGCAGTGGCGACTCGGCCGCCTTGCCCGGCGCCGCCTGTGTCACCGGCGGTGGCGGAGCATGCTCGCGCTGCCACGCCTCCCAGAGAAACAGCGCGGAAAAAGAAAAGATGACGAAAAGGATCAGGCGTTGCGTGTCCATTTACGGGTCGAGCCGATGTTGCCTGCAGGTGCCTGGGACCGGGTCGTAGCCCCCGGGGTGATACGGGTGGCAGCGCGCCAGGCGACGCACCGTCAGCCAGGCGCCGCGCGCGGCGCCGTGCTGCTCGATCGCCGCGCGGGCGTACTCCGAGCAGCTGGGGTAGAACCGGCAGTGCGCGCCCAGCAACGGCCGCAGCGCAAACTGGTAGACGCGCAAGAGCGCGAGCAGCAGCGTTTTCATCGTCGGCGCGGTTCGAGCAGCGCGTCCAGCAGCCTCCCGGCCTCGCCGCCGGCGGCGTTCAATCGCTCCGGCCGGCAGCGGCGAGCCAGGCGCAGCACGATATCGAAAGCGTCGAGCGCCGGCCGGCGTTGCCGGACCGCTTCACGAAGCAGGCGGCGCAGCCGGTTGCGGTCGACGGCGAGGCCGAGCTGCTGCTTGCCGATCACGTAGCCGACCCGGCCGACGGCGGTCGCGGCGGGCGCGGCCAGCAGCTGCAGGTGTTCGGCATCGGTGCGCTGACCCTGGCGGAACAGCCTCGCAAACGCCGCGGCGCCGCGCAATCGATGACGTCGACTCGAGCCTATCGCTGAAACTAGACAGCGAGCCGGGCGCGACCCTTGGCGCGCCGCGACCGGAGGACTTTGCGCCCGCCGATGCTCTTCATGCGGGCACGAAAGCCGTGGGTCCGCTTGCGCCGGATGACCGACGGCTGGTAGGTGCGCTTCATGATCCGCTTTCGTTTCGAAAAAGCCTTGCATTAGAGCGTCTTGCACAACGGCGTGTCAAGGCGCTTCGCGGCGAGGCGCGCGCGGCGGCGCGAACGCTGTGGATAACTTCGCGACGTGCGCGTACAATGGGCTCGCAACGGGCGCCATACGGAGCCCGCTCTTTTTTGCACGCGCCACTCCCCACGCGCCCGATGTCGACGCCCGCATTCTGGCAGGCCTGCCTGGATTCGTTCCAGCATGAACTGACCCAGCAGCAGTTCAACACCTGGATTCGTCCGTTGCGGCTCGAGGTCGCCGGCGACGACCTGCGGCTCCTGGCGCCCAACCGCTTCGTCCTGCAGTGGGTCAAGGAGCGTTTCGCCGGCCGCATCGAGGAGCTGGCGGCGGTCGCGGTCGGTCATCCGGTACGCCTGGGCCTGATCGTGGCCGAAGGCCCCGATCGCGCATCCGCTCCGGCGGCGATCAGCGCGTCGCCCGACCCCGGCACGGCCGCGGCTCGCCGCGGCGAACAGGCGAGCATCAATCCGGGCTTCACCTTCGCCACCTTCGTCGCCGGGAAGGCCAACCAGCTCGCTCGCGCGGCCGGGATCCAGGTCGCCGACAACCCAACCTCGTACAACCCGCTGTTCGTCTACGGCGGCGTCGGCCTCGGCAAGACGCATCTGATCCAGGCCATCGGCAACCAGATCCTCGGCAACGATCCGACCGCGCGCATCCGCTACATCCACGCCGAGACCTACGTGTCGGACGTCGTGCGCGCCTACCAGCACAAAGCGTTCGACGATTTCAAGCGCTACTACCGCACCCTGGACCTGCTGCTGATCGACGACATCCAGTTCTTCAACAACAAGAGCCGGACGCAGGAGGAGTTCTTCTACCTGTTCAACACCCTGATCGAAGCGCGCAAGCAGGTAGTCATCACCTGCGACACCTACCCGAAGGAGATTTCCGGCATCGAGGAGCGGCTGATTTCCCGCTTCGGCTGGGGCCTGACCGTCGCGCTCGAGCCGCCGGAGCTCGAGATGCGCGTGGCGATCCTGCTGTCGAAGGCGGCCCAGACCGGGATGAAGCTCGACGAGCAGGTCGCCTTCTTCATCGCCAAGCAGATCCGCTCCAACGTGCGCGAGCTCGAGGGGGCGCTCAAGCGCATCCTCGCCTACACCAGCTTCCACAAGCAGGAGATCACGCTGTCGGTGGCCAAGGAAGCGCTCAAGGATCTGCTCGCGGTCCAGAACAAGCAGATCAGCATCGAGAACATCCAGAAGACCGTCGCCGACTACTACAAGATCCGCATTTCCGACATGCACTCGAAGAAGCGCTCGCGTGCCGTGGCGCGTCCGCGCCAGGTGGCGATGGCGCTGGCCAAGGAGCTGACCCAGCTCTCGCTGCCCGAGATCGGCAGCAATTTCGGCGGCCGGGACCATACCACCGTACTGCACGCCTGCCGCCAGATCGCCAAGCTGCGCGATTCGCTGCCGGCGATGACGCACGACTTCAATTTCCTGCTGCAGGTGCTGCGCGACTAGAGGGCCCGAGCAGCAGGAAAACGGTAGGAATCGGGCCTGAACAGGTCTATAATTTGTTGATTAACCCGCCCGGTCCGATCCGCCTCATTTTGCCCCCAAAGCGTCCACCCCCGGCGCACGGTTTTTCCCGGTTTTTCCCCGGTACGAAGTTCCGGCGCGCATTGAGTTTTTCGCAGTTGTACCGGATCGAGGCGAGCGCCTATTAGCTGCTATTGAGTTCAAACAATGCAACTAAAGCAGACCCCCAGGGATGCGTTGCTCAAGCCGCTGCAGGCGGTGTCCGGCATCGTCGAGCGCAGGCACACGCTGCCGATACTGGCCAACGTGCTGCTCGAGCAGAAAGACGGCCGCCTGTTCGTCACGGCGACCGATCTCGAGATGCAGATCACCGCGCACAGCGAGCTCTCGGGAAAGCAGGACCAGGCGGTGACCGTCGCTGCGCGCAAGCTGCAGGATCTGCTGCGTGCGTTGCCCGACGATGCCACCGTCAATATCGATACCACCGCCGGCAAGATGACCGTGCGCGCCGCGCGCTCGCGCTTCAACCTGCAGACGCTGCCGGCGGCCGACTACCCGAGGATCAGCGTCGCCCAGGAAAAACAGCAGACGATCGCGCTCCCGCAGCGACAGTTCCGCGCCCTGCTGAAGCTGGCCGAGTTCGCCATGGCGCAACAGGACATCCGCTACTACCTGAACGGCATGCTGCTGGTCATCGACAAGGGCTCGCTGCAGGCGGTCGCCACCGACGGCCACCGGCTGTCGTTCGCCAGCCTCGCGGTCGACGGCGACTATACGCGGCAGGAGGTGATCCTGCCGCGCAAGACCGTGCTCGAGCTGGGCAAGCTGCTCGAAGACAGCGATGCCGACGTGCGGATCGACCTTCTGGCCAACCAGGTCCGCTTCCGCTTCGGCAGCATCGAGCTGGTGAGCAAGGTCGTCGATGGCAAGTTTCCCGATTACAACCGCGTGATTCCCGTTGGCCACGGCAAGCAGATCGAGCTGACCCGCGCCGAACTGCTGCAGGCATTGCAGCGCGCGGCGATCCTGTCGAACGAGAAGTTCCGCGGCGTGCGGCTGGTCCTGGGCAGCGGACAGCTCAGGATCATCTGTACCAACAGCGAGCAGGAAGAAGCGGAGGAAGAGCTCGAGGTCGGGTACCAGGGCGAAGCGCTCGACATCGGTTTCAACATCACCTATCTGCTCGATGTCCTGCACAACCTCGGCAGCGACAAGGTGACGCTGGCGTTCGGCGACGCCAACTCGAGCGCGCTGGTCACGATGCCGGAAAGGACCGACTACAAGTATGTCGTGATGCCGATGCGCATCTGACGCGGCAGAGCCTCACCGAGGTCACCCGCGGCGCCGACTCCAGTCGGCGTCGGCGTTTTTGAAGGGTGGCGACAAGCGAGAAACGAACGAATGACCCAAGCCAATCCCAAGCCCACCGACAACGGCAGCGACTACGATTCCAGCAGCATCCAGGTGCTGAAGGGTCTCGAGGCGGTGCGCAAGCGCCCGGGCATGTACATCGGCGACACCTCCGACGGGACCGGTCTGCACCACATGGTGTTCGAGGTGCTCGACAACGCGATCGACGAGGCGCTGGCCGGCTACTGCGACGACATCAAGGTCGTCATCCACGCCGACAACTCGATCTCGGTGCTCGACAACGGTCGCGGCATCCCGACCGACATCAAGGAAGACGACGAGCTCAAGCGCTCGGCGGCCGAGATCGTGATGACCGAACTGCACGCCGGCGGCAAATTCGACCAGAACTCGTACAAGGTCGCCGGCGGCCTGCACGGCGTCGGCGTGTCGGTGGTCAACGCGCTGTCGGCGTGGCTCAAGCTTCGCATCTGGCGCGACGGCAAGGCGCATCAGATGGAATTCCGCGACGGCGTCCCGCTGGCGCCGCTGGCGATCGTCGGGCCGACCGAGCGCCGCGGCACCGAAGTCCACTTCATGGCCGCGGCGACGACCTTCGACCACATCGAGTTCCACTACGACATCCTGGCCCGGCGGCTGCGCGAGCTGTCGTTCCTGAATCACGGCGTCAAGATCGAGCTGGTCGATCAGCGCGACGGCAAGTCCGAGAATTTCGCCTTCACCGGCGGAGTCAAGGGCTTCGTCGAATACATGAACCGCAGCAAGAACGTGCTGCATCCGAAGGTGTTCCACGCGGTCGGCGACAAGGACGGCGTCGTCGTCGAGGTGGCGATGCAGTGGAACGATTCGTACGCCGAATCGGTGCAGTGCTTTACCAACAACATCCCGCAGCGCGACGGCGGTACGCACCTGACCGGCTTGCGGCAGGCGATGACTCGCACGCTGAACGGCTACATCGAAAAGGAGGAGCTGGCCAAGAAGGCCAAGGTCGAGACCACCGGAGACGACATGCGCGAGGGGCTGACCTGCGTGCTGTCGGTCAAGGTGCCGGAGCCGAAGTTCTCGTCGCAGACCAAGGACAAGCTGGTTTCCTCCGAAGTGCAGCCGCTGGTGCAGGAGATCGTCGGCAGCAAGCTGAACGAGTTCCTGCTGGAGAACCCGACCGACGCCAGGATCATCTGCAGCAAGATCATCGAGGCGGCGCGGGCGCGCGAAGCCGCCCGCAAGGCGCGCGAGCTGACGCGGCGCAAGGGCGTGCTCGACGGCATGGGGCTGCCGGGCAAGCTCGCCGACTGCCAGGAGCGCGACCCGGCGCTGTGCGAGCTGTACCTGGTCGAGGGCGATTCGGCCGGCGGCTCGGCCAAACAGGGGCGCGACCGCAGGTTCCAGGCGATCCTGCCGCTGCGCGGCAAGATCCTCAACGTCGAGCGGGCGCGGTTCGACAAGCTGATCAGCTCGCAGGAGATCGTCACCCTGATCACCGCGCTCGGCACCGGATTCGGCCGCGCCGCCAACGGCGAGAAGGACGACAAGGACGCGTTCAACGCCGAAAAGCTGCGCTATCACCGCATCATCATCATGACCGACGCCGACGTCGACGGCTCGCACATCCGCACGCTGCTGTTGACGTTCTTTTATCGCCAGATGCTCGACCTGGTCGAGCGCGGCCACATCTACATCGCGCAGCCGCCGCTGTACAAGGCGAAGCAGGGCAAGGAAGAGACCTACCTGAAGGACGATCACGACCTGAAGCAGCATCTGCTCAAGGTCGCGCTCAAGGGCGCCGAGCTTCGTCCCGGCAGCGATCTGCCGCCGCTGTCGATCGAGGCCCTCGAGCACGTCGCCCGCCAGTACCTGCTGGCCGAAGCGGTGATCGACCGGGTGGCGCGGCTGATCGAGCCGGCGGCACTGCACGCGATGCTGACCGACCTGCCGCTCGACTTGTCGAGCCAGGAGGCCGCGGCGGCCAGCGCCGCGGCGATCGAGCAGGCGATCGGTGATCCCGCGATCACCGTCCAGGCGCGCTACGACGCGCAGGCCGAACTGCGACGACTGATCATCGTGCATACCCGACACGGCACGCCGCACTCGACGTCGCTCGACGCCGATTTCCTGGCCAGCGGCGACTATGCGCAGATCAGGACGGCGGCCGGAGTGTTGCGCGGGTTGATTCGGCCGGGGGCGAGCGTGCAACGCGGCGACAGGAGCGCGGCCGTCGCCTCGTTCAAAGAAGCGCTGGACTGGCTGCTCGACCAGGCCCGCAACGCGGTGTCGATCCAGCGCTACAAGGGGCTGGGCGAGATGAATCCCGAGCAGCTCTGGGAAACGACGATGGATCCCGCGGTGCGGCGGCTGCTCAAGGTCCAGATCGAGGACGGCATCGCCTCCGACGAGATCTTCACCACGCTGATGGGCGAGGACGTCGAGCCGCGGCGCGCGTTCATCGAAGGCAACGCGCTCGGCGTGCGCAATCTCGATATCTGACTCGTGCGCATTGCGCCATCCCTCTCCGTTTGGTGCTGGGGCCTCGCAGCCCTGTCGACTCTAGTTGCCGGGGCCCTCTCCGCGGAAGCCGACGCGCAAGCCCTTGCCGGGCAACGGCTTATCGTCAAATTCAAGCCTGCACGCGCGCAAACGGCAACCCTGTCGGCAACCGACCGTGTCGCGTTGCTTGGCGCAACGCGGGGCGTGGCGCTGGCGCACCTGCGCACGATGGCGCTGGGTGCGGAAGTTGTGGTTGCCGATCATGCGGTTTCGGCGGCCGAAATATCGGCACTCGCCAGCGACCCCGGTGTCGAGTACGTCGAACGCGACCATTTCCTGAAGCCGCGGCTGGTGCCCAACGACGAATTCATCCTGGCGGAGCCCTACCTGGGCAATGATGCGGCCAATGACAGCATCTATGCCGCGTGGGACATAACGACCGGCACTTCGAGCACCATTGTCGCGGTCGTCGACACGGGATCGGGCTCGCACGTCGATCTCGCCGGACGGTTCCTCCCCGGCTACGATTTCATTTCCGACGTACGCATCGCCAATGACGGCAACGGACGCGACCCCGACGCCACCGATCCCGGGGACTGGGTCACGGCAGCGGACATCGCCGGCGCCTTCAGCGGGATGGGCTGCGACGCCGAGCCGAGCAGCTGGCACGGCGAGGCCGTTGCCGGCATTATCGCCGCCAACACCAACGACAACGCGTGGACCGCCGGCATCAACTGGTCGGCGAAGATTCTGCCGGTGCGCGTGTTGGGCAAGTGCGGGGGCTTCGTCTCGGACATCCTCGATGGCATCGCCTGGGCGGCCGGATTGAGCGTCCCGGGCGTTCCGCCGAATCCTTACCCTGCGCACATCATCAATCTCAGTCTCGGCGGCAACGAACCGTGTACCCAGACGGAACAGCTCATCATCGCCGCCGCTCTGGCGAACGGCGTTACCAAGGCGATCGTCGCCGCGGCCGGCAACGACGCCGAGGACGTCTCCAATTCGGAACCCGCCAATTGCCCAGGGGTCATTGCGGTGGCGGCCACCACCACAACCGGGTCGAGAACAACGTACACCAACTTTGGTGCAGGCATAACGATCAGCGCACCGGGAGGCAACAACCGGCCGATCATCGGACAGGGCACCGGAGAAGTCGTGCTGATCGACACCGGGACGACGGTGCCGCAAGGCTCGGGCTTCGGCTATTACAGCGGGACCAGTTTTTCGGCGCCGATCGTTACCGGCATCCTGTCGCTGGTATTGTCAGTCGCGCCGGATATCAGCGCTGACCAATTGAAGCAAGTGCTGGTGTCGAGTGCCAAGCCGTTTCCGGCCGGATCGACGTGCACGACGGCGACGTGCGGCGCGGGCATCGCCGATGCTCATGCGGCGGTGCTGGCGGGGCAGGCCCTCGCCGGCGCGCCGCGCAACTATCAAGGCCTGTGGTTCAACCCGGCCGAAGCCGGCTGGGGCATCAACTTCGCGCATCAGGGCGATACGATTTTTGCGTCTTGGTACACCTACGACCTGAGCGGCAAACCGACGTGGCTGGTGATGACGGCCAATAAGACGGCGCCCAACAGCTACACCGGCCAACTGTTCCAGGGCACCGGTCCGGCGTTCGACTCGGTGCCGTTTCCGCCGCTGGGGAGTCCCGGCGGAGCCGTCATCGGCGGTTTAGGTGGCACTGCCACGGTGACCTTTACCGACGCCAACAATGCGATGTTCACCTACACTGTAACGGGGACGGCCAGCCAGACCAAGGCGATCACGCGACAATTGTTCGGTCCGCAGCCAGTGTGCAGGTTCGGAGCGCAGGTGAACCTCGCCCTGGCGACCAACTACACCGACCTGTGGTGGGCGTCGCCGGCGGGATCGGAAGCCGGCTGGGGAGTGAACCTGACGCACCAAGGCGACAACATCTTCCTCAGCTGGTTTACGTTCGACCACGATCGCACACCGATGTGGCTGGTCGCGACGGCGGCGAGGACGGCGCCGAATACCTATGTCGCGACGCAATTGTTTCGACTGACGAGCGGGCCGGCGTTCAATGCAGTGCCGTTCTCTCCGCTGGGCAGCCCCGGTGGACCGACTGGCCTCTCCGTAGGCAGCGCACAGCTGGTGTTCGGCAGCGGCAATTCAGCCGATTTCAGCTACGTGGTCAGCGGCGTGAGCCAGACCAAGGCGATCACGCGCGAGGTCTTCGTTACGCCTGGCACCGTTTGCAATTGATGCCGGTTGCGGCAACGCGCCGCCGGCACCCAATTTACGGCGCGTCGCGAATCGCCGGCGCCTTGGTCGCGAACTGCTCGTCCTGCGGCTTCGCCGGAAGCTCGCCGCGCGCCCCGGCGTGTCGTATGACGCGCGCCAGAAGTTCGAGCCCCATCGGGGCCAGCGCGCGCTCCCACAGCTCGCGCGCGGTTTCGCCCTTCCTGACGAAGCACCAGTCCTGCGCGGCGATCGCGCCGGCATCCATGCGCTCGGCCAGGTGATAGATAGTGCCGCCGGCGATCGGGTCGCCCTCGCGTATCGTCCATTCGACCGCGGCGATGCCGCGATGGCGCGGCAGCAAGGACGGGTGGTAGCCGATGCCGCCGAGGCGCGCCCGCGCCAGCGCCTCGCTGCTCACCCGGGCGTGGCTGTGCGCGGAGACGATCAGATCGGTGCCGTCGGGAATGACCGAAGCGGGCACCAGCTTCGGATCGTCGAGCACCACGACGTCGAGTCCGGCCGCGGTCGCAGCCATCCCCAGCCGATCGTCGGCGGCGGGGACCAGGACGCGCACGATATCGACGCCTTCGGCCCTCAGGCGCGGCAAGGCGGCGGCGCCGAAGTAACGCGATCCGACCACGACGATGCGCAGCTTCGTCACTTTGCCCGCTTGCGCGTCGCGGTTCGCGGCGGCGACTGCGGCGCGCGTCGCGTCCGCGGCTTGCCGGCCGGCCTGGCGATCGCCGGCGCGTTCGCGCTTCGCGCCGCTGCGACGACGCGCCCGGGGCCGACGCTCCGGCCCGACTTGGCAGCGAGCAGCGCGACGGCCTCGTCCAGCGTCAGCGCATCGACCTTGTCGCGGTCGGGGACGGTCGCGTTGACGCCGCCGTGCCGCACATACGGCCCGTAGCGGCCCGCGAGGAGCTCGACCGGCTGCTTGTCCTTCGGGTGCTTGCCGAGCACGCGCAGCGACGACGCGCCGCGGTTGCTGCGCGCGGTCTTGCCGGCGCCGTCCTTGCGCGGCTCGAATTCGAAGCCGATCTTGCCGTCGGGCTGCCGCACCAGGTACGCGGCGAACGGCCGGCGCGTGCGCGCCGACACGAATTGCAAGAGATCGGTCCTGCCGTCCGACAGTAGCTTGTGCATCTGGGCGCGCTCGATCGGCCGCTGCAGGATGACTCTGCCCGAGCGGAAATCGCAGGTCCTGTTTGGGCCCACCGCCTTCTCGCACACGTACGCCGCCGGCAGCTCGAACACGCGCGAGCCGCACTTCGGGCAGGGCCCCAGCGGTTCCTGGCCGCTGAAGTCCGGCGTTTCGGTCTCGCCGGCATCGCCGCCGCCGTTGCCGAAATCGAACTGCACTTCGTTGTCGCCATTGAGCTTGAGCGCTGCCGAGAACGGCCGGCCGGCCTTGCTGCGGAATCCGTCGAGCGGGCCGACCTGGCGCGTCGTCAAGAGCGCTTCGGCTTCGGGGATCTCGAGCTGCCGTCCGGCGACGATCTTCCACAGCCCGAAGTCGCACGACTGACACTGGAACTTCTTGTACTTTTCGTGCACCTCGCCGCCGCATTTCGGGCAGCGCGCCTCGAGGGTCGCGAAGTCTCCGGGGATGGTGTCGCTTTCGAAATTCTTCGCCTGCGCGACGATGTGCCGTGTCATCTTGACGATGTCGCGCATGAACTGCTCGCGCTTGAGCTTGCCGTGCTCGATTTGAGCCAGCCGGAACTCCCACTCGGCGGTGAGCTCCGGCGAAAACAGTTCCGGCACGCCGAGGCCGTGCAGCAGGGTGAGCAGCGAGAACGCTTTTGCCGTCGGCGTGAGCTCGCGTCCTTCGCGGTGCACGTATTTTTCCTGGATCAGGCCTTCGATGATCTGCGCCCGCGTGGCCGGCGTGCCCAGGCCTTTTTCGCGCATCGCCTCGCGCAACTCGTCGTCGTCGATCAGCTTGCCGGCGCCTTCCATCGCCGACAGCAGCGTCGCCTCGTTGAAGCGGGCCGGCGGGCGGGTCTGGCTGGCGACGACCTTGACCGCCTCGGTCGCGACCGTCTCGCCGTCGCGCACCGCCGCCAGCGTCGCATCGTCGCTCTGCGCCTCCTTGCCGTAGACGGCGAGCCAGCCGGGCGACACCAGCACCTTGCCCTCGGTGCGAAACGGCTCGCCGGCGACGCGGGTGATGCGGGTGCTCAGCAGGTATTCGGCCGCCGGATAGAACACGGCGAGGAAGCGCTTGACCACCAGGTCATAGAGCTTCGCTTCCAGCTCCGACAGGCTCTTCGGCCGCTGCAGCGTCGGAATGATGGCGAAGTGATCGGAGATCTTGCTGTCGTCGAAAATGCGGCGGTTCGGCTTCACCCATTTCGACTTGAGGATCTGACCGGCGAACGTCGCATAGGCGTTGCTCTCGCGCAGCGACTCCATCGTCGCCTTGACCGTCGCCAGGTAGTCCTCGGGCAGGGCGCGTGAATCGGTGCGCGGATAGGTCAGCACCTTGTGCCGCTCGTAGAGCGCCTGGGCCAGCGACAAGGTCGTCCGCGCCGACAGGCCGAAGCGGCCGTTGGCCTCGCGCTGCAGGCTGGTCAGGTCGTAGAGCAGCGGCGCGATCTGGCTCGACGGCTTGCTCTCCTCGCTGACGGTGCCGGGCTTGCCCTGGCAGCGTTCGGCGATGCCGCGGGCGCGGGCCTCGTCCCAGAGCCGCTCGGCGCGGCGGTCGGGATCGTCGTCGGCCTTCCTGAATTTCTCGTCGAACCAGCGGCCCTCGTAGCCGCCGCCCGTCGCGCGGAAGGTACCGATCACTTCCCAGTACGTGCGCGGCACGAAGGCGCGGATCTTCTCCTCACGCTCGACCAGGATCGCCAGCGTCGGCGTCTGCACGCGGCCGACGGTCGTGAGCTGGAAACCGCCCGCCCTGGAGTTGAACGCGGTCATCGCCCGCGTGCCGTTGATGCCGACCAGCCAGTCCGATTCCGACCGGCAGACCGCGGCGTCGGCGAGCGGCCGCATCGCAGCGTCGCTCCGCAAACCGTCGAACGCATCGCGGATCGCGCCCGGCGTCATCGATTGCAGCCACAGGCGGCGAATCGGCTTGGACGTCTTCGCGTACTGGGCGATGTTGCGGAAAATGAGCTCGCCTTCACGACCTGCGTCGCAGGCGTTGACCAGCTCGGTCACGTCCTTGCGCTTGAGGAGCTTGAGCAGCAGGCGCAACCGCGCTTCCGATTTCTCGATCGGCTTCAGCGCGAATTTCGACGGGATCGCCGGCAGGTGGGCGAAGGTCCACTTGCCGCGCTTGACCTCCTCGTCCTCGGGCATCCCGATCTCGAGCAGGTGGCCGATCGCCGACGAGAGCACGTAGCGCGTGCTCTCGAAGTAGTCG
The DNA here is from genome assembly GCA_035280325.1 of Casimicrobiaceae bacterium. Classification (GTDB taxonomy): domain Bacteria; phylum Pseudomonadota; class Gammaproteobacteria; order Burkholderiales; family Casimicrobiaceae; genus PALSA-1003. The sequence goes on from DATEFZ010000307.1 coordinate 11,897, forward strand.
TCGTGCCGCGCGAAGCCGCCCAGCGCGCGCGCCACGTCGGCGGCGACGGACGGTTTCTCGGCGATGATCAGGCTCTTGGCCATCGTTGGATCGGGGTGGCGCGCAAAAAAGGACGCCGATGATAGCAAGGACTGCGGCGCAGGCAAGTCGGGTCCGGCGTGGGACGCCTATGTATCACATAACGCGCTCGAACGTTCCCCCCGGAAGCTCCCGGACCTGACCGGCGAGCTCGAGCTCGACCAGCAGCACCGCGATCTCGTGCGCGGCCAGCCCGGTGCGCTCGACCAGCAGGTCGACGCCGGCCGGATCGTGGCCGAGCGCCGCGAGCAACCGGGCGGCGGCGCCGCTGGCGGTGCCGGCTAGCGCCAACTTGTCCTTCTCTCCCGCGGCGTCGCCTGACGGCGCGATGCCGAGCTCCTCGAGCACGTCCTGCGCGGTCTCGACCAGCTTGGCGCCGTCCTTGATCAGGCGGTGGCTGCCCTTCGAGAACGGCGAGTGGATCGAGCCGGGAATCGCGAACACCTCGCGGCCCTGCTCGACGGCGAAGCGCGCGGTGATCAGCGAGCCGCTCGCCGGCGTCGCCTCGACCACCAGCACGCCGCGCGCCAACCCGCTGAGCACGCGGTTGCGGCGGGGAAAGTTGCCGGGCAGCGGCGCCGCGCCCAGCGCGAACTGCGACAACAGCGCACCGCGCTCGGCGAGCTCGCGGGCGAGGTCCTTGTTGGCCGCCGGATAGACGCGATCGATGCCGGTGCCCATGACCGCGATGCTGCTGCCGCTGCCTTCGAGACCGCCGCGATGCGCCGCGGCGTCGATGCCCTGGGCGAGACCGCTGACGATGGTGAGGCCGGCCGCCGACAGCGCGGCAGCGAAGGCGTGCGCGTTCTCGCGGCCCTGCGGCGTCGCGTTGCGGCTGCCGACGATCGCCACCGCCGGCCGCGAAAAGTATCCGCTGTCGCCGATGCAGTAGAGCGTCGGCGGCGGGTCGACGATGGTCAAGAGCGCCGGCGGGTAGGCCGGGTCGTCCCAGGCCAGCAGCGCGTGCCCGGGCTTGCCCGCCCACGACAGCGTACGCTCGACCTCTGCCCGATCGCCGCCGCGGGCGAGCGCCGCAGCGAGCTCCGGCGCGACGAATTTCGACAGGCTCGCCCGCGACGCGCCCAGCACCTCGGCCGGGCCGCCGAACGCCTTGAGGAGCGCGACCAGCGAACGCGACGAGAGTCCCGGCACGTGCTGCAGCGACGCCCAGGCCTCGACGCGCGCGTCGATCTGCATCGCCGTCGCCGGGGCTCGGGGAGAAGAGGCTGCGCCTAGGGCTTGCGGGTCAGGTCGCCGGTGACCACCGGCTCCGACGCGTTCAGCACGATGCCGTACGCCACCTTGTCGAAAGCCTTGAACACCAGCAGCAGCCCCGAACGCTCGGGCGGGATGTTCAGGTAGCGCTGCGGCGGCCGGATGTCGCGCGTCTGGTCGCTCATGAAGCGTTCGAACACGTTCGCCGCCGGCGTCGGGCGCGGATCGGCGATGACCGGGGTCGGATGATAGATCGCCAGCACGGTGCCGACGTCGACGCCGTCCGCGAGTCCGCGGTCGAGGGTCACCAGCGAGCCGCGACCGACCTCGTGCGAATCGTCACCCAGCGCGATGATCCGCCCGTCGATCGCCTTGTCGGGCGCATGTGGAACGTAATTGGTGAGCTCCTCGCGCGGCGCCGGCAGCAGCAGGTCGTTGAGCAGGATCTCTTCGCGCGCCGAGGTGATCTCCATGCGCGACACCTCGCCGAAGCGATCGACGCGCGCAGTGCCGAGATAACGCAATTCGTAGCCGAGCAACTGCTTGCTGTCGTACGAGCGCAGCACCTTGCCCGGACGGTAGATGTACCACTGCGTCCCGGCCTTGGGGTCGATGTCGACGGCGTAGACGAAGTCGCCCTCGCCGCGCACCACCCGGTTGTCGTGCGCCGCGATGATCTTGCCGGCGCCGGGAACGCCGTCCTTGGTCGGCGTGATGATCGGTTTGGTCAGGAACGGCGCCAGATCGGCCGCCGGAATGGTCGGAATCGCTTCGCCTTCGAGGGTGTCGACCCGGATCGACGGCGACAGCCGCGCCGTCGGCCGCGGGCCCGCGGCGCGGTCGAGCGACAGCCGGTAACTGCCGTCGACGCGGTCGAGCACGACGACGTCGCCCGGATAGATCCAGTGCGGGTTCCGGATCTGCTCGCGGTTCATCCGCCAGATGTCGGGCCAGCGCCACGGCTGCTTGAGGAACTTGCCGGCGATGCCCCAGAGAGTGTCTCCTTTTTGCACCGTGTAGCGTTCGGGGTGGTTGTCCGCGAGCTGCGGATCGTCGGCCCGGGCCGGGCTCGCCGCCAGCAGCAGCGCCAGCACCGACGCCGAAACCAGCCGGGTCGCCGTGATAGAATCGAAGCGCGAATCTGGGCGCATATAGCCTCTGCTCGAGCGGGTTTTGTCGGGGACTTGCAAACGTCCTAAACCAACCCAAAATAAGGGGTTAAGGATGATTCTGCATCCCAAGCTTTCATTTTGCAAGTCAATATGGTCCTAGACATCCTCGAGTACCCCGACCCGAGGCTGCGCAAGCTGGCCGCGCCGGTCGCCGCGGTAACCCCTGAAATCCGCAAGCTTGTCAGGGACATGGCGGACACGATGTACTCCGCCCCCGGGGTCGGCCTGGCGGCCACCCAGGTCGACGTCCACAAACGGGTCATCGTCATCGACGTCAGCGAGCCCCGGAACGAGCTCAAGGTTTTCATCAATCCGACGATCCTGTCGGCCGAGGGCGAGGCCGAGGGGGAGGAAGGGTGTCTTTCGGTGCCCGGGTACTACGACAACGTGACGCGGGCGGCGAAAATCACCGTTCGCGCCCAAGACGAGCGCGGGGTCCCGTTCCAGCTCACCACCGAGGGTATGCTGGCGATATGTATACAGCATGAAATGGATCATCTGATCGGCAAGGTCTTCGTCGACTACCTGTCGCCGCTGAAGCGTGCCCGGCTGGCGGCCAAGCTCAAGAAGAAACAGCGGCTCGCGGGGTGACTTTTGGGCGCCGCGCTCCGGATCGGGTTCGCCGGAACGCCGCCGTTTGCCGCGACGGCGCTCGCCGCGATCCTCGATGCCGGATTCGAGGTCGCCTTCGCGCTGACCCGTCCCGACCGCCCGCGTGGGCGCGGGCTGCGGCTCTCGCCGTCGCCGGTCAAGACCCTGGCCGGCCAGCGTGGCCTGACCGTTTTCGAGCCGCGCAGCTTGCGCGACGGCGGGCTGCCGATCGACACCCCGCTCGACGCGCTGGTCGTCGCCGCCTACGGCCTGCTGCTGCCGCAGGCGGTGCTCGACTGGCCGCGCTACGGTGCGATCAACATCCATGCGTCGCTCCTGCCGCGTTGGCGCGGCGCCGCGCCGATTCAGCGCGCGCTGCTCGCCGGTGACGCCGAGACCGGCATCAGCATCATGCAGATGGATGCCGGCCTCGACACCGGACCGATCATCGCGCGCACCGCGGTGCCGATCGCGCCGCGCGAGACGGCGGGGACGCTGACCGCGAAGCTGGCGGCCGCCGGCGCGCAAGCGATCGTCGAGACGCTGCGTTCGCTG
>DATEFZ010000308.1:0-3997 GCA_035280325.1 Casimicrobiaceae bacterium
CGCTGCAAGCCGCGCGCCCGCCACCGTGCCGATCCCCGCCGGACAGACGCGCGGCAAGAGCTCGACGGCGAATTCCGGCACGACGGCGACTCACTAGCAGGCGAGAGAAACGCTGCCCGCGGCGCTTCGAGAGCGGCGGGATCGGCGATAATCGAGCCACGCGCGGCGCGGTCGCTGCGCGCCGTTTCGACTTCCCGGGAATAAAGCGTGGCCCAGTACGTCTACACGATGAACCGCGTGGGCAAGATCGTTCCGCCCAAGCGCGTCATCCTCAAGGATATTTCGCTCTCGTTCTTCCCCGGCGCCAAGATCGGCGTGCTCGGTCTGAACGGCGCCGGCAAATCGAGCCTGCTGCGCATCATGGCCGGCGAGGATCGCGACTACGAAGGCGAGGCGGTGCCGATGCCGAACATGCGCATCGGCTACCTGCCGCAGGAGCCGCAGCTCGCGGCCGACAAATCGGTGCGCGAAACGGTCGAGCAGGGCATGGGCGAGCTGCTCGCCGCGAAGACCAGGCTCGACGAAGTCTACGCCGCGTACGCCGAGCCCGACGCCGACTTCGACGCGCTCGCCGCCGAGCAGGCGCGGCTCGAAGCGACGATCGCCGCCGCCGGAGCCGACAGCGACGTGCAGATGGAGGTGGCCGCCGACGCGCTGCGGCTCGCGCCCTGGGACGCCCGCATCGGCCAGCTCTCGGGCGGCGAAAAGCGTCGCGTCGCGCTGTGCCGGCTCTTGCTGTCGAAGCCGGACATGCTGCTGCTCGACGAGCCGACCAACCATCTCGATGCCGAGAGCGTCGAGTGGCTCGAGCAGTTCCTCCTGCGCTTTCCCGGCACCGTGATCGCGGTCACGCACGATCGCTACTTCCTCGACAACGCCGCGCAATGGATCCTCGAGCTCGACCGTGGCTACGGCATTCCCTGGAAGGGCAACTACAGCTCGTGGCTGGAGCAGAAGGAGCAGAGGCTCGAGATCGAGGCCAAGCAGGAGTCGGCACGCATCAAGACGATGCAGAAGGAGCTGGAATGGGTGCGCGCCAATCCGAAGGGCCGGCAGGCGAAGGCCAAGGCGCGCATCGCCCGCTTCGAGGAGCTTTCATCCTACGAGCACCAGAAGCGCAACGAGACCCAGGAGATCTTCATCCCGGTCGCCGAGCGGTTGGGCAACCAGGTGATCGAGTTCTCCGGCGTGAGCAAGGCCTACGGTGACCGGCTGCTGATCGACGATCTCTCGTTCGGCGTGCCGCCGGGGGCGATCGTCGGCATCATCGGCCCCAATGGCGCGGGCAAGACCACGCTGTTCCGGATGATCACCGGCGTCGAAAAGCCCGACCGCGGCAGGATCGTCATCGGAACGACGGCGCAGCTTGCCGTGGTCGACCAGTCGCGCGAAGCGCTGCCCGACGGCAAGACGGTGTGGGAGGCGATTTCGGGCGGACGCGACATTCTCACGGTCGGCAAGTTCGAGATGCCGTCGCGAGCCTATCTCGGCCGTTTCAACTTCAAGGGCGCCGACCAGCAGAAGATGGTCGGCACGCTGTCCGGCGGCGAGCGCGGACGGCTGCACCTGGCGCTGACGCTGCTCAAGGGCGGCAACGTGCTGCTGCTCGACGAGCCGTCGAACGACCTCGACGTGGAGACGCTGCGCGCGCTCGAGGACGCGCTGCTCGAGTTCGCCGGCAGCGTGCTGGTGATCTCGCACGATCGCTGGTTCCTCGACCGCATCGCCACCCACATCCTCGCCGCCGAGGACGACTCGAAGTGGGTGTTCTTCGAGGGCAATTTCCACCAATACGAGGAAGACAAGAAGCGGCGCCTGGGCGAGGAGGGAGCCCGGCCGCACCGCATCCGCTACAAGGCGCTGATGACCTGATCGACCTCGCGCCGGCCGCCCTTCGCGATCGCCGTCCGGCTGCGCCCGGGCGGCACGATCCGAAACGAATGAAACAGCAACGGGCCCGCGCCGCAGTTTGCCTGTTACATGCGTTCCCTAGACTGCACCCGTCTTCAACGGGAGCCGAGGGGAGTCGTCATGTTCAAGCGTTCGATCGTATTCCTGTACGGATTGTTGTCGTATCTGCTGTTCCTCGCAACGTTCCTCTACGCGATCGGGTTCGTCGGCAACGTCGTCGTGCCGCGCTCGATCGACTCGCCGCGCGAGGGCGACTTCGCCGGGGCGCTGGCGGTCGACGTCGCGCTGCTGCTGCTGTTCGCCGTCCAGCACAGCGGGATGGCGAGGCGGGGCTTCAAGCGCTTCCTGACGCGGTTCATTCCCGAGGCGGCCGAGCGCAGCACCTATGTGTTGTGCGCCAGCCTGGCGTTGATCGTGATGTTCGCCTTCTGGCGGCCGCTGGGCGGCACCGTCTGGACCGTGCAGCAGCCGGTGGCGGTCGCATCGCTCTACGCGCTGTCGGCCTTCGGCTGGGTGCTGGTGCTGATCGCCACGTTCCTGATCAATCATTTCGATCTGTTCGGCCTGCGCCAGGTGAGCCTCTATCTGGTGTCGGCCGAGTACCGGTCGATCGACTTTCGCACGCCGGGTCCGTATCGCCTGATCCGTCACCCACTCTATGCCGGGTTCCTGTTCGCCTTCTGGGGCACGCCGACGATGACGATGACGCATCTGCTGTTCGCCGTCGCCACGACCGGCTACATCCTGATCGCGATCCAGCTCGAGGAGCGCGACCTGATCGCGAACCTGGGCGATGCCTACCGCGCCTACCGGCGCCGGGTGCCGATGCTGATCCCGTTCACTGGCGCCGCCGGCGACCGCGGCGCGCCGGGACGGCGGATGTCGATCTGAGGGACGACCGCCGGCAGGCGGGGATTCCGGCAGGATGGTTTTGGGGTTCCTCGTCCTCGTCGACGATCACGTTGCTCGCCTGCGCTATCCGACGCGCTTCACGTGCAGCAGCGGAAACTCGGCGCGGCGCACGAAGCCCAGGCCGAGGTAGAGGTCGATCGCGCGCCGGTTGGTGCTCTCGACGTGCAGGATCGGCGTCTCTCCTGCGCTCAGCATGCGGTTGACCACGCGGCTCACTAGCGCGCGTGCGTAACCGCGCCCTTCGGCCGCCGGGCGGGTGCACACGGCGCTCAGCTCGCGGTAGCGATCGATCCACATCCGCTCGCCCGCCATCGCGACGAGCTCCCCGTCCTGTCGAACGCCGAGGAAGCTTCCGAGCTCGATCGTCCGCTGCCGGAACGGGCCCGGGTGCGTCAGCTCGACCAGTGCCAGCATGTCGCCGACGTCGGTCGCCGACAGCGACGAGACTTGGGCGGGCTCCTCGCGCAGCACCGTCCGGTCGCGGCGGATCATCTGCACGACGCCGATGCGGAACGCCGACTCGAAGCCCGGCGGCGACTCGGCCGGCACGTGCGGGCCGGCGATCGAGATCTCTTCACCGACGCCGACCAGGCCGAGCAGCGCGTCGACGTTGTCCGGTGCGGCGGCGGCCATCGCGCTGAGCGGCGAGAACTCGACACGGTAGCGGCGGGCGAGCGCGCCGCCCTGCGCGAAGCGCGCGTGTCGCGTCGCCAAGCACGACCAGACCGGATTGTCGAGCGCCGTTTCGTCGGCGGACATGTCGCTCGGGCCTGGCGGCCTATCCCAGCCGGGCCTTCAGTATCGCGTTGACCTGCGCCGGGTTGGCTTTGCCCCGGGTCGCGCCCATGACCTTGCCGACCAGCGCGTTGAACGCACGGTCCTTGCCCGCCTGGTATTCGGCGACGACGCCGGGGTTGGTCGCGACGACATCGGCGACGATCTTCTCGATCGCGCCCGCGTCGGAGATCTGGGTCAGGCCGCGCGCGGCGATGATCGCATCGGCGGCATTCTCACCTGCTGCGTCGCCGGCCCACATCGCGTCGAACACTTCCTTGGCGATCTTGCCCGAGATCGTGCCGTCGGCGATGCGGCGGAGCAGCAGGGCGAGCGACTCGGGTGCGACCGGCGCGCGCTCGATGTCGATCGCGTCGCGGTTGAGCGCGGCCGACGCCTC
>DATEFZ010000309.1:0-11306 GCA_035280325.1 Casimicrobiaceae bacterium
GCCAGCGCGCGCGATCGGGTGTCGGCGGTTCTGTTTCCGATCGCGACCTTTGTCGCGCTGCTTCTGGCATGGCAGTTCCTGGTGCGCCTGTTCGGCGTGCCCGAGTACATCCTGCCGGTGCCGACCGAATTCCTGCACAAGCTGGTCGAGTCGCGCTCGCTGATCTGGCAGCACACGCTGATCACCGCCGGCGAAGTCGTGTCCGGCTTCCTGTTCGCCGCCGCGATCGGGGTTCCGCTGGGCCTGATGATCGTCTCGTTCAAGTCGCTCGAGCGCTCGCTCTATCCGCTGATCGTGTTCTTCCAGCTGATTCCGAAGATCGCAGTCGCCCCGCTGTTCGTCGTCTGGTTCGGCTTCGGGCCGTTTCCGAAGGTTCTGCTGACCTTCATGCTCTGCTTCTTTCCCACGCTGGTCGCCAGCATGACCGGATTCCGGGCGCTCGACGAGCGCGTGCTGTACCTGTCGCGCTCGATGGGCGCCGGCGCCGTGCAGACGTTCCGCTACATCCGCCTGCCGTCGGCGCTGGCGCACATCTTCGGCGGCTTCAAGGTGTCGATCGTCTTTGCCGCCACCGGGGCGATCGTGGCCGAATTCGTCGGCTCGAATTCCGGGCTCGGCTACCTCTTGCTGCGCGCCACCAGCTACCTGGACATGCCGCTGATCTTTGCCGTGCTGGTGGCGCTTTCGGCGATCGGCATCGTATTCAGCTACGCCGTACAATTGCTCGAGCGCCTGTGCATGCCCTGGCTGCGCCGGACCTGAAACAGCGCAAGCGCGACAACCGGAGGGAGGAGACGATGATGAAAAAAGCGATCGTTGCCGCGGCCATCGCGGCGTTCGCCGGCTTTGCGCTGCCGGCTGGTGCCCAGGCGTTGAAGCCGATGAAGCTGACGCTCAACTTCCTCGCCGGCGGGCCGCAGGCGGGCTTCATGCTGGCCAAGAAGCTCGGCTACTACAAGGACGCCGGCATCGATCTGACGATCGAGGAGGGCAAAGGGTCGGCGACCACCGCGCAACAGGTCGCGACCAACCAGACCGACGTCGGATTCGCCGACGCGCCGGCGGCGATGCAGATCCGCTCGAAGGGCGCCCCGGTCAGGATCATCGCGCCGATCCTGCAGACCAACGGCTTCGCGATCATCTCGATCGAAGGCTCGGGCATCAATTCGCCGAAAGACCTGGTCGGGAGGAAGCTCGCGGTGCAGCCGGGTACAGCGCAGACCACGCTGCTCGACGCGATCCTGGCCGAGAACAAGCTCGACAAGAGCAAGCTCGACATCGTCAACATCGATCCGGCGGCACTGGTCGGCGCGCTCTTGGAAAAGAAGGTCGATGCGATCCTCGCCGGGGCGGACTTCCAGAGCGTCCAGATGCGCGACCGCGGCTTCAAGGTCAACGACATCCTGTATCGCGATGTCGGCGTACCGACGGTGGGGCTTTCGATCATCGCCCGCGACGACCGCCTGAAGGAGAACCCGGACCTCTATCGCCGGTTCGTCGCGGCGAGCCTCAGGGGCTGGGACCAGGCGCGCAAGGACCCGGACGCCGGCGCGGCCGCGGTCACCGAGCAGTTCCCGTCGGCAGGCAAGGACCAGATCCTGAAGCAGCTCAAGGTCGACCTGATGCTGGTCTGCGCGCCCGGCGCGGTGTCGCTGGGGCGCGTGCCCGACAGGAACTGGCAGTCGACGTTCGAGCTGCTGACCACCTATCTGAACCTGCCGAAGGACAAGCCGATCAGCGACTACTACAGCAACGACTACCTGCCGGCCAACGGGCCGAAGTGTTGAGCATGGCCGGCGCCGCAGTGGCCGAGGCCGTTGCCGCCGGCACGCGCCGCGGCGGCGCCTCGATCGTCGGGCGCAACGTCGGCAAGACGTTTGCCGCCAAGCGCCGCAGCTTCAGCGCGCTCGACGACGTTTCGTTCGAAATCCGCGGCGGCGAGTTCGTCAGCCTGATCGGTCCTTCGGGTTGCGGCAAGAGCACGCTGATGCTGATCACTGCCGGCCTGATTCCGGCCAGCAGCGGCGAGCTGATCGTCGGCGGCGCGACGCTGACCCGGCCGCTGACCGACGTCGGCATCGTGTTCCAGGATCACCTGCTGCTCGAGTTCAGGAGCGCGCTCGACAACGTCATGCTGCAGGCGCAGATCCGCCGGCTGCCGCTGGCGGCGGCGCGCGACGAGGCTTCGCGCATCCTGGGCAAGCTCGGCATTCCCGAGCCGGCGCGCGATCGTTACCCGCACCAGCTCTCGGGAGGCATGCGGCAGCGGGTGTCGATCGCCCGCGCGCTGATCCACCAGCCGTCGATCCTGCTGATGGACGAGCCGTTCGGCGCGCTCGACGCGATTACCCGCACCCAGATCCGGCACGACCTCGAGCTGCTCTGGATGGAGACGCGCAAGACGGTGCTGTTCATCACCCATAGCATCGAGGAAGCGATCGGGCTGTCGGATCGCGTGCTGGTGATGTCGCCGCACCCCGGGCGCATCGTCGACGAGATCGCGATCGACCTGCCGCGGCCGCGGCCGGCGGTGCTGGGCGAGGATGCGAGCTTCAACGCCTACGCCGAGCGCATCCACGCCGCGTTCCTGCGCATGGGTGTCATCAAGTATTAGGTTTCAGTCCGGAGCCGGCGAGATGCGCGTCCTGGTCACCGGTGGCGCCGGCTTCCTGGGTCGTGCCTTTGTCGCGCGGGCGCGCGCGGCGGCACATCGGGTGACATCGCTCGACGTCGCGGGCGATGCCGACCTGCTCTGCGACGTCGCCGACACTGAAGCGCTCGCCGCAGCGCTGGCGGAAGCGCGGCCCGAGGTCGTCGTCCATCTTGCCGCCCTGCTGACCGAGGCGGCGGAGCGCGACCCGGCGCTGGCAGTGCGGATCAATGTCGGCGGCACGGCGGCGATCTTCGAGGCGTCGCACACGAGCGTCGTCGATCGCATCGTCTACGCGAGCTCGATCGCCGCGGTCGGCCCGTGCGCCGAAGGCAGCGGTGACGACGTCGCGCTTCGACCGCAATCGGTCTACGGCGCGACCAAGGCGGCCGGCGAGCATCTGGCGCGCGCGCTCGCCGGCTTGCCGGGCTACCCGTCCTGCGTGGCGCTGCGCTTCGGCTGGGTGTACGGGCCGGGCCGCGAGCGCGGCTGGCGGGCGGTGCAGCAGATCGTCGAGCGCTTCGCGTCCGGCGAGCGGCGCATCGTCTTCCCCGATTTTCCCGATCCGATCGACTGGACATGGGTCGCCGACGCCGCGGAAATGCTGCTGCACGCGCTCACCGCGCCGCTGCCGCGATTCGCCGCGTTCAACGCCGTCGGCGACCGGCGCCCGATGCGCGACGCCATCGCGCATCTGCAGAGACGCTTTCCGGGCGTGCAGGTCGAGCCGCAGCCGGCGCAGACGCCGCCGACCGGCTGGGCGGCGCGCAACGACGGCATCGCGGCAGCGCTCGGCTTCGTGCCGGCGACGCAAATGGAGGATGGGATCGACGCGCTGCTCGCCGCATTGGGGCATTGAACACCCCGACCAATTTAAAGGAGCGCGCGGCTTACCGAACAGGACACTGCGGCTTCGACACCTGGTGCTGTAGCTGGTAGATCGACGTATCGATCGGCGGCGATGCCGCACCGAGCAGCGCGCGCAGATCGTCGGCCAGCGATTCGCCGGCGGCGCGAACGTCGCTCTCCGAGATGCCTTCGATCAACACGATCCAGCCCGGAATCGCGGTCGCGTCGGTGCGCTCGCGTTTCTCCGCCGTGTCGGTGCGACTTCGCGCTTCGTCGGCGAGACAGAGATGCACGCCGGCGATGCCTCTGCCCGCCTCGAGCGGCGGCAGCAGCCGCTCGCACAAGGCTTCGATGGTTCGCGGACCATCCGCCGGCGCCAGGTCGAAGCGCTGCGTCAGCATGAACCCGCCGTCACCCACGCCGGCGCTGAACGCGACGCGGCAGATCGACCGGGCGGTGCGGCGAAACGAGGGCACGACGCGCCGCGTCCACGCCGTCGGGGCGTTCAGCCGGGCGAGGTAGGCGTCGCCGCCCAGGACCTCGACGCTTTCGGCTTCGTACAGGTTGAAGTACGTCGGAGCGCCGGCGACGACGATGTAGCGCCGCCCGCGCAGGAAGCCGGGGATCGATACACGCTCGGGCATGTGCTCGCGGTCGTGCCACTGGTAGAACTCGTCGCTGGCCTCCGGCGCAAGATCGTGCCAGATGCATACCGCGCCCTGTCCGGCGAGACTCACGGCTTCACACCATGGCCGAGAACTGGACGTCCAGCGCCCCGAACTCGCCATAGCGCACGCTGAGCGCGCTCGCCAGCGGGACGTCGACGGCGCCGCAATACGAGCCGGTCGTGACCACGGTTTTCGCCCTGAGCCACACGCCTTCGCCGTAGCCGCCGCCGGCGAGAAAGTTGGCGAGCCAGTAGAGCGGCTTCAGCGGATGGCCGTCGGGATGCCGGCCGTCTTTGCGGATCATCGTGCCATGGCCGCCGTCGATGGCGATCGGAAAGGCTTCGAGCGAAAGCCCGAGCGGATTCGATAGCACGGGTCCGACGAACAATCCCTGGTTGGCGATGCTGTCGGCCAGCAGCTCGGGAAAGGTGATCACGCTGCGGTCGGCGTAGCGCGAGCCCATCAGCTCGAGCACCAGACGCGCCTCGGCGATCGCCGCGCGCACCTCGCCTTCGCCGTACGGGGTCGCCCGCGGCGGCAGGTCGCGAGCGATGACGAACGCGATCTCCGGTTCGACCTGCGCGGTGTCGCCGGACGCGATGACCGGGCATGGCGAGAGAGAGCGGATCGTAGGCGCGAAGATCGGCGCCGCCGGCAGCCGGCGCTCCGGCGTCGGCAGCGAGCACTTCCAGCCGCCGATGCCGAGCTCGAGGATCTCGCCGACACGGCGCTGGATGGCGATCGCGGTTTCGTCGTCCGCCGGTCGGCACGACTCCGGCAGCCGCGCGCCGGGGCGACGCGAGGATCGAGCCGCGACCAGGTGTCGCGCCGCGACGTCGGTCGGAGAGGAAGCCATCGGCAAAGTCTTCGGCACGGAGGCAACGATTTGGCGCCGATCGGACCGGCACTCCCGTCGTATAATTCCCGTACGCGGCGCCTGTCAACCGATCCCGTTGGCTCGAAGCGCCGATCGGACTTTTCCCGCGGCACCTCCATGGTCAAATACGACTTCAACGGCCGAACGGCCATCATCACCGGCGGCGCCGGCGGCTTCGGCCGCGCGATCGCCGCGCGGCTCCATTCCTCGGGCGCGGCGGTAGCGCTGTGGGACCTCGACGAAAAAGGGGTGACCGAGGCGGCGAGCGCTCTGGGCGAGCGCGCGCTGGGTCTCGCCGTCGACACCACCGACGAAGCCGCGGTGACCGCGGCCGCGCGCGAGACCTTGTCGCGCTTCGGCGGCGTCCACATTCTGATCAACAACGCCGGAATCCTCGGGCCGGTGTCGAACACGTGGGAGCACAGCACCGCCGACTTCAAGCGCGTGCTCGACATCAACCTGACCGGCACGTTCATCTGCTGTCGGGTCGTCGTGCCAATGCTGCTCGCGAACGCGCCGGACCCGAAGAGCGGGCAGCGCGGGCACATCGTCAACGTATCGTCGATCCAGGCCAAGGAAGGATTGCCGCGCGCTGCCGCCTACGCGGCGTCGAAGGCCGGCATCCTGTCGCTGACCAAGACGCTGGGCAAGGAGCTCGCCGAATCGGGGATTCCGGTGAACACTGTGACGCCGGCCATCGTGGCGACGCCGATGACGCGCGGCATGAGCCCGGAGCGCGAGAAGGAGATCGTCGCGCGCATTCCGATGCGGCGCTTCGGGACGGTCGAGGAGATCGCCGCGCAGATCGCCTGGCTGTGCTCGGAAGACTGCTCGTTCGCGACCGGCGCGGTGTTCGATCTTTCCGGCGGTCGCGCGACCTACTAGGGGCTGGCGACTCGCCTCGACGCAACGCGCCGAGCACCGCCTGGTCGCATCGTTGCCGTCCGGTCAAGCCGCCGCGCGCCGGCGCGACGCGGCGATGGCACCCAGCAGTCCGAACAGCAGCAGCGCGAGCATCGGCGGCTCGGGCACGCCGGCGCCGACCTCGGCCACCACGCTGACGCTGTCGACGCCCTGCTGGAAGAAGAGCTGGTTGTCGACCTCGCCGAAGCGCAGCAGGTAGCTGTTGCCCGGCGTCAGGACGGCGGTGACGTCGAAAACGTAGTGCGTGTACGGGTTGGGATTGCTGCCGCTCGGATCGGCGCCCGGCGCGACCAGGTTGTCGACGATGTCGGCCGACGCGGTCGAGAACGCGCCGGCTCCCGGAGCCAGGATATCGACCCGGGCATGCTGGTTCGGATCGCCGATGAAATCGAGTCCCTGCGCGCCGACGATGCCGCTGTTGCCGCTCTGGTCGTCGCGGAACATGTCGAACGCCACGACCACCGAGGTGGTACCCAGCGGCACGGCGAATGACTGCTCAAGGACGTGTGCGCCCGGGCCCAATTGATCGGTGACGGCGTAGAAAGTGCCGCCGGCCGGCCCCGCGGTGGGAAACGCGCTCAGCGGCGAAATCGTGCCGCTCGCGACGAACCACGCGCCGCTGCTTCCCGTCTCGTCGACCGTCGTCCAGGCGGTTAAGTCGCCGGTCTCGAATCCGCCGTTGCCGATCAACTGCATCGGCCCAGCGGCCGCCGCGCCGGCCAGCAGCAGCGCGGGGAGTGCCATCCAGCGCACCGGCAAACCCATCGAAGCCATACCCCTCTCCCCGGGGAATCGATCAAGCACCCTGAGCAGAGCCGACGAAGCAATCGCTGTGCCGCGCCATAAGGCATTGCAGCGCAAAGGATTTCTGGCGCCGGTCGGACGCCGGTGTAAAGGCGCTCGACACCGCGGCGCGGGCGGAGGCGCCCGAGGGCGCCTTACAGGATGTACTGCGCCAGATTGTCGTCCTTGACCACGCCGGCCAGGCGCGCTTCGACGTACGCGGCATCGATCGCGATGCGGCGGCCGTCGAGTTTTCCGGCGTTGAACGATACGTCGTCGAGCAGACGTTCCATCACCGTGTACAGCCGGCGCGCGCCGATGTTCTCCTGTTTTTCGTTGACCGCGTAGGCGATCTCGGCCAGCCGGCGGATCCCGTCCGGCTGGAAATCGAGCTCGACATGCTCGGTCGCGAGCAGCGCCTGGTACTGCCGAGTCAGGCAGGAATCGGTGGCCGTCAGGATCTGCTCGAAGTCGTCGACCGACAGCGACGACAGCTCGACGCGGATCGGGAAGCGTCCCTGCAGCTCGGGGATCAGATCCGAAGGCTTGGACAGGTGAAACGCGCCGCTGGCGATGAACAGGATGTGATCGGTCTTGATCATCCCGTACTTGGTCGCCACCGTCGTACCTTCGACCAGCGGCAGGAGATCGCGCTGCACGCCCTGTCGCGAGACGTCGGCGCCCTGCATCTCCTGGCGGCTGGCGATCTTGTCGATCTCGTCGAGGAACACGATGCCGTTCTGCTCGACGTTGCCGAGAGCCTTGGTCTTCAGGTCGTCGTCGTTGATCAGCTTGCCGGCCTCCTCATCGATCAGCGCCTTCAGCGCATCGGCGACGCTCATCTTCTTGAGCTTGCGCTTGCCGCCCGACATCTGCTGGAACATGCCCTGGATCTGGCTGGTCAGATCCTCCATGCCGGGCGGCGCCAGGATCTCCATCTGTGCCGGCATCGCCGCGACCTCGACCTCGATCTCCTTGTCGTCGAGCCTGCCTTCGCGCAGCATCTTGCGGAATTTCTGCCGCGCCGCCGAATCGGTCGGCTGCATGTCCTGGAAATTCACCTCGCGCGCCGGCGGCAGCAGCACGTCGAGCACGCGTTCCTCGGCGGCGTCGGCGGCGCGGTCGCGCACCTTGCGCGCCTCGGCTTCGCGCGTCTGCTTGATCGCCGTCTCGGCCAGGTCCCGGATGATGGTGTCGACGTCGCGTCCGACGTAGCCGACCTCGGTGAACTTGGTCGCCTCGACCTTGATGAACGGCGCATCGGCGAGCTTGGCCAGCCGGCGCGCGATCTCGGTCTTGCCGACCCCCGTCGGGCCGATCATCAGGATGTTCTTCGGCGTGATCTCCTGCCGCAGCGGATCGGCCACCTGCTGCCGGCGCCAGCGATTGCGCATCGCGATGGCGACCGCGCGTTTGGCGTCGTCCTGCCCGACGATGTGCTTGTTGAGCTCGTGGACGATCTCCTGCGGGGTCATCGACGACATGGCGGAACGGGGCGGGCGCGGAAAGAAGACGGCCGCCCTGGTCGGACGGCCCGTTCATTCTACCCGTTTCGCCGCAGCGCTCCGGCGCAAGCGCGCTGCCCGCGTTCGATGCTCGGCGGGCGGTCTGGCAAGCCGATCGAGCTTCGCTTATCATGCGTCGGGCGGAAGCGGCGCGCCGCCGATGGGTCGCCGCGAGCTCGCCATCGGAAGGAAAAAATTCCCATGCTGCAAACCAAGATCAGAGCCATCGTGGCGGCGCTAGCGACTTGCGCCGCAGCCTGCGCATTCGGCCAGTCGGCTGTTGCCGATCTGGCGCCGACCGCCGGCAACAGCGTCAAGGGCAGCGTCCGTTTCGAACAGAAAGGCGACAAGGTGGCGGTCGATGCGAATCTCTCCGGCCTCACCCCCGGCAATCACGGCTTCCACATCCACGAGAAGGGCGATTGCAGCTCGAGCGACGGCATGAGCGCCGGCGGCCACTTCAATCCGACCGCCAAGCCGCACGGCAACCCCGACTCGCCTGATCACCATGCGGGAGACATGCCGGTGCTGGTCGCCGACAGCGCCGGCAACGCGAGCCTGCGGGCCGAGCTCGCGCCGATGAGCGTCGGCAGCGGCGTGACCGACATCGTCGGCAAGGCGGTGATCGTGCACAAGGACGGCGACGACTACACGACGCAGCCGACCGGCAATGCCGGCGCGCGGGTCGCCTGCGGCGTGATCCGCAAGAGTTGATGCCGATTGCGGTTCATCGCCGGTCGATCCGCGGGCTCGGGTTGTCGCTCGCCGCGGTCGCGCTGACCGCCTGCGGCGGCGTGACCATGCCGAAGATGAGCGACGTGATCGTTCCGACCGGCAACCAGGCGGTGGCGCGGCTCGAAGCCAAAAACGGCAGCACGACCTACGGAGTGGTCCAGTTCACCCAGCGCGGCGACAAGGTGGCGGTGCTGGTGCAGGTGTTCAACCTCGCCGGCGGACCTCACAGCCTGTACATCCACGAGACCGGCAATTGCAGCTCGCCTAACGCCGCCAGCGCCGGTCCGGTGTGGAACGCCAAGGGCTCGCCGCCGGGAGCGCGCCGGTCGGGCGCGCTACCGAACGTGATCGTACGGCACGAGGAGAACGCGAGCCTCGAGGTCCAGGTCTCCGGCATCTCGGTCGGCACCGGGGCGCCGAACGACGTCATCGGACATTCGGTCGTCGTGCACGGCAAGGTCGATGCCGATCCCAAGGTCGAATACGGTGTCGCCAACGACTGGCTCGCCTGCGGAGTCATCGAGCGCTTCTAAAGGCTCAACCACACGGCGCGAGCGAGAGCGGCGCTCGACGGACGGGGAAGACGTATGGGGTTTCTCGCAGACAGGAAAATCCTGATCACCGGCCTCTTGTCCGGCCGGTCGATCGCCTACGGGATCGGCGAGGCGTGCCGGCGAGAGGGCGCCACGCTCGCGTTCACCTATGTCAACGACGAGCTCAAGGATCGCGTGGTCAAGCTCGCCGCCGAGCTTGGCGGCGGCCCGGTGCTGCCGTGCGACGTGACGCACGACGCAGAGATCGACGCGCTGTTCGAAGCGCTCAAGCGGGAGTGGGGCGGGCTCGACGGCCTCGTGCATTCGATCGCATTCGCGCCGCGCGAGGCGCTGGCCGGCGACTTTCTCGACGGCCTCTCGCGTCAGGCGTTCGGCGTCGCGCACGATATCTCGTCGTACAGCTTCGCCGCGCTGGCGAAAGGCGCACGGCCGCTGTTGAAGGGCAGGAACGGCGCGCTCGTCACGCTCACCTATCTGGGCGCGGTGCGGGCATTGCAGAATTACAACGTGATGGGGCTGGCCAAGGCGAGCCTCGAAGCCAACGTGCGCTATCTCGCGCAATGCCTGGGGCCCGAGGGCGTCCGCGTCAACGCCATTTCGGCGGGACCGATCAAGACTCTGGCCGCGGCCGGCATCGGCGGCTTCTCGAAAATCCTTCATATGGTCGCCAGGACGGCACCGCTGCGGCGCAACGTCACGATCGAGGAGGTGGGCAACGTGGCGGCGTTCCTGCTCTCCGACCTGGCCAGCGCGATCACCGGAGAGATCACCTACGTCGATTGCGGATTCTCGACGGTCGCGGCGGGCGCAGGCGAGGAGTGAGCCCGCCGTCGTCGCCTTTGCCGCAGGCGCCGAGCCGCCCGAAGGATCGCTACGACGCGGTGATCGTCGGCGGCGGCCACAACGGTCTGGTCTGCGCCTGCTATCTCGCCAGAGCGGGGCTCGAGGTGGCGGTATTCGAGCGCCGCGCCGTCGTCGGCGGCGCCGCGGTAACCGAGGAGTTCCATCCCGGCTTTCGCAATTCCACGCTGAGCTACACCGTCAGCCTGCTGCATCCGAAGGTCATCCGCGAGCTGCGCCTGAAGGAGCACGGCCTGACGATCGTCGCGCGGCCGCTGGCCAACTTCCTGCCGCTGCCCGGCGGGTACCTCAGGATCGGCGGCTCGGCCGGCGGCGATGCGACGCGGGCCGAGGTGGCGCGCTTTTCACGCCGCGACGCCGACGCGCTGCCCGCGTTCTACGCGATGCTCGAGCGTGTCGCCGACGTGCTGCGCGAGCTGATGCTCGAGACGCCGCCCAACGTCGGCGGCGGCATCCACGACCTGTTCCAGGCCTGGAAGGTCGGCGGGCGATTGAAGCGCCTGTCGATGCGCGAACGGCGCGATGTGCTCGATCTGTTCACCAAGAGCGCCGGCGACGTGCTCGATCGCTGGTTCGAATCGGATCCGATCAAGGCGGCGCTGGGCTTCGACGCCGTCGTCGGCAACTTCGCGAGCCCGTACACGCCGGGGTCGGCGTACGTGCTGCTGCACCACGTCTTCGGCGAGGTCGACGGCAGGCGCGGGCAGTGGGGACACGCGCTAGGCGGCATGGGCGCGATCACGCAGGCCATGGCGCGCGCCGCGGGCGAAAAGGGCGTCGTGATTCGAACGGACGCCGGCGTGCGCGAGGTGATCGTCGAGCGCGACCGCGCCGTCGGAATCGTGCTGGAGAACGGCGAGACGATCCGCGCGAAATATGTCGCGGCCAACGTCAATCCAA
>DATEFZ010000310.1:0-6435 GCA_035280325.1 Casimicrobiaceae bacterium
GAAGCGGTCGGCGCCGGCAAGCCGCTCCCGGCCGGGGCGACGCACGAGATCGTCGGGCGCCGGCGCGACGGCTCGCCCTTGTTGAAGCGCCGGCGATTTTCGGCGCGATAGCGGCATTGGCGCTGCGTAAGCGGCACGACCTGCTGCGCGCGCCGGCTGTCGACGCGACGGTGGGCCGAGCCGATCCGCAGCCAGAAGCCGGTGTGCTCTCGTGCCCCCGCGCATAGGGTTCCGCTTTCGCATCATGCGAGGGGCCGACATCGCCGTCGGCCCGGGCAAGGTCGACCTCCTTGAAGCGATCGGCCGCGCCGGCTCGATCAGCGCCGCGGCGCGCGCGCTGGGGATGTCGTACCGCCGCGCCTGGCTGCTGATCGCTACGATGAACCGCTGCTTTCGCGCTCCGGTGATCGAAGCCGAAGCCGGCGGCAGGCGCGGCGGCGGAGCGCGGTTGACCGCGCTCGGCGCGCAAATCGTGACGCGCTACCGCGCCATCGAGCGCAAGGCGGCTCGCGCCGGGGCTGCCGACATTCGGGCGCTGACCCGGCTGATCAAACGATAGACACGCCTGCTAGGCGTAGCCGACGCTGCGCCGGTCGAGCGATACCGCCTTGATCATCGCGTAGACCGGCTGCCCCTGGCGCAAGCCCAGGTCGTGCAGCGAGCGGCGGGTGATGCGCGCGGCGAGCGGCGTCGACCCGACCTCGAGCTGCACGTTGACGATCGGCCCTTCTTCGGTCGAGATCGACACCAGCGAGGCGGCCAGCACGTTGAGCAGGCTGACGCCCGCCGGCCGGGCGACGGCGAGCGAGACGTCGCGGGCCCGGATGCGCACGCGCACGCGCTCGCCGGGCAGCGCCTCGACGTTGGGCACCAGCAGCTCGCCGCCGTCGAAGCGCAGCGTCGTAAGCCCGTAGCGCGCATCGTGCGCCGCGACCACCGATTCGATGACCGAGCCCGACTCGTAGCGGCCGGTGTGCGGGCGCAGATCGAGGCGTCCCATCACGTCGTCGACCGGTCCCGAGGCCAGCGACTTGCCGTCGGCCAGCACCACCACCGTGTCCGCCAGCCGCGTGATCTCGCCGACGGCATGGCTCACGTAGACGATCGGGATGTGCAGCTCGTCGCGAAGCTGCTCGATGTAGAGCAGCACCTCGCTCTGGCGCAGGTGATCGAGCGACGCCAGAGGCTCGTCCATCAGCAGCAGGCGCGGCTGCGCGAGCAGCGCGCGTCCGATCGCGACGCGCTGCTTTTCGCCGCCGGAGAGCCGTTGCGGCAGGCGGTGCAGCAGGGCTCCGAGGCCGAGCAGGTCGATCACGCGCGCGGGCTCGATCACGCGGTCGGCGGCGCGGGCGCGATGAAAGCCGTACAGCAGGTTCGCTTCGACGCTCAAGTGCGGGAACAGGAGATCGTCCTGGAAAACGTAGCCCAGCCGTCTCTTGTCCGGCGGCAGGTCGATGCCGCGCGAGCTGTCGAACAGCGCCGTGCCGTTGATCACGATGCGCCCGCGCTGCGGGCGGCTGGTGCCTGCCAGCGCGTTGACGACGCTGGTCTTGCCCGAGCCCGAGCGGCCGAACAGCCCCACCACCGGCGCCTCGGCGCGGAAGGCGACCGCCAGCGAGAACGCGCCCAGCCGCTGCTCGATGTCAACGTCGATCATCGGCCGCGGCCTTGCGCCGGGGACGCGTGAGCCATTCGGAAACCACCAGCGCGGCGATCGACAGCAGCACGGCGACGATCGACAGGCGGATCGCCTGGGCGTCGCCGCCCGGCGTCTGCACGAAGCTGTAGATCGCCAGCGGCAGCGTCTCGGTCTCGCCCGGAATGTTGGACACGAAGGTGATCGTGGCGCCGAATTCGCCGAGGCTGCGCGCGAACGAGAGCAGCACGCCGGTGACGATCCCCGGCAGCGCCAGCGGCAGCGTCACCGACACGAACACCCAGGCGCGGGAGCCGCCGAGGGTGCGCGCGACGGTCTCCAGCCGGCGGTCGATCGCGGCGATCGACAGCCGGATCGCGCGAACCATTAGCGGGAAGCCCATGATCGCGGCGGCGAGCGCTGCCCCGGTCCAGCGGAAGGCGAACACGATGCCGAACCAGTCGGCGAGCCGCGATCCGACGGGCCCATTGCGGCCGAACAGCAGCAGCAGCACGAAGCCGACGACGACCGGCGGCAGCACCAGCGGCAGGTGGACCAGCGCGTCGAGCAGCGTCTTGCCGGGAAATTCGCCGCGCGCGAGCACGTAGGCGAAAAAGATCGCCGGCGGCAAGCTGCAGGCGACGCCGACCAGCGCCACCTTCAAGCTGAGCAGGACAATGCCGATTTCGCCGCCGGTCATCGAGGGTGCTGGTCGGCCATGGTGAAGCCGTGCGCCGTCCAGACCGCGCGAGCCGCCGGCGACTCGAGGTACTCGACGAAGCGTTCGGCGTAGGGCGATCGGCTTTGAGAGACGATCGCGACCGGATAGACGATCGGCGCGTGCGTGGTTGCCGGGAAGGTGTCGATCACCCGCACGTTCGGCTCGGCCAGCGCATCGGTCGCGTAGACGATGCCGAGTGGCGCTTCGCCGCGCGCGACCAGGCGCAGCGCGGCGCGGACATTCTCGGCGCGGGCGAGACGAGGCTCGACCGCGTCCCACACGCCGAGCGCGCGCAGCGCATCGCGGCCGTACCTGCCGGCGGGGACGCCGTCGGGATTGGCCATCGCTAGGCGGCCGCCGTGCAACGCGGCGGCCAGCGCGAAGCCGGGCGCGATGCGCAGCGAAACCGACGATGCCGTCGGCGCGATCAGCACCAGCCGGTTGCGCAACAGATCGGCGCGAGTCCCAGCGCGCAACAGCGTCCGCGCCTCGAGGTAGTCGACCCAATCGACGTCGGCCGAGATGAAGACGTCGGCCGGCGCGCCGGCTTCGATCTGCCTGGCGAGCGCGTTGCTCCCGGCGTACGCGACGACGACCTTGCTGCCGGTGGCGGCTTCGAACCCCGCGACTTGCCGGTCGAGCGCTTCCTTGAGACTCGCGGCGGCGAACACCGTCAGACCGGCGGCCTGCGCCAAGCCGACCGGCAGCAGCAGGACCGCCGCGAGCGCTGCCTTCCAACGCATGGCCTACCTCTTCGCCGGGCGTTTCGGATCGGCAATATACCGCCGTATATAACGCCTGGCAACAAAACGCCGGGCCCGGCGGCCGGACCGCGGGTCCCTACGCGTTGAAGTCGTCGGCGTTCGGGTAGAAGAGCTGCTGGCCGTTGATCTTGTAGCCGGCGATCGCGCTCTGGCCCGCCGCGGAGACCAGCCAGTCGATGAACTGCTGACCCAGGTCTTTTTTCACGTTCGGATGCTTGACGGGATTCACCAGCATCACGCCGTACTGGTTGAACAGCCGCTTGTCGCCTTCGACCAGGATCACGAGATCGGCGCGGTTCTTGAACGCGAGCCAGGTGCCGCGGTCGGCCAGGATGTAGGCGCCCATCGACGCCGCGGTGTTGAGCGCAGGACCCATGCCTTGCCCGGTGTCGCGGTACCAGGGTCCCTTGGCCTTGTCGATATCGATGCCGGACTCCTTCCACAGCTTGAGCTCGGCCATGTTGGTGCCGCTGCGATCGCCGCGCGACACGAACGGCGCGTGCGCCGCTTCGAGTTTGCGCATCGCGACGACGATGTCCTTGCCGCCGCCGATGTGCGCCGGGTCGCTCTTGGGGCCGATCAGCACGAAGTCGTTGTACATCACCGGATAGCGCTTCACGCCCTGGCCCTCGGCGAGGAATTTCTCCTCGGCCGAGCGGGCGTGCACGAACGCCACGTCGGCGTCGCCGCGCCGCGCCACGTCGAGCGCCTGCCCGGTTCCCAGCGCGACCACGTGCACCTTGATGCCGGTCTTGGCCTCGAACACCGGCAGCAGGTAACCGAACAGTCCCGACTGCTCGGTCGACGTGGTCGAGGCGACGGTGATGAACTTGTCCTCGGCGTGAGCGACCAGCGCCGCCAGCGCGAAGGCGGCGGCGAGCAGCACGCGGCGTGCATTTACCATGGCAATTCTCCTTCCAGAAAAAGTCTTGCTTCATCGGAGCGGGGATGCCTGAAGAACATCTCGGCGCTGGCGCGCTCGGCGAGCCGCCCCTGGTGCAGGAACAGGATCTCGTCGCCCAGGCGGCGTGCCTGGCCGAGGTTGTGGGTGACCAGAACGATCTTGGTGCCCGCCGCGACCATCGCGGCGATCACGCGCTCGACCTCCTGCGTGGCGCCGGGATCGAGGCTCGCCGTCGGCTCGTCGAGAAAGATGATCTCGGGCTGCAGCGCCCAGGCGCGCGCCAGGGCGAGGCGCTGCTGCTCGCCGCCGGACAGGACCCTCGCCGGATGGCCGGCCCGCGTTTCGAGCCCGACCTTGGCCAGCGCTTCGCGCGCCCGCCGACGCCGCTGCCGCACCGGCACGCCTGCCAGCCGCAGCGCATACGCGACGTTGCCCAGCGCCGAGCGGCGCAGCAGCACCGGACGCTGGAACACCATCGCCTGGCGACGAGGACCACCGGCGGGCTCGGCCGACCGCCAGCGGATCGATCCGGCGGTCGGCTCGAGCAGGCCGTGGCACAAGCGCAGCAGCACGCTTTTTCCCGCGCCGTTCGGCCCGACGATCACCGTGCGCGCGCCGGCGTCGATCGTGAAACTGACGCCGTCGATGATCCGCCGGCCGCCGGCGTCGTA
Organism: Casimicrobiaceae bacterium; assembly: GCA_035280325.1. Classification (GTDB taxonomy): domain Bacteria; phylum Pseudomonadota; class Gammaproteobacteria; order Burkholderiales; family Casimicrobiaceae; genus PALSA-1003. The sequence continues at coordinate 4,697 of DATEFZ010000310.1, forward strand.
CACGACGTCGTCGAGGCGCAGCGGCAACAGCGACATCGGCGGATGCATATCCATCAAGTCGGGTTGCGCGGGCCGGTTCAGAAACTTTCGTCAGCCGTAGCGGCGCTGCGCGGTTTCCTTCACCGCCAGCGCGGCTGCGTTGAGCGCGACGACGATCGCCACCAGGATGATGCCCAGGCCGAGCGCGAGCGGCAGATCGCCCTTGCTCGTCTCCAGCGCGATGGCGGTGGTCATGACCCGGGTGACGCCATCGATATTGCCGCCGACGATGATCACCGCGCCGACCTCGGCCGCGGCCCGGCCGAAGCCGGCGAGCACGATGGTCACCAGCGAAAAGCGCAAGTCCCACAGCAGGGTCGCGACAGCGCCCAGACGCGTCTCGCCGAGCGAGCGCAGCTGCTCGCGATATTCGAGCCAGGCGTCTTCGGCCACCTGCCGGGTCAGCGCCGCGACGATCGGCGTGATCAGGATCGTCTGCGCGACGACCATCGCCGCCGGCGTGAATAGCAGCCCCAAACCCCCCAGCGGCCCGGCGCGCGACAGCATCAGGTAGACGACCAGGCCCACCACCACCGGCGGCAAGCCCATCAGCGCATTGAGCACGACGATGCTCGTGCGGCGCGCCGGAAAGCGGGTGACGGCGATTAGCGCGCCGAGCGGAAGGCCGAGCGCGCTCGCGATCGCAACCGCAGCCAGGCTCACGCGCAGGCTCAGACCGACGATCTCACCAAGCCGTGGATCGAACGACGCGAGCAGCCGCCAGGCCTCACCCCAGGCCGAGGACAGCGTGCTCATGGCGATGAACCGGGTCCGCTGAAGTACATATGCAATATGTTGCTTATATCGGTGCCTCTGCCGTCATCCTTTATTAGTCAGCATGATAACCACTGCATCGACCAAGTCAAAGAGGCAGGGTCTTGCCTGAATGAGACTTCATCCCAGCGCATTTCGCGCCGCGCCGCCCGCGCGATGGTCGGCGGCGACTTACGGTACGATGAACACCCGCTTCAGCCGCCGCCCGGAATGGAATTCGCCTTCGTCATCGATCCGCCCGACACGCTCAAGGCCTACAAGGACACCAGCGTTTCGATGATGCGGGCGCTCGTGGCGCGCAGGCACGACATCTTTCTCTGCGAGCCGAAGGAGATCTTCTGGCGCGGCGGCGTCACGCAGGCGCGGGTCCGGCGTGCCCAGGTCGGACCCGACGACCACGACTGGTACAAAGCCGAAGAACCGGCAACGCGACCGCTCGCCTCGTTCGCGGCGGTGGTGATGCGCAAGGATCCGCCGTTCGACATGGAATACGTCTACTCGACCTACCTGCTCGAGGCGGCCGAGCGCGAAGGCGCGCACGTCGTCAACCGCCCGCGCGCGATCCGCGATCACAACGAAAAATGGGCGATCGCGGAGTTTCCCGAGCTCACGGCGCCGACGCTGGTGACCCGCGACCCGGGACTGATCGGCGCCTTCATCGACGAGCACGCCGACGTGGTGCTGAAGCCGCTCGACGGCATGGGCGGATCGTCGATCTTTCGCGTGCGCCGCGACGACGTCAACCGCAACGTCATCATCGAGACGATGGCGCATTTCGGCGCCCGCAGCGTCGTCGCGCAGCGCTTCATTCCCGAGATCAGCGACGGCGACAAGCGCATCATCCTGATCGCCGGCGAGCCGGTGCCGCACGCGCTGGCCCGCATCCCGAAGCCCGGCGAGACTCGCGGCAACCTCGCCGCCGGCGG
>DATEFZ010000311.1:0-9027 GCA_035280325.1 Casimicrobiaceae bacterium
TCGTCCATAATCGTCTCTTCGCAGGACATCGCTCAGGAGGACGGAAATGATCGGGCGCGCGAAGCTCCGGCGGGCGCTCGTATTGCTCGCATTGGCAGCGGGCACCGCCGCCGCGGCCGCCGATCCGCACAAGGTGCTCCACATCGCGTCGCCCGATGTCGATACGCTCGATCCGCAACAGGCGACAACGGTCCCCGCGCAGCGCGTCGTCGACGAGATCTTCGAGGGGATGTACAGCTGGGGCTACTTCGGTGCGACGCCGCACCTGACGCCGACCACGGCGCAGGCGATGCCCGAGGTCACCGATGGCGGCAAGACCTGGCGCATCGCGCTCAAGCCTGGCATTTTCTTCACCGACGACCCGGCGTTCCACGGCAGGCGGCGCGAGCTCACCGCCGAAGACTACGTCTATTCGCTGAAGCGCCGGCTCGATCCCAATCTGAGCCGAGGCGGCGACACGGTGATGACCGACCTGGTCATCGGCGCACGCGCCGTGGTCGATGCGGCCAAGCGCTCCGGCGCGACATTCGACTACGACCGGCCGATCGAGGGATTGCGCGCGGTCGACCGCTATGCCCTGCAGATCCGACTCAATGCGATCAACTACCCGTCGGTGCAGATATTCCTGACGGTGGCCGCCGTGGCGCGCGAGGTGGTCGAGGCGGCGCACGGCGACATCCGGACGCGCGCCGTCGGCACCGGGCCGTACCGCGTGCGCGAATGGAAGCGCGGCTCGAAAATCGTCCTGGAGGCGAATCCCGACTACCGCCCGTTGCGCTTCCCGGCCAGCGACGATCCGGCCAACGCCGAGATCGAGCGCACGATGCATGGCAAGGCACTGCCGCAGATCGGCGTCATCGACATCAGCATCATCGAGGAGGACACGACCCTCTTGCTCGAGTTCGAGCGCGGGGCGCTGGATTGCGTCGAGCTGCGGAGCGAGCCGGCGACCCGCATGCTCACCGGCGATCGGCTGAAGGAGGGATACGCAGCGCGCGGCATCGAGCGTCACGCGTTCATCGAGCCCTACCTGTTCATGGCGGTCTTCAACATGAACGACCCGGTGGTCGGCGGCATGAGCCGGGAACGGATTGCGCTGCGGCGCGCGATCGACCTGGGTCTCAACCGGCGGAGTCTGGTCGAGGTCGTGTATGCCGGACAGGCGGAGCCGGCCGGCCAGCTCGTTCCGCCCGGCGTCACCGGCCACGACCCGGCGGCGTCGACGGCGCCCCGGTACGACCCGGCGGCGGCCAGGGCTCTGCTCGAACGTTTCGGCTACGATCGGCGCGCGCCCGACGGGTATCGCAATGCGCCGGGCGGCGCGCCGCTGACGATGACGCTGTCGCTGCGCTCGGGGACGGTGTCGCGCGAAATGGCGACGCTGTGGAAAAAGGACATGGATGCGATCGGCATCCGCACCGACTTCCACATGACGCCGTTCCAGGACTTCGTCAAGGAGGTAATTGCCGGAAAGTTTCAGCTTGCGGTCACCGGCTTCGGCGGCGTGCCGACCGGCAACGGCATCCTGCAGCTCCTCGACAGCCGGCAGCCGCCGTTCGCCAACCAGTCGCGATTCGATCGGCCCGAATACGACCGGCTGGTCGATCGATTCCTGATGAGCGCCACCGCGCCGGAGCAGATCGCGGCCGCCCGGCGGATGAACGAGATCGCGCGCGACTACATGCCGCTGCTGCCGATGATATTCCGGCGCGAGAACGATTTCGTGCAGCCGTGGCTGCTGGGCTACAAGCCGCAGGTGTTCAGGGCGTACTGGCACTACATGGACATCGACCTCGCGCGGCGCAAGCGGGCGAACTAGCAGGCGCGCGACGCGAAGCGACCGGGAAAAACCGCGCTCGCCTCGAGCCGCGATTCGGTCTATCTTAGCGCCAAGGAAAGCGATGAGCGACACACCGCGACTCGAGGCGCCGGCCGGCGCCTGCGATTGCCACATGCACGTCTACGACCGGCGCTACCCGCCGGCGCCGACATCGCTTTTCCCGCCGCCGGACGCACCGGCGTCTGCCTATCGCGCGGTGCAGCGCGCGTTGGGTCTCTCGCGCGCCGTCGTCGTGCAGCCGAACGCCTACGCTTTCGACAACGCCTGCAGCGAAGAGGCGATCGCCGCGCTCGGCGCCGGCACGCGCGGCATCGCGACGGTGCGGCCCGACGTTGCCGGCGCGGAGATCGAGCGCTTGACCCGCGCCGGATTTCGCGGCGCGCGCTGCTACATGCTCAAAGGCGGTCTCTTGTCATGGGACGACGTCGAAGCGATCGCGTCGCGGGTCGCACCGTTCGGCTGGCACGTGCAGATCCAGCTCGACGGACGCGAGCTCCCCCTCTATGTGAAGAGGATCGCAGCGCTCGCCACCGAGGCGGTCATCGACCACAACGGCAAGTTCCTCGAGCCGGTGCCGACCACGCATCCGGCGTTTCGCGCGCTGGTCGGGCTGCTCGATCTCGGACGATGCTGGGTCAAGCTGTCGGCGCCGTACGAGACGTCGAAGTCCGGGCCGCCGCGCTACGACGACGTGAGCGCCATCGCCCGCGCGCTGGTCGAGGCACACCCCGAGCGTTGCCTGTGGGCGACCAACTGGCCGCATCCCAACATCCGTCCGTCGCCGTCGACTGCCGCGATGTTCGATCTCATGCTGGACTGGGTGCCCGACGAGGCGACGCGGCGCCGGATCCTGGTCGACAATGCGGCACGACTGTACGGCTTCTGAAATGCCCGGACGCGATACCGCCGGCGCGGCGGCTTCGCGCCGCATCTTCAGTCGAGTGAACATGGAGGAGCTGCCGATGTCGCAATCAATCGCCAGGGTCAGCGCATTCGCGCTGATCGCCGCACTCGCCACGGCGGCAACGCTCGCCGTGGCGCAGACCTATCCCAGCCGGCCGGTCAAGATCATCGTGCCGTTCGCGGCCGGCGGTCCGGCCGATATCTATGCCCGCTTCCTCGCCCAGCGTCTCGAGGTCGCGCTCGGGCAGCCGTTCGTCGTCGACGACCGGCCCGGCGCCGGCTCGCTGATCGGCACCGAAGCGGCAGCCGGCAGCGCTCCCGACGGGTACACGCTGCTCTTGATGTCGAACACGCACACCGTCAACGAATCGCTGCTGCCGAACAAGCCGTACGCGCTGCTGCATGATTTCGTGCCGGTGGCGCCGATCAACTATTCGGATCTGGTGCTGGTGGTCAACCCGTCGGTGCCGACCAGGACGTTGCGCGAGCTGATCGCGCTCGCCAAGGCCAAGCCCGGCAAGCTCAACTACGCGTCGTCCGGAACGGGCACGCCATACCACATGGCCGGCGAGCTGTTCAAAGCGATGGCCGGCGTCGATATCGTGCACATTCCGTACAAGGGCAGCTCGCAGGCGCGCACCGACACGCTCGGCGGGCAGGTCGACATGATGTTCGACGCGGTGACCACGATGGGCCAGTTCGCGCGCGAGGGCAAGGTGCGGGCTCTGGCGACCAGCGGCAAGGTCCGCTCGTCGGTGCTGCCCGACGTGCCCACGCTTTCGGAGGCCGGCGTTCCCGGATACGAGTCGGTGATCTGGCTCGGCCTGATCGCGCCGAAAGGCACGCCGCCGGAAGTCGTGCAGCGGCTGAACGCCGAGATCACGCGGATCGTCAGCGACCCGCAGGTGCGCGCCGAATGGGCCAGGCAGGGCGCGGTGGCGATGACCCTGACGCCGAACGAATTCAACAACTACATCGTCGCCGATATCGCCAAGTGGGAGCGGATCGTGAAAGTCTCCGGCGCCAGGACCGATCGCTGAGGTCCGGCGCCGTGGAGGAAAGCGGGCGGCGGTTGCCGCCGCTGCGCGTGTTGAGCGCCGGCGCCGCGCAGGGCCTGATCGAAGGTCTGCAGCGCGAATTCCTCGCCGCGGGCTTCGAGGTCGACGCCGGCTTCTATCCGGTGGGCGTGGTGGTCGAACGCTTGCGCGCGGGCGAAACCTGCGACGCTGTCGTCCTCACCGCGGCGCGGCTCGAGCCTCTGGTGCGATCGGGCGATGTGCGCGGCGACTCGATCGTCCTGCTTGGCGACGTCCCCACCGCGGTCGCGGTACGCTCGGATCAGGCGGCGCCGGAAGTGTCGACCGCCGCGGCGCTCCAAAGCGCGTTGCTCGCCGCCGACGCGATCTACCTGCCCGACATCGAGCGCTCGACCGCTGGCGCGCATTGCGCGGCGATGCTGCGTACGATGGGCATCATGACGACGGTGACGGCAAGAATCGAGCAGCGTCCGAACGGCGTCGCCGCGATGCGGGCGCTGGCGCAGAGCCGCGATGCGAACCCGATCGGCTGCACGCAGCTGACCGAAATTGCGATCAGCGCGGGCGTCGCGCTGGTCGGGCCGCTGCCGGAGCCGTTCGCGCTGGTGACGGCGTACTGCGTCGCGGTCGCGGCGCACGCCCGGGCGCCGGAGCAGGCCGGACGCTTCGCGGCACTGCTCGCCGGCGAGGACTCGCGTGAGCTCCGCCGCCGCTGCGGGTTCGACGCGTGATGGCTTGTCGGCCGAACGATGCCCGCGCCGCCGCCCCGCCTGATCGCCCACCTCGACATGGACGCGTTCTATGCGTCGGTCGAGCTTCTGCGCTATCCGGAGTTGCGCGGCCGGCCGCTGGTCATCGGCGGCGGAGCGCGCTCGCAGCCGGAGGAGATCGTCGATCCCGCGACGGGGCGTGTCGAGCGACGCTTCGCCACCCTCGCCGGATACGTCGGCCGCGGCGTGATCACCACCGCGACCTACGAAGCTCGCGCCTTCGGGCTGCACTCGGCGCTGGGATTGATGAAGGCCGCCCAGCTCGCGCCGGACACCGTGCTCCTGCCGGTCGATTTCGAAGCCTACCGGCGCTCATCGCGCCTGTTCAAGTCGGCGGTGCGCGAAATCGCGCCGCAGGTCGAGGACCACGGCATCGACGAGATCTACATCGACCTGACCGGGGTCGCGCTGCCCGGCGCGCTGCGCGAGGACGCGTGGGACGACGCGCGCGAAGTCGCGCTCGCGCTCAAGACCGCCGTGCGCCAGGCCACCGGATTGAGCTGCTCGATCGGCATCGCGGCGAACAAGCTGCTGGCCAAGATCGCGTCCGAGCTCGACAAACCCGACGGGCTCACGCTGCTGCCCGAGGCCGAGCTGCCGCGGCGCGTCTGGCCGCTGCCGGCCAGGCGCATCAACGGTATCGGGCCGAAGTCGAGCGCCAGGCTCGAAGGCATCGGCATCCGTACGATCGGCGAGCTGGCGTCCACCGACGTCGCGCTGCTGGTCGAGCATTTCGGACCGCACTACGGGGCGTGGATGCACGAGGCCGCGAACGGCCGCGACCAGCGGCCGGTGGTGACCCACAGCGAGCCGCAGTCGATCAGTCGCGAAACGACGTTCGATCGCGACCTGCATCCGCGGCGCGACCGCGAGGAGCTGTCGGGCATTTTCTCCGAGCTGTGCGAGGGCTTGAGCGGCGACCTCGTGCGCAAGGGCTACGCCGGCAAGACGATAGGGATCAAGCTCCGCTACGACAATTTCAAGACGGTGACGCGGGACCGGACGATCGAGCATCCGACGCAGGACGCGCGCGCGATCCGCCGCGCTGCCGGCGAGTGCCTGAAGCGCGTGCCGCTCGATCGTCGCATCCGCCTGCTCGGCGTCAGGATCGGCACGCTCGGCCGTGCCGGTGCATCATCGCCGCCGTCGGCGGCCGAGGAGCCGGATCCGGAACTGTTTGCGTGATGCGTCAGGTTCGAGGCGCGTTGCGCTCGATCCACGACTCGAAAAGCTGCAGGAAATTGGCGAGAAACTTCCGGGTGTCGTCGGCGACCAGCGCCCCCTTGTCGTCGAACAGCTTGGCCGCGTTGCCGATGTAAGCCTCGTGCGGCAGCGCCGGGACGTTGAGAAAGACCAGCGACTGGCGGAGCTGGTGGTTGGCGCCGAAGCCGCCGATCGCCCCCGGCGAGACGCTGATCACCGCGCCGGGCTTGCTGTTCCAGGCGCTCTTGCCGTACGGGCGCGACGCGACGTCGATCGCGTTCTTCAGCACGCCGGGCACGCCGCGGTTGTATTCCGGCGTGACGAACAGGACCGCATCGGCGCGCGCGATGCGCTCCTTGAACGCGGTGACCTCGGCCGTGGGCGTCGCTTCCAGATCCTGGTTGTAGAGCGGCAGGTGCGCGATCTCCACGATCTCGAACTTGAGCGAAGGCGGCGCCATCGCGGCGAGCGCCTTGGCCATCTTGCGATTGAACGACTCCTTGCGCAGGCTGCCGACGAAGACGGCGACGTCGCGGGGCGAGCTCATGACGCTCCTTTCGGGGAATGAGGCGGATCGCTGGCCAATTATTTCACGCCCGCACTGGGGACGACCACGTCGGTGGCGCTGTCGATGTCGTTCAGCGCCGTGTTGAGCATCGACAGCGCGGCTTCGATGCGCCCGGCGGCGAGTTGGTCGCGGACGGCGGCGATCAGCGCCCGCAGCTTCTGCTCGTAGGCCTGGGCCTCCTGCAACTCGGCGATCAGCCGCTCGGTTTCGGCGGCTTGCGGGTCGTGGTCGGAGCTCATCGCGAGTGCCTTGCGTTCGGGGCTGGACGTCGCCAAGTTCTGGAGTCGGGCCAGGGTAAACAGGCCCTAGTGCGCCTTGGTGAAGACCTTGAGCAGCGCGGCGTCGAATTCGATCTGAACCTGAGGACCGCCGGCCGGCCGGGCGTCGAGGTTCCAGCGACCGGCGACGCGCTGCTCGGTATCGGTGGTGAGCTTGAGCGACGACGTCTCGGCGGTGCCCGAGTACTGGACCCGCTGGCCGCTGGCGACCAGCCAATAGTTGAGGCGTGCCCCGAGATCCAGGTCGATCGTCAGGCCTTCGTCCATGTCGCCGTCGCCGCAGATCATCGTCGCGCAGGCCCGTATCACCGGCGCCAGGTCGGTGGGCGACAGCACGATGCGGCGGACGGTCTTGCCGGTGACGGCGTCGGGACCTCTCACCAGGTAGGCGAACTTCGGCGCCACGGCGACCGCGCCGAACTTGCCTCGATAGTCGATCGTTCCGCTGGCCACACCCGGTGCCGCCAGCGCCGCCGGGGCGAGCAGCCCCGCCAGCGCGGCGAGCGCGACACGGCCCCAATCACGCCGCGCCATTCGTCTTTCTGGCCGGATCGAGCGCGGCTTCGCAGGTCGCGCGCGCCGGATCGCCAGGCGACAGCTTGCTGCAGATCTCGTCCATCCGCGTCCGGATCTTCGCCACCGTCGCTTCGTGCCGGTGCTTGCCGTTCCACGCCGCGAGCTTGGTTCCCATCCGCTGCAGCGCGCGGCGATTGCGTTCGTAGAAGGTGTCGGGCACCGGATCGAGACCGTCGATCACGCTGGCCGCCGCCTGCGCGATGCGGACGTCGTCCTGCGGCGCGAGATCGATCAGCGCGTTGACATAGTGCACGCCCCATTGCAGCCGCGTCGCCGGTCCCTCGGCGGCTTCGTAGGCCTTGCGCTCCCAATCGAGCGCGGCGGCCTTGTCGCCTCGTTTCCTGGCGTTGGCCGCGAGGCCTAGCATGAAATAGTACGGCGAGTGCGAACGGGTGAGCTCGGCCTCCAGCAGTTCGTCGGAAGCCTTGATCAGACCGGCTTCCGTCAACAGGTCAGCGGCCGCACTGATCACCGACTGGCGGGCATACGGGTCGAGCGTTCCGCGATCGGCGCGCGCGACCTGATCGCGTACGACCTGCAGCAGCGGATCGGGCAGCGGTTTTTTCGGCACATCGAGCTTCGCCAGCGCGACGCGCGCACCGACCGCCGCCAGACGATCGGCGGTCGACACGCCGGCGTCGGCGCCGAGACGCTCGAGGGTCGCGTTCCAGCTCGCCGTCAGCTCGGCACGGCCGCTGCTTCGCGGCAAGGTCACGTAGCCGACGATGTTGTCGGCGTAGTACACGAGGAGATCGAAGTTGGCGCGGGAGAGATTCGGATCGGTCAGTACCTGCAGCAGGTCGGCGGCCGCCGCCTTGTCATCGCGGGGTTTCGCGTCCTTGGCGGTGGCCGCCGCGACCAGCGCGCGCAGGCGCAATCGAGCCGCGGTGTCGGCTTGACCGGCAGGGCAGGCCTGCGCCAGCCGCTTCAGCGTCGAAGCAAGGGCGTTGGCCGGAATCAGCCGGTGCTCGTCGGTGTCCCACGAGTAGTACGCGAGCATGCGCCAGTCGTCGGCGCTCAGGCCCGGAGCGTCGGCGCTCGAGGATAGCGCCGCGGCGAGCGTTTCGCCGACCGGCCGGGCGCCGTTCATGCCCATCGTCAGCACCCGCATGTACTGATCGGCGTCGACCTCGCCGGGCAGGCGCGTGATCTCGGTCCCGTCCGGCCGGAACAGGATCATCGTCGGATAGCCGCTGGCCTTGAAACGATCGCCCAGCCGCTGCGCTCGCGGGCTGTCGCCGTCGATATACACCGGGACGAAGAAACGCGAGCGCTCGATGAAATCCTGGCGGTTGAAAATCGTCGCCTTGACCTGGTTGCAAGGCGGGCACCAGACGGCTCCCCAGTACAGGAATACGGGCTTGTGCTCGGTGCGGGCTGCTGCGAACGCGGCGTCGACGTCGCCGCTGCGCCAGGCGATGCCGGCAGCGTGCGGGCTCGGGCCGTCCGGCGAGGCCGCCGATCGCTGGTCGCCGGCCGCGGCGATTCCGACCTTGGGCTTGGGGGCGGCAGTCGGATCCGGCGCCTTGTCGCAAGCGGCCAGCGCGACCAATGCGGCCGATGCCGAGAGGATTGCGAGCTGTCGAGCGAGCATGGCGGTTTGTTCGTCGTGGACCGGACCCTATTATGCGCCAGCACCGCCGATCGCGTTTCGGCAGGTCGCCGTCCTACAACGATTTCAGACTGCGGCCGATTACCTCCCGTCGCGGTCGGTCGGAAAATCGACACATGGTGGCTGCGCCCCACCGGTGCAGCGGTACCTCGCACAAAGGAGTTCGATCATGAACCGCAAACCGACGCTTTCCCTCGTTTCCATCGCGCTGACCGCCCTTTTCTCGGGCGTCGCGCTGGC
>DATEFZ010000312.1:0-6566 GCA_035280325.1 Casimicrobiaceae bacterium
CGAAACGGATTGATGTCGATTCCGCCGCGGCGGACGAACCGCGCATAGACGGTCAGGCACTGCGGCCGGCAGCGCGCCGCGATGTCGATGAAAATCCGCTCGACGCAGGTCTCGTGGAACGCCGCGTGCGTCCGGTACGACAGCAGGTAGCGCAGCAGGCCCGCGCGGTCGATCCGTCGGCCGCGATAGCTGACCATCAGGTCGCCGTAATCGGGTTGCCCGGTCACCGGGCAGGTCGAGCGGAACAATGCGGTGCGCAGCGACTCGGCGGTTTGCGCCCCGTCGGCGGCGAGCGATCCCGGGTCGGGCCGTGTCGCATCGGCGACGACGTCCTCGCCGTCCAGCGAATCGCCGGGCAATTCGGCGACCTCCGGGGGCGCCGTCGCCGGCCGCAGCCTGACTTCGAGCGGTGCCCGGCACACTCGCGAGAGGTCGCGCCCGATCGTCGAGGCGAGCGCTTGGCGCGAAGCGAGCCGCTCCTGCGCGAACGAGCCCAGATAGAGCTTCAACGACTTCGATTCGACCGTCGCCGGCGAATCGGCGGCGATGCTGAGCTCACCGATCGCGAGCTGCGGCCTGCCCGAGTCGTCGAGCCAGCAGATTTCATAGGCGGTCCAGCGGTCGGCGCCGCCGAACGGCAGCCTGGCGGGGAAGCCGAGCGCCGTGCGCTGGCCGGCGCGATCGATCGCGAACAGCAGGCGAGGATCGTATCGATCGGGATAGCCGGTGTCGCGGCCCAGCGGCGAGCGCTGCTGCGAATCCATGGCGATCGGCATGATACGCTTGGCACGAAGGACGGCCTTGAGCGCGCCGCGAACCATCGAGCGAATTTGCGGAACGGGACACTAAGCAGCTACGACCAGGTTCCTTACGCCAGCCGGCCGCTGCCGCAGACCCACCCCGGCCATCTCGCCACCGTCGGAGCGCTGTTCGGCTTCGACGCGCCCGACGTGGCGCGCTGCCGCGTGCTCGAGATCGGCTGCGCCGCGGGCGGCAACCTGATTCCGCTGGCGGCGAGCCATCCCGATTCGACATTCGTCGGCATCGATTCGTCGCCGGTGCAGGTCGCGCAGGGTGCGGGCGAGATCGCCGCTCTGGGACTCGCCAACATCCGCCTGCTGCCGATCGACTTGATGGACTTCTTCGGCGACGAACACGGCGAATTCGACTACGTCATCGCCCATGGCATCTACTCCTGGGTGCCGGCTCCGGTGCAGCAAGCCATCCTGGAGCTTTGCGGGCGCCGCCTTGCGAAGAACGGCATCGCGCTCGTCAGCTACAACACGCTGCCCGGCTGGCGCCTGCTGTCGGTCGTTCGCGAGGCGATGCTCTACCAGGCGAAGGACATCGCCGATCCGCGAGCCAGGGTCGCGCAGGCGCGCGCGACGCTCGATTTCCTCGCCGAATCGGTGCCCGATCGCGATTCGGCGTACGGGCGGCTGTTGCGCCTGGCTTCCGAGCACATCCGGCGCAAGCCCGACTACTACGTGCTGCACGAGTATCTGGAGGCGACCAACGAAGCGCTCTACTTCGAGCAATTCATCGCCCGCATCGCGCCGCACGCGCTTCGCTACCTGGGTGACAGCGACGTGACGACGATGCTCGCGGCAGGCCTGCCGCAGAACGTCGTGGCGACGCTCGACCGGATCGCGCCGGATCTCGTCCGGCGCGAGCAGTTTCTCGACTTCCTGTCGAGCCGCAGCTTCCGGCACAGCCTGCTCGTCCGCGAGGGCGCCGCGCTCGAGCGGAAGCTCACGCCTGCGCGCATCGTGGCGCTTCGCATCGCGGCTCCGGTCGCACTCGGTGGCCTTCCCGCCGACACAACCTCCGATCGGACGCACACGTTTCGCCTGATCGACGGGCGCAAGGTCGATGCCTCGCCGCCGATCGTCAAGTCGGTGCTCGCGGTTCTCGCCGAGCGCTGGCCGTTGCCGAGCGCTTTCGATGAGCTCTTCGAGCGAGCCATGGCGAGGCTCGGCGGCGCTGCGCGCGATGCGCACGCCGATCGCGCGCTGCTGGCCGCCGAGCTGTTACGCCTGTACGCGGCCGGCGCGCTCGAGCTGCATCGCGAAGCGCCGCGCTTCGTCCTGACGCCAGGCCAGCAACCCGAGGCGTTTGCGCCGGCGCGACGCGACGCGCAGCGCGGCCCTGGCGCAAACGTCAGCGCCAATCTGCGGCACGAGCCGATCGCGCTCGACGACGAGGAGCGCGCACTGCTGCCGCTGCTCGACGGCGAGCGCGGCCGCGACGACATTGCCGCGCTGCGCTGGCCGGCGCTATCGGAGGCCGAGCGCGTAACCAAGCTCGACCACGCGCTCGTCGCGCTGGGCCGGCGCGCGCTGCTCGTTCGCTGAAGGCCGGCCCGGGACGCTTTGGCCGATTGCGGCCGGCTCGCTCGCACCGAGTGGACGTGGCCCTCCTTGTTGCGCTCGCCGATCGGCAGGCCCTAGTCGTGCCGATCGAGCCGCCGATAGCCGATCGCCTCGGCGACATGGCTTGCGGCGATGGTATCGGCACCGGCGAGGTCGGCGATCGTGCGTGCCACCTTGAGGATGCGATGGTAGGCCCGCGCCGACAGCGCGAATCGCGCAAAGGCGTTGCGCAGCATCGCTTCGCCGGCGCTGTCGGGGGCGCACCAGCGGTCGACTTCCCTGACCTCGAGCCAGGCGTTGGCCTTGCGCTGGCGCAGTCGCTGGCGAGCGATCGCCGCGACGACCCGTTCGCGGACCACGGTGCTGGACTCGCCGCGCACGACAGCACCTCGCACCGACGGGAGGGCTTCGTCGGGCAGCGACGCGACGACGATCTGCAGATCGATGCGGTCGATCAGCGGCCCCGAGATCCGGCCGCGGTAGCGCGCCATCTGGTCCGGCGTGCAGCGGCAACGGCCGCTGGCGTGGCCGAGGTACCCGCACGGGCAGGGATTCATCGCCGCGACGAGCTGAAAGCGCGCCGGGAACGAGGCCTGGCGCGCCGCGCGCGAGATTTGGATCCGGCCCGACTCGATCGGTTCGCGCAGTACTTCGAGGACGCGACGATCCCACTCCGGCAGTTCGTCGAGGAACAGAACGCCGTGATGGGCCAGTGAAATCTCTCCGGGACGCGGGTCGCTGCCGCCGCCGACCAGCGCGATGGCCGACGCGGTGTGGTGCGGCGCGCGAAATGGGCGCCTGCCCCAGTCGGCGGCATCGAAACGGCGCGAGAGCGACTGCAGCGCGGCCGATTCGAGCGCATCATCCTCCGACAGCGGCGGCAGCAGTCCCGGCAGGCGCTGCGCCAGCATCGACTTGCCGACCCCGGGCGGACCGACCATCAGCAGGCTGTGCGACCCGGCAGCCGCAACTTCGAGCGCACGCTTGGCGTGCGCCTGACCGCGGACATCGACCAGGTCCGGACCCGACTCCGGATCGTGCCGTGGTTCGCACGCCGCGAGCGCCGGCAGGAGGGCCCGGCCGGCGATGTGAGCGCACACCTCGAGCAGCGTTCCGGCCGGATGCACGACTGCATCGCGCACCAGCGCAGCCTCCGCGGCGGAAACCGCGGGCAGCACGAAGGCGCGCTGGTCGCGCCGCGCCGAAAGCACCATCGCCAGCGCGCCGCGGATCGCGCGGAGCTCTCCGGTCAGCGCGAGCTCGCCGGCGAACTCGTAAGGCGCCAGCGCGGCGGCCGGGATCTGCCCGGTCGCGGCAAGGATGCCGAGCGCGATCGGCAGATCGAAGCGGCCCGACGCCTTGGGCAGATCGGCCGGCGCGAGATTGACGGTCACCCTTCGCGCAGGGAAGTCGAACTGCGCATTCTGGATCGCTGCGCGCACGCGATCGCGGGCTTCGCGCACCTCGGTGTCCGGCAGCCCGACCAGATTGACCGACGGCAATCCGCCGGCGAGGTGCACTTCGACCGTGACCTCGGGTGCGTCGACCCCGGACAGCCCCCGGCTATGCACGATGGCGACCGCCATGCGCTCTTCGCTTCCGAGCAAACGATGCCGAGAGCTTAGGCGGCGGCAGCGGGCGCTCGCTCGGTCGCATGGCCGAATGTCGCCCGAGCGCGCCTCAAGGAGCTTGACAGATACTATCGTACGATATAGTTTACGTACTATCGTAACGAAGCTGAGGGAGACAGATCATGCATGGCGGGTGGTTCGGCTATCGCGGCTGCGCGCGCAGGGCGCACGCCAGCCATTTCGGCGCCTTCGGCGGGCACTTCGGCCACCACGGCTTCGGCGGCCGCGGCTATTTCGGCGGGCGCAAGCTGGGCTCGGGCGAGCTGCAGCTCGTGATCCTCGCGCTGCTCGAGGAGCGCCCGCGGCACGGCTACGAGATCATCAAGTCTCTGGAGGAGACTTCGCGCGGCTTCTACGCGCCGAGTCCCGGCATGGTCTATCCGGCGCTCACCTATCTCGAGGAGGTCGGCTATGCGACCGTCGAGGCCGAGGGCAGCAAGAAGCTCTACCGCATCACCGATGCCGGCTCGGCGCACATCGCCGAAAACCGCGGCTTGGTCGACGCCATCCTCGCGCAGCTCGCGAAGATCGGCGCCCGAATGGATCGCGTCCGCCAGGCATTCGCTGGCGACGAGCAGATCGACGTCGCCCATCGCGCGGTCGACGAAGCGCGCCAGGCGCTTCGCTCGGCGCTCGTCGCCAAGCTCAACGCCTCGCCGTCGAACGATGAGCTCGAGCGCGTCGCCGCAGTGCTGCGGCAGGCAACCGACGAGCTGCGACGCAAGACGACTTGACGCTTGTGACTCGAGACCCGGCGCGCCGGACGCTTCTCAGGCGTCGTCGCTAAAATCGCATCAACTCGTGCCGCCGGTACGCCGCTCGAGCTCGGCGACTCGCGCCTCGAGCGCTTCGAGCTTTTCGCGCGTGCGCAGCAACACCGCGGCCTGGATGTCGAACTCTTCGCGCGTCACCAGGTCCAGCCGGCCCAGCGCGCCGGTCACCATCGCCTTCACGTTTTTTTCCGCGTCGCGCAGGGGGCTCGACGCCATCGCATCGGCAACGCGCGCGCCGACATCGTCGAACAACTTGCGATTGAGCATCGAAGACTCCTCGATTTCGAATCGACGACCAGTCTAGCGCGCCACGGCGCACTTGCGTCCCAATCGCGTGCGTCCGTTCTTCCTGCCGCACCAATTCAGGGCGGCCCTTGGCTGCGTTGCAACAAATGCGGCCTCCTCGCCCAGCTAAGTTACTGTTTCCTTTGAGCACGGGTGCGTGGCACAGCTCGTGCTGAGCAGCAGCGGACCGCCTATCGCCGTTGTACAACTGGGGAGACACCGATGTTCATCCGACCGCGCTCGATCGCGTTGCTCGCTGCATTCGCCCTGGCCGCCGGAGGCGGCGCGGCGCAGGCGCAGACCGCTCCGATCGACGCCAAGCCGACACCTGCCTATACGATCACCGGCAACTTCGGCATCTACAGCCAGTACGTTTTCCGCGGGCTCACGCAGACCGACCGCAAACCGGCGTTCCAGGGCGGTTTCGATTTCGCCCACAGCAACGGCTTCTATCTCGGCACCTGGGGCTCGAACATCAGCTGGCTGCACGACGCGGGCGTCTGCAATCACGGTTGCAGCCTCGAGTGGGATCTCTACGGCGGCTGGAAGTACGCGATCAACGACGACTGGGGAACCGACATCGGCATGCTCTATTACTACTACCCGGGCAGCTATGTCGGCGGCGCAACCAAGCCTGACACGACCGAGGTCTATGGCGCGGTGTCGTGGAAATGGGTGTCGCTCAAATACTCCTACAGCGTCGATCACACGTTCGGCGTGCCGGACAACGCCGGGTACATCGACTTGTCGGCCAACTATCCAATCAACGACGCTTGGACGCTGAACGCCCACGTCGGCCGCCAGGACTATCGCGGGAGCACGAGCGGGGTCAGCAACGATGTCTTCGACTACACCGACTGGAAGCTCGGCGTGACCTGGGCCTTCAACGGCTACAACGTCGGGGCCTACTACACCGACACCAACGCCAAGGATGCAGGCTACACCCTTGCCGGACGCAACATCGGCAAGGCGACCGGCACCGTGTTCTTGCAGAAGACGTTCTGATCGCGGCAAACGCGGCCGCGCGCATGCACTCATCGAGGGGCAAACCATGAAACTGGTAACCGCGATCATCAAGCCGTTCAAGCTCGACGAGGTCCGCGAGGCCCTGTCGGCGATCGGCGTACAGGGCATCACCGTCACCGAGGTCAAGGGGTTCGGCCGGCAGAAGGGCCATACCGAGCTCTACCGCGGCGCCGAATACGTCGTCGACTTCCTGCCCAAGGTCAAGGTCGAGGCGGCGATCAAAGCCGACCTGGTCGACCGCGTGATCGAGACGATCGAAAAGGCGGCCAACACCGGCAAGATCGGCGACGGCAAGATCTTCGTGTTCGAGCTCGAACAAGTCGTGCGCATCCGGACCGGCGAGACCGGCGCCGATGCGCTCTAAGGGGAACATCATGAAGCGATTGTTTGCGGTGCTCGCTTTCATCGGCGCGCTTTGCGCCGGCCACGCGGTACTCGCGCAGGACAACAAGGCGGCCGAGCCGGCGACGGCCGCGCCG
>DATEFZ010000313.1:0-7498 GCA_035280325.1 Casimicrobiaceae bacterium
GCCTCGAGCGTCGGCGCGAGCTCGATCGTGGGCACCTCGCCGGCGAGCGCCGAGGCGATCGCTGGCGCGTCGCGGCCGAGCAGGACCACCGCCCGGCAACGCCTGCCTGCTTCGCCGGCCAGCGGCACGAAGTCCTGGCCCTTGCCGTCGCCGCCGGCGATCAGCACGGCGGGACGATCGAGGCCTTCGAGCGCAGCGCGTGTCGCGGCGACCGTCGTCCCTTTGGAATCGTTGACGAACAGGACACCGCCGACCTCGGCGACGCGCTCCATCCGATGCGGCAGACCGCGAAACGCGGCGAGCGCAGCGAGCACGGTGACGTCGATTTTCGCGACCGTCGAGACGAGCGCCAGCGCCGCCAGCGCGTTCAGCGCGTTGTGTCGTCCGACCAGCGACAGCTCGGCTTCCGCCAGCAGCGGCGCGCCACCGCGGGCGAGCCAGAAAGCGCCGCTTCGCGGCACCAGGCCCCAATCGTCCGCCGCCTCCGGCATGCCGGCGCCGAAGGTCTGAACGCTGCGGTTGGCGAGCCGCATCGCGAGCGAGCGCGGATCGTCCCGATTGAGCACCTGTCCGCCGCCGCCGGCGAAGATACGCGCCTTGGCTTGCGCGTAGTCGTCTATGCCGCGGTAGCGGTCGAGGTGATTGGCGGTGACGTTCAGCACGGCCGCCGCGGTCGGCGCCAGGCTCAACGTCGTCTCGAGTTGGAAGCTCGACAGCTCGATGACCAAGACGTCGGGCCACGGATCGCCGCGCTCATGCGCTGCCAGCACGTCGAGCACCGGCTGGCCGATGTTGCCAACCACCGCGGCCGAGAGCCCTGCCGCGCGCAGCAGCTCGCCGGTCAGCGTGGCGACGGTGCTCTTGCCGTTCGAGCCGGTCACCGCCAGCACGCGCTGTCCGGCCGGCAGCGCGCGGGCGAACAGCTCGACGTCGCCGGCCAGCTCGACGCCGCGAGCCACCGCGGCGGCGATCACCGGCTGGTCCTTGGCGAGCCCCGGACTGATCACGATCAGCGCCGCGTCGGCGAGAATCCGTTCGGTGATCGGGCCGCGCGAGAGCGGCACGTGCGGCAGCTCGGCCGCGAGCCTGGCAGCGAACGGCGGATCGGCGCGGGTATCGGCCACGCTGACGCGCGCGCCGTGACGCGCCGCCCAGCGCACCGCCGAGAGGCCGGTCAATCCGAGACCGAGCACGACGACGTTGCGGTTCTTCATCGTCATCGCTAGCGCAGCTTCAGCGTGGACAGCCCGAACAGCACCAGCAGCATCGTGATGATCCAGAAGCGAACTTTTTTGATTTTGGCGTCGGCCGGCCGCATCCGCGGCCTTAACTTGCGCGGTCCGCGCAAGTTAGCCTTCGCCCAAATCAAATTGTGGTTCGCGAGAGGCATCAGCGCAGCTTCAGGGTCGACAAACCGAAGAGGACCAGCAGCATCGTGATGATCCAGAAGCGAACCACAACCTGATTTTCCTTCCAGCCCTTCAGCTCGTAGTGGTGATGGATCGGCGCCATGCGGAAGACGCGCCGGCCGGTCAGCTTGAACGATGCGACCTGGATCACCACCGACAAGGTCTCGACGACGAAGACGCCGCCCATGATGAACAGCACGATCTCCTGCCGGACGATGACCGCGATCGCGCCGAGCGCCGCGCCGAGCGCGAGCGCGCCGACGTCGCCCATGAAGACCTCGGCCGGGTAGGCGTTGAACCAGAGAAAGCCCAGCCCCGCGCCGGCCAGCGCGCCGCAGACGACCGTCAGCTCGCCCGAGCCGGGGATGTGCGGCACGAACAGGTAGGTCGAGAAGTCGGCCCGTCCCGCCACGTAGGCGAAGATGCCCAGCGCCGCGCCGACCATCACCGTCGGCATGATCGCCAGGCCGTCGAGGCCGTCGGTCAGGTTGACCGCGTTGCTCGCGCCGACGATCACGCAGTACGACAGGATGATGAAGCCCCAGACGCCGAGCGGATACGACACGGTCTTGAAAAACGGCACGATCAGGTCGGCCTTCGGCGGCAGGTTGATGCTGAGCCCACTCGACAGCCACGCCTGGAACAGCTGCAGGAACTGCGCCGTCGACGGCGCCGACACCGAGAAAGCAAGGTAGATCGCCGCCACGATGCCGATCAGCGATTGCAGGATCAGCTTGGTGCGCGCCGACAGCCCCTTCGGATTGCGATGCACGACCTTGCGATAGTCGTCGATCCAGCCGACGGTGCCGAAGCCGAGCGTGACCAGCAGGACGACCCAGACGAAGCGGTTGCGCAGATCCGCCCAGAGCAGCGTGGTGACGACGATCGAGACCACGATCAGCGCCCCGCCCATCGTCGGCGTGCCGGCCTTGACCAGGTGCGTCTGCGGGCCGTCGTCGCGTACCGTCTGGCCGATCTTGTATTCGGCCAGCTTGCGGATCATCTGCGGTCCGACGACGAACGAGATGACCAGCGCGGTCATCGTCGCCAGCACCGCCCGCAGCGTGATGTAGCTGAAGACGTTGAACGTGCGTACGTCGCCGGCGATCCAGGTGGCCAGCGCCAGCAGCATCAGTGGCCCTCCGCGGCGCCGCCGAGCGCGGCGACGACCCGTTCCATGTGCATGAAGCGCGAGCCCTTGACCAGCACGGTGACGTCGCGAGTCATGTCGCAGGCGATCGCCGCCACCAGTTCCTCGCCGCTCGCGAAGTGCTCGGCGCCGGGGCCGAACGCGTCGACCGCGTGCGGCGTCAATTCGCCCAGCGTCAGCAGGCGGTCGATGCCGGCGGCGCGCGCCGATTCGCCGATCTCGCGATGGAACGCCGGACCCTGGTCGCCGACCTCGCCCATGTCGCCCAGCACCAGCCATTTCGCGCCGGGAGCATGGACCAGCACAGCGATCGCCGCGCCGACCGAGTCCGGGTTGGCGTTGTAGCTGTCGTCGATCAGCGTCGCGCCGTTGCGTCCGGTCTTCGGCTGCAGTCGCCCCGCGATCGGCCTGAACGCGGCGAGTCCCTGCGCGACGGCGTCGAGGCTCGCCCCGGCGGCCGTCGCGGCCGCGATCGCCGCCAGTGCGTTGGCCGCGTTGTGCCGGCCCGGCATCCGCAGCTCGACGCTGGTGCTGCCTTCCGGCGTGGCGACGTCGATCGCATTGCCCCAGGCCTGCGGGCGCACCTTGCCGGCCACCGTCGCCGGCGCACGCAACCCGAAGTCGCGCACCGTCAGCGCCGCGCCTTCGGCGTTGCGGCGGACGATGACTTCGTGCCAGAACGACGCGTAGTCGTCGTCGGCGTTGATGACCGCGATGCCTTGCGGCGGCAGCGCGCCGAAGATCGTAGCGTGCTCGGCGGCGACGTCGGCGACGCTCTTCATGAACTCCTGGTGCTCGCGCTGGGCGTTGTTGATGACGGCGATCGTCGGCTGCGCGATGTCGCTCAGGTACGTCGTCTCGCCGACGTGGTTCATGCCGATCTCGAACACCGCGGCGGCGTTGACCGAGCGCAACCGCAGCACCATCAACGGCAGGCCGATCTCGTTGTTCAGGTTGCCCGCGGTCGCCAGCACGCGATCGGAGCCGCGCGCGACACGCAGGATCGCAGCGGCCATTTCCTTGACCGTGGTCTTGCCGTTGCTGCCGACGACCGCGGCGACCGGCAGCGAGAATCGCCGGCGCCAGAAGGCAGCGAGGCGACCGAGAGCCTGCAGCGGATCGGCGACCGCGATCAGGCTCCTCGCGCCGGCGCTGCCGACGACGGTCATCAGCTCGGCGACGCGATCGGCGGCGATGATCGCGGCCGCGGCACCGCGCTCGAACGCCTGCGCGACGAACTGATGCCCGTCGAAGCGCTCGCCCTTGAGCGCGACGAAAAGCTCGCCGGGTCGCACCGTGCGCGAGTCGGTCGCCACGCCGTCGAACCAGGCGTTGCCGCCCTCGAGTCGCGCCGATATCGCTTGCGCCGCTGTCGCCGCGTCCATCATCCGCCGCCGCGCGCGGCCAGCGCGCGTCTCGCATGCTCGGCGTCGACGAACGGCGTCTGTACGCCTGCCTGCTCCTGGGTTGTCTCGTGTCCCTTGCCGGCGACCAGCACGACGTCGCCGGCCGCGGCCTCGCCGATCGCGGTGGCGATCGCGTTGGCGCGATCGAGCTCGATCGCGTAGTGGCGGTTGCCGGTGTCGCGGATGCCGTGGACGATGTCGCTGGCGATCGCCGCCGGATCTTCGCTACGCGGGTTGTCGTTGGTCACCAGCACGCGATCGGCGAGCCGTCCGGCGAGCCGCCCCATCTCGGGCCGCTTGCCGCGGTCGCGGTCGCCGCCGCAGCCGAAAACGCAGATCAGCTCGCCGCCCTCGCCGACCGCGGGCCGCAGCGCGGTCAGGACTTTTTCCAGCGCGTCGGGGGTGTGCGCGTAATCGATGACCACCAGCGGCGCCTCGCCGCCGCCCAGTCGCTGCATCCGTCCCGGCGGCGCCTCGGCGGCGGCGACGATGGCGAGCGCGGGTTCCAGTGCGACGCCGCTGACCAGCAACACGCCGAGGACGCCGAGCAGGTTGGTCGCGTTGAAGACGCCGATCAGCCGCGTTGCGATCTCGCCTTTACCCCATGGCGTGTCGACGGCGAAGCGCAATCCGGCGGCCGATGCGGTGACGCGCGATCCGACCACGTCGGCGGCGCCGAAGCCGTAGCTCAGCACCTTGCGGCCACGCACCCGCGCCGCGTCGATCAGGCTACGGCCGAAGTTGTCGTCGGCGTTGATCACCCCGACCCGCATCCCCGGCCACGCAAACAGCCTCGCTTTCGCGGCGCCGTACGCGGCCATCGTGCCGTGGTAGTCGAGATGGTCGCGCGACAGGTTGGTGAAAAGCGCCACGTCGAACGAGACGCCGTTAACCCGGCCCTGATCGATGCCGTGCGACGAGACTTCCATCGCCACCGCCTGCGCGCCGGCGGCCTTGTAGCCGGCGAGCATCTGCTGCAGCAGCGCCGCGTCGGGCGTGGTGTTGACAGCGGGTCCGAGCGCGCCGATCAGCCCGTTGCCGAGCGTTCCGATCACCGCGGCGCGATGACCGGCGGCGTCGAGGCCGGCGGCGATCCAGTGCGCGCACGAGGTCTTGCCGTTGGTGCCGGTAACGCCGATCATCCACAGCTCGCGCGACGGATGCCCGTAGACCGCGTCGGCGATGAAGCCGAGCTTCGCCTTGAGCTCCTCGACCGGCAGCTGCGGCAGCTTCCAGGCGTGGTTCCAGTGGAAGCCCTGCGTTTCCCACAACACCGCGCCGGCGCCGGCACGAATCGCATCGGCGATATACGCGCGCCCGTCGTGGCGCGTGCCGGGGTAGGCGGCGAAGGCGTCGCCAGGCGCCAGCGTCCGGCTGTCGGAGCCGATGCGCGAGATCGGCACTGAAAGCCGCGCCAGCAGCGCGGGGACGTCGAGATCGACGGTGCTTGCTGCGTTCATGTTTCTTCGCGCACCGCCTGCTCGTCGCCCGGCTGCACGTTGTTCGCCGGCGCGTCGGGCGGGACGCCGAGCAGGCGCAGCGCCGCGGCGACGACGTTGCTGAACACCGGCGCGGCGACGCTGCCGCCGTAGTACTGGCCTGCACTCGGCTCGTCCAGCATCACCGCCACGATCAGCCGCGGGTTCGACACCGGCGCGAAGCCGACGAACGATGAAACGTACTTGTCTCCGTAGACGCGGCCGACGAGCTTGTGCGCGGTGCCGGTCTTGCCGGCGACGCGGTAGCCGGCGACCTGCGCCTTCGGCGCGGTGCCGCCGGGCTGCACGACCATCTCCAGCATGTGCCGGACCTCGCGCGCGGTCTTCGGCGTGATCACCGGGCGCCCCGCGACCGGACCGTCGATCTTGAGCAGCGACACCGGCTTCAACTCGCCGTCGTCGGCAAAGATGGTGTAGGCGCGCGCGAGCTGCACCAGGTTGATCGAGATGCCGTGGCCGTACGCCATCGTCGCCTGCTCGATCGGCCGCCAGGTCTTCGCCGCGCGCAACCGCCCCGAGACCTCGCCCGGAAATCCGGTGCGCGGCTGCGCGCCGAAACCCGCACCCGACAGCATCCGCCACATCGTCTCGGCCGGCAGCGACAGCGCGATCTTGGCCGCGCCGACGTTCGACGACTTCTGGATCACCTGCTCGACGGTCAGCGCGCCCTCGCGGTGCGCGTCGTGGATGGTCGCGCCGCCGATTCTGAGGATGCCGGGCGACGTGTCGATGATCGACTGCGGAGTGACTTTTCCGGCGTCGAGCGCGGCGGCGATGGTGAACGGCTTGAGCGTCGATCCCGGCTCGAAGCTGTCGATCAGCGCGCGGTTGCGCATGCGCTCGCGCGGCGTGCGCCGGCGATTGTTCGGGTTGTATGCCGGAAGGTTCGCCAGCGCGAGGATCTCTCCGGTCTTGGCGTCGAGCATCACCAGCGCGCCGGCCTTGGCCTTGTTGGCCTCGACCGCCGCCTTCAGCTCGCGGAAGGCCAGATACTGCAGCCTGCTGTCGATCGAAAGCGCGAGGTCGCGCCCCTCCTGCGGGGCGCGGATGCTGGCGATGTCCTCGACCGCTTCACCGCGCCGGTTGATGATCACCCTCCTGCTGCCGGGACGCCCGCCGAGCCAGCTCTGCTGCGCCAGCTCGATGCCCTCCTGGCCGATGTCGCGGTCGCCGGTGAAGCCGACGATCTGGCTCATCACCTCGCCGCCCGGGTAGTAGCGCCAGTACTCGTCGTCGTCATGAATGCCGTCGATCCTGAGCGCGGCGATGCGCGCCGCTGCCTGCGGCGCGACCGGCTTTTTCAGATAGACGAAGTCGCTGCCCTGCGCGAGCTTCTGCTTGATCGCCGGCGCCGGCAGATCGAGCGCGGTGGCGAGCGCGTGCAACTGCGCCGGCGTCGCCTCGACCCGATCGGGCCAGGCCCAGATCGCTTTGACCGGCGTGCTGATCGCCAGCGGGTTGCCGAAGCGATCGACGATGCGGCCGCGATGCGCCGGCACCTCGACGTCGCGGCTGTAGCGGGCGCTGCCCTGCTCCTGCAGGAAGCCGTTGTCGATCCCCTGAAGGTACAGCGAGCGGCCGAGCAATCCCGTCAGCAGCAGGAGCTGCGCGCCGAATACCAGCGGCGCGCGCAGGCGCGGCAGCCTCGGCGCCCGGGTCGCGCTCCACTTGAACGCCTGCGCCGATCTCATCGTGAGGCGCCGTCGACGATGCGCACCCGCGCCGGCGGCGGAAGCTGCAGATGCAACTGCTCGCGCGCGATCTTCTCGATACGCGCCGGCGTGGCCCAGGTCGATTGCTCGATCTGAAGCTGACCGTATTCGACGTCGTAGCCGCGGGCGCGCGTCTGCTCGCGCTCGAGCTCGACGAAGAGCTTGCGAGCCTGGTAGCGCGAGGTCACCAGCGACAGCGCGCAGACCACCAGCAGCGCGAGCAGGACGAGGTTGACGCGGGTCATGCCGAAAACGGTCCTTCGGTGCGCTCGGCGACGCGCAGCGTCGCGCTGCGGGCCCGCGGGTTGGCGGCGACTTCGGC
>DATEFZ010000314.1:0-16370 GCA_035280325.1 Casimicrobiaceae bacterium
CCCCTCCGGCCGGCCGAGAGCGCGATGCTATAGTTGCGGCTCAAAACCCGTCCCGGCGAAGAAAGAAATGGCGCTCGACGCGGTCCTGCTGTCGCGGCTGCAGTTTGTCTGGGTCGTCGCGCTGCACATCCTGCTCCCCGCGTTCACCGTCGGGCTCGCCGCCTACATCGCGGTGCTGGAGGGGCTGCACCTGGCGACCGCGCAGCCGGTCTATCTTCGGCTGTCCAGGTTCTGGCTCAAGGTGTTCGCGGTCTCCTTCGGCATGGGCGTCGTGTCGGGGATCGTGATGCCGTTCCAGTTCGGCACCAACTGGAGCCGCTTTTCCGACGCCACCGCAGACATCGGCGGACCGCTGATGGCCTACGAGGGGCTGATGGCGTTCTTCCTCGAGGCCGGGTTCCTCGGCGTGCTGCTGTTCGGCCGCTCGCGCGTGCCGCCCTGGGCCCATTTCCTCGCCGCGCTGATGGTCGCCTTCGGCACGCTGCTGTCGACGTTCTGGATACTCGCCTTCAACAGCTGGATGCAGACGCCGGCGGGATACTCGATCGTCGGCGGACGCTTCATCGCCGACGACTGGCTGGCGGTGATCTTCAACCCGTCGTTTCCGTATCGGCTGACGCATACCGCGGTCGCCTTTTTCATCACCACCGCGCTGGTCGTCGCCGGAACCGCGTCGTATCACCTGCGCGCCGGGCGCTTTCGCGACGAGGGCACGCTGATGCTCAAGATGGCGTTCGGCCTGCTCACGCTGCTGGTGCCGCTGCAGATGGTGCTCGGCGACCTGCACGGGCTCAACACGCGGGCGCACCAGCCGGCGAAGATCGCGGCGATGGAGGCGAACTGGGAGACGCAAAGCCGGATGCCGCTTCTGCTGTTCGCCTGGCCCGACGAGCGCGCCGAGCGAAACCGTTTCGAGATCGCGATCCCGGTCCTTGGCTCGATCATCCTGGCGCACGATCCGAACGGCGTCATCCAGGGGCTGAACGACTGGAAGCCGGAGGACCGGCCGCCGGTCGCGATCCCTTTCTTTTCTTTCCGGCTGATGGTCGGCTTGGGGCTCGCGATGCTGGCGCTGGTGCTGTGCGGCTGGTGGGTCTGGGCACGCGGCGCGCTGGCCGACGCGCGCTGGTTCCACAAGCTGTGCGAGCTCGCCTCGCCGCTGGGCTTCGTCGCGGTGGTCGCCGGCTGGGTGACGACCGAGGTCGGCCGCCAGCCGTGGACCGTGTACGGCCTGCTGCGCACGCGCGATTCGGTGACTCCGTCGCTCACCGGCGGCGACGTGCTGGCGTCGCTCGCGGTCTACGTCGCCGCGTACCTCGTCATCTTCGGCTGCGGCGGCTATTTCATGGTGCGCTTCCTGCGCGCCGGCCCGGTCGACCGGGCACCGGCCGCCGCGGCGCAGCTGATCCGCACGGCGGCGCGTCCGATGTCTGCTGCGGAAGTCGACTGATGGCGCTCGATCTGGTTCCGCTCTGGGCCGGCATCCTCGCGCTGTCGGTGTTCATGTACGTACTGCTCGACGGCTTCGACCTGGGGATCGGCATTTTGTCGCGGTTTGCCGCCGACGAGGCCAGCCGCGACGCGATGATGGATTCGGTGGCCCCGATCTGGGACGGCAACGAAACCTGGCTGGTGATGGGCGGCATCGCGCTGCTGGCCGCGTTTCCGATGGCCTACGCGATCATCATCCCGGCGGTCTACTTTCCGATCCTGCTGATGCTGGTCGGGCTGATTTTCCGCGGCGTGGCGTTCGAGTTCCGGCACCTGTCGGAGCGACGCCATCTCTGGAACTGGTCGTTCCATCTGGGCTCGGTGGTCGCGACCTTCGCCCAGGGCGTCGTGCTCGGCACCTACGTGCAGGGGATCGCCGTCGACGGCCGCCACTACAGCGGCGGCAGCTTCGACTGGGCGACGCCGTTTGCGCTGCTCACCGGCGCCGGCCTGATCGTCGGCTACGCGCTGATCGGCGCCTGCTGGCTGGTGATGAAGACCGAAGGCGAGCTGCAGGCGTGGGCGCATCGCAAGGCGGTCGCGCTGACCTTCGGGGTGGCGGCGTTCATCGCCATGGTCAGTCTGTGGACGCCTTTCCTGCAGCCGCGGATCAGGGACCGCTGGTTCGACTGGCCGAACTTCCTCTTTCTTTCGCCGGTGCCGGTGATCACGCTGGGCCTGTTCTACTGGCTGCTCCGCTCGCTCAAGGCCAAGCGCGAGGCGATGCCGTTCCTGCTGGCGCTGGCATTGTTCGCGATGTGCTACCTGGGGCTCGGCATCAGCATCCTGCCGATGATCGTCCCGTATTCGGTGACGCTGTGGGATGCCGCATCGTCGCCGAAGTCGCAGGCGTTCCTGATGATAGGCACCTTGTTCCTGCTGCCGATCATCATCGGCTACACCGGGTGGTCGTACTGGGTCTTTCGCGGCAAGGTGCGGGCCGGCGAGGGCTATCGCTGATGAGCGCCGCCACCGCGCGCCGGAGCGACGATGCCGCGCCGGCGACGCTGGCGGTGGCCGACGTCGGCGGGCGCCGCGATCTGCGGCTGTCCGGCCGTCTCGACGCCTATTCGATCGCCCACGTCTGGCCCGATGCGCGAGCGGCGCTAGCCGCGGCTCCCGACCGCGCCGTCGTCATCGACGCTTCGCAGGTCGATTACTGCGACGGCGGCGGCATCGCGATGCTGGTCGACCTGCTGCGCCAGGAACGCCCGGCCGGCGCGCCGGTGACGCTCACCGGCCTGCGGCCGGCATTCCAGGCGCTGCTCGAACCGTTCGATCCGGCGGCGATGCGTGTTCCTGCCGCGACGCCGCGGCCTGCGATCAACGTCGTCGCCGAGATCGGCCGGGCGTCGGTCACCGTCGGTGGCGACATCCGCGCGCAGATCGCGTTCGTCGGCGAGACCGCGGCCGCGCTCTGGTACGCGATCCGGCACCCGCGGCGCGTGCGCTGGAAGGACGTCTGGTACACCTGCGAGCAGGTCGGGGTCAACGCGCTGCCGATCGTGGCGCTGATCGCGTTCCTGCTCGGCATCATCCTCGCCTTCCAGGCCGCGGTGCCGATGCGGCAGTTCGGCGCCGAGCTGTTCGTCGCCGACCTGGTCGGACTATCGATCCTGCGCGAGCTGGGGCCGCTGATGACGGCGATACTGCTCGCCGGCCGCTCGGGCGCCGCCTTCGCCGCCGAGATCGGCACGATGAAAGTCAACGAGGAGCTGAATGCGCTGACCACGATGGGGCTCGATCCGGTACGCTTCCTCGTCGTCACCCGGATCATCGCCGCGGTGCTGATGATGCCGCTCCTGACGCTGTTCGCCGACCTGATCGGCATCCTCGGCGGCGCGCTGACGATGCTCAGCTTCAACATTCCGATCCGGTCGTTCCTGCACGAAGTGGACAGCCTGGTCGACGTCAAGGACCTGGTGGCCGGGATGGCCAAGACGCCTGCATTCGCCATCCTGATCGCCGGCATCGGCTGCCTGCGCGGCCTGCAGACGCAGACCGGCGCCAGCGCCGTCGGCATATCCGCAACGCGCGCCGTCGTGTCGGGCATCATCCTGCTGGTGATCGTCGACGGCATCTACGCCTTCATCTACTATCTGCTCGACGTCTGACTGACTGCGGCCCCGATGCCGACCGATCCGATCATCGTCGTCGAGCACCTCACCGCCGGGTACGAAGGCAACGTGCTGATGCGCGATCTCAACTTCACCGTCGATCGCGGCGAGGTGTTCGTGATCCTCGGCGGCTCGGGGAGCGGCAAGAGCACGCTGCTCAAGCAGATGATCGGCCTTTACCAGCCGCTCGCCGGGCGCATCCTGATCGAGGGCGAGGACATAGTCACCGCCGAGGGCGCCGAGCGGCGCGCCATCCTCAACAAGATCGGCGTCATGTACCAGAGCGGCGCGCTGTTCGGCTCGATGACCCTGCTCGAGAACGTGCGGCTGCCGCTCGAGGAATACACCGCGCTCGACGACGCTGCCATCGACTTGATCGCGCGCATGAAGCTGCAGCTCGTCGGGCTCGAAGGCTTCGAAGGGCACATGCCGGCGGAGATCAGCGGCGGCATGCAGAAGCGCGCGGCGATCGCGCGCGCGATGGCGCTGGACCCGATGATCCTGTTCCTCGACGAGCCTTCCGCCGGCCTCGACCCGATCACGTCGGCCGGTCTCGACCAGCTTATCCTGCGTCTCGCCGGCAGCCTCAGCATAACCTTCGTCATCGTAACGCACGAGCTGGCGAGCATCTTCACCGTCGCCGACCGGGTGATCATGCTCGACAAGCGCAGCAAGGGCATCGTCGCCGAAGGCGATCCCAAAGCGCTGCGCGACCAGAGCACCGATCCCTGGGTACGGCAGTTCTTCCGCCGCGAGGCGGTCGCCGAGGCGGCGTAGGACCGGATGAGCGCACAGGCCAATTTCTTCAAGATCGGGCTGTTCGTCATCGGCGCGACCGTCGCGCTGGTCGTGCTGCTGCTGATCCTGGGCTCGGGCCAGTGGTTCCAGTCGAAGGTGACGATGGAGACCTACCTGAACGAGTCGGTGCAGGGTCTCGAGGCCGGATCGAAGGTGCGGTATCGCGGCGTGGTCGTCGGCGAAGTACGGCGCATCGGCTTCACCTACAACGTCTACGAGCAGGATCAGCCGATGTCGGCGCGGCTTCGCTACGTGATGGTCGAGGCCACGATCCTGCCGCGGCTGATCGGCGGGCGCGCAGGCGGCGACATTACCCGCGCCGATACGGCGAAGATCGAGATCGACCGCGGCCTGCGCGTGCGGCTGGCGCCGCAGGGCATCACCGGCACCAACTACCTCGAGATCGACTACGTCGACCCGAAGACCAACCCAATACTGCCGATCACCTGGACGCCGCACAACCTGTACATCCCGAGCGCGCAGTCGACGGTCACCGCTTTCGTCGCCGCCGCGTCGGAAATCATGTCACGCCTGCAGAAGCTCGACCTCGAAGGCACGCTGACCAATCTCAACCGGCTGCTGGTGACGACCAACAGCCGGATCGAAGCGATCGATACCGGCAAGCTGTCGCAGGACGCCTCGCGCGTGCTGGGCAAGATCGACAACAAGCTCGACCAGCTCGCGATGAACAGGATCAGCAGCGAGTCGGTCGCGCTGCTCGCCGAATTGCGGACCACCAACCAGCGGCTGGCGGCGGTGCTCGACGACCCGGCGTTGAAGCGGCTGCCCGGCGACACCGACGCGGCGCTGGTCCAGCTCAAGAAGACGCTCGACGATCCGAACCTGACGCGATCGCTGGCGCATCTGCAGAACACGCTGTCGCGGCTCGACCGCCTGACCGGCAGCGGCGAGCCGGACCTCAAGACGACCTTCGACAACTTGCGGCAGATCACCGAGAACCTGCGCGATCTGTCGGAGAATGCCAAGCGCTATCCGTCGCAGCTCCTGCTCGGCGCGCCGCCCGCGCCCGCGAAGGGCCTTCAGCCATGAGTGCAGCCATATGAGTTCAGGCATATGAGTTCAGCCATTTCCCTGCCGCGCCGGCGCGCGCTCGCGTCGACACTGGCGCTTATCGCCGCCGGCTGCTCGTTGACGCGACCGTCTCCGCTCAAGTCGACCTACGTGCTCGAGCCGCCGCCGCCGGCAGCGGGCGCGACACCGGGACCGGAGACGCTCAAGGTCGAAGGCGTCACCGTCGCCGCGCCGTACCGCGGCCGGACGCTGGTGTATCGCGAGACCGATCTCAAGTACGAAGCGGATTTCTACCAGGAGTTCCTGGTATCGCCGGCGGCGATGCTGGGCGAAGCGATCGCGGCGTGGCTCGGCGCGGCTCGGATCTACCGCGAAGTTCTGTCGCCGTCGGACGCGCTCGACGGCGACATCGCGCTGCAGGCGTTCGTCAGCGAGCTCTACGCCGACTTGCGCGAGCCGTCGCGTGCCAGCGGTGTCATCACGGTCAAGTTCTTCGTCAGCCGCAGCGATGCCGCGCCCGGACGCTGGATCTGGACCGGGGAGCTGGGCGCGCGCGCGCCTGCTTCGTCGCGCTCGGCCGACGCGCTGGTCGCCGCGCTGAACGCGGCGATGGGCCAGATACTCGAGCAGCTCGCCGCGGTGCTGCGCAAGCTGCCGCAGCGCTGATCGCCGCCCGGCGAGAGCGGCTTCAGACGCGAACCGCGGTGAGATCGTGCGCGCCGGCGCCGGTGATCCGGACCCGCACGAAGCTGCCGACCTCGAGTCCGGCGCCTTCGCTGATCGTCACCACGCCGTCGATCTCGGGCGCGTCGGCGGCGCTGCGCGCGGTCGCGCGGTCGCCGTCGATCGCGTCGATCAGCACCGTCTGCGTCGAGCCCAGCTTGCGCTGCAGCCGGCGGACACTGATCGCCTGCTGGGCGGCCATGAAGCGGGCGCGGCGCTCGTCGCGCACTTCGTCCGGCACCGGGTCGGGCAGCGCGTTGGCGGCCGCGCCCTCGACCGGCGAGTAGGCGAAGCAGCCGACGCGGTCGAGCTCGGCCGCCTCGAGAAAATCCAGCAGCTCGGCGAACTCGGCCTCGGTCTCTCCGGGGAAGCCGACGATGAACGTCGAGCGTATGGTCAACTGCGGGCGCTCCGCGCGCCAGGCGCGGATGCGTTCGAGGTTGCCGGCGGCGTTGGCCGGCCGCTTCATCAGCTTTAGCAAGCGCGGGCTCGCATGCTGGAAGGGCACGTCGAGGTACGGCAAGAGGCCCGGCCCGTCGCCGGCCGACATCAGCGCGATGCTCTCGTCGACGTGCGGGTACGGGTAGACGTAGTGCAGGCGGACCCACACGCCGTACTCGGAGGCCAGCGCGGCGAGCGCCGCATTGAGCTCGGTCATCCGCGTCTTCAGCGGCCGGCCGCGCCAGAACCCGGTGCGATAGCGGACGTCGACCCCATAGGCGCTGGTGTCCTGCGATACGATCAGGAGCTCACGCACTCCGGCCTCGAACAGGCGCTCGGCTTCGAGCAGCACCTGGCCGATCGGCCTGCT
Organism: Casimicrobiaceae bacterium; assembly: GCA_035280325.1. GTDB lineage: Bacteria > Pseudomonadota > Gammaproteobacteria > Burkholderiales > Casimicrobiaceae > PALSA-1003. Next base: position 6,973 of record DATEFZ010000314.1, read on the forward strand.
CACTAGGTCGCCGCGCAGCGACGGGATGACGCAGAACGTGCAGCGGTGATTGCAGCCTTCGCTGATCTTCAGGTAGGCGTAGTGCTTCGGCGTCAGCTTCACGCCCTGCGCCGGCAACAGATCGACGAACGGATCGTGCCGCCTGGGAAGGTGGCGATGCACGGCGGCCATCACCTCGGCCGCCGCGTGCGGGCCGGTGACCGCCAGCACCTTCGGATGCGCGGCACGAACGAACCCTCCGCCGTCCCTGGCGCCCAGGCAGCCGGTGACGATCACCTTGCCGTTCTCGGCCAGCGCCTCGCCGATCGCCGACAGCGACTCGTCGACCGCGGCGTCGATGAAGCCGCAGGTGTTGACCACGACCAGATCGGCGCCGTCGTAGGTCGGTGCCGTGACGTAGCCTTCGGCCGAAAGCCGGGTCAGGATCTGCTCGGAATCGACCAGCGCCTTCGGACAGCCGAGCGAGACGAAGCCCACCCGCGGCGCGCGGGCGGCTCGGCTGCCGCGCACCGGCCTGTCGGCGCTCACGCCTCGATCGTGCGCTGCGGCAATCGCCCGCGCTGCAATGCGGATATTGCGGCGCTTTTCGCCATCAGTGCTTTTTGTCGTCGTCGCCGGATGTCTGCTGCGGCGCGCCGAAATTGGGAAACGGGAATGCGGTGAAGAGACCGCGGGTCTGGTCCTGCATCCGCTGCTGCATGTCCATGAACAGCTTCGCGCTCTGCTCGAGGTAGTTGCCGAGCATGCCCTGCATCGCCGGCGCCTGCATCTGCAGGAACTGCTTCCACAAGTCGGGCGTCAGCATCATCTTGTCGCCGTAGATCTGCTTGGCCTGCTCCTGGAGCTTGCCCTGGATGGCCATGAACGCCTTGACGTTCTGCTCCATGTAATTCCCCATGATCCCCTGCAGCGCATTGCCGTAGAAGCGGATCATCTGCGAGAGCATCTCGCTGGAGAACATCGGCACCCCTGCCGATTCTTCCTCGAGGATGATCTGCAGCAGGATGCTGCGCGTCAGGTCTTCGCCGGACTTGGCGTCGACGACCTGGAACTCGACGAAGTCGAGCACCATCTGCTTGACGTCGGCCAGCGTGATGTAGCCGCTGTTGGCCGTGTCGTACAGGCGGCGGTTCGGGTACTTCTTGATGATGCGCAAAGGCTTCGACATGCAACGCTCCCGGGCTTCAGGGGCGCCATTATAAACCGCTGATTTATTGGAGCGTTTCCGACCGCGGACCAGCCTGCGCCGCATCCTTGGTGCGTCGCACAAAAAAATCCTTGACTCGGGCTCCGGCCGTCCCTAGAATGCGATTGTGCGGTGCAGCAAAACGGCCCGGAATCCGGGGCCGCCGGGAGCCTAGGGCCGGCGGACGGAGGGCCCTGCAGCGACGATTTCGGACCCGTCCAGGGTCCTTTTGGCAACCCAACGGGAAAGGATCGACATGTACAACGCAACCGAACAATTCGCTGAATTCAACAAGGCGGGCTACGACAACGCCGTCAGGCTGGCCTCGCTGTCGCTGGACAAGGCCGAGCAGCTCGCCAAGCTCAATCTGCAGGCGGCCAAGGTGGCGCTGGAGAGCGGGGTCTACACCGCCAACGCGGTCGCCGGGATCAAGGACGTGCAGGAGTTCGTCGCCGTCCGCGCCAAGCTGACCGAAGCCGGCGTCCAGAACGCGCTGGGCTACTCGCGCGGCGTCTACCAGATCGCCTCGGAAGCGCAAGCCGACTTCTCGGCGCTGGCCGAAGAGGCGTGGGCTGCGTACACCAAGGGCTTCGCGATCTGGGTCGACAAGGCGACCAAGAACGCCCCCGCCGGTTCCGACGTCGCCGTGACGGCGCTGAAGTCGACGGTGGCGGCGACGACCGCCGCGTTCGACCAGTTCTCCAAGGCGACCAAGCAGGTCGTGAGCTTCGCCGACGCGTCGGTTCGCGCCGCGGCCGCCAACGCCGCCAACGCGACCAAGCCGGCCAAGGGCCGCAAGGCTGCCTGAGGTCGTTGCTAAGTTACCGGGAGCGGGGTGCTTGAAATGCCGAACGAGCATCCCCAACCTGGGGAACGGGAGTTGATGACTCCACCTGTATCATTTTCCTCCTCCTAAATGATACAGCCTTAGGGCCGCGAGCAATCGCGGCCCTTTTTTTACGGCCAAAGACCCCGGCAGCAATGCCGGGTTTTTGTGCGCTGGCGCGCATTCAGAACATGTGCTGGCCGCCGTTGATCGCGATGTTGGCACCGGTGACGAACGCCGCCTCCTCGGACGACAGATACGCGACCAGGCCGGCCACCTCGTCCGGCTTGCCGAGCCGCCCCATCGGGATCTGCGGGACGATCTTCGACTCCAGCACGTCGTGCGGAATCGCCATCACCATCTTGGTTCCGATGTAGCCGGGAGAGATCGTGTTGACGGTGACGCCCTTGCGCGAGACTTCGAGCGCCAGCGCCTTGGTGAAGCCGTGCATGCCGGCCTTCGCCGCCGAATAGTTGGTCTGTCCGAAGGCGCCTTTCTGGCCGTTGACCGACGCGATATTGATGATGCGGCCCCAGCCGCGCTCGAGCATGCCGTCGCAGACCTGCTTGGTCATGTTGAAGCAGGAGTCGAGGTTGGTGCGGATCACCGCGTCCCAGTTCGCCTTGTCCATTTTCTTGAACGTCATGTCGCGGGTGATGCCCGCGTTGTTGACCAGCACGTCGACCGGCCCGACATCGGTCACGACGCGTCCGACGCAGGCGACGCACGAGTCCCAATCGACCACGTCGCAGGGGTAGGCATGAAACTTGTGTCCCGCCTTTTTCATCGTCTCGAGCCATTCCTGCGCCTTGAGATTGCCCGGCGAGTGCGTCGTCACCACCGTGTGCCCGAGGGCCGCGAGCTTGACGCAGATCGCCTCGCCCAGCCCGCCCATGCCGCCGGTCACCAGCGCAACGCGTCGCTTGTCCTGTGCCATCGTTTCCTCCTTGTGTCGCTATGGTAGCGCGGGAGCGCGCCTTAAACGGCGTCGCGCTCGGTCACGTAGGTTCCGGGCGCCTTTGCCTGCGGCGGATGGAGCGCGCTGCCCTCGGCTTTCGGCGCGCCACGCCTCGCACCCATGAACGGCTCGAGCCAGGCTGCCCAGTGCGGCCACCAGCTTCCCGGGTGCGACGCGGCGCCGGCGAGCCATGCGTCGGCGCTCGCCGGCAGGTCCTGGTTGGTCCGGTAGCTCCGCCGATTGGCCGCGGCCGGATTGATGACGCCGGCGATGTGGCCCGACGCGCCCAGGACGAAGGTCTTGTCGCCTCCGAGCAGGTGAACGGTCCGGTACGCCGAGCGCCACGGCACGATGTGATCCTCCTGCGTCGCCAGCACGTAGGCCGGCATCGCCACGCGGCCGAGGTCGATCGGCACGCCGCACATGGCGAGCGCATCGGGCTCGCGAAGCCGATTGTCGAGATACATGTTGCGCAGGTACTCGACGTACATCGGTCCCGGCAGGTTGGCCGAATCGCCGTTCCAGTACAGGAGGTCGAACGCGGGCGGCGTCTGGCCCTTCAGGTAGTTGCCGACGACGTAGTTCCACACCAGCTCGTTCGGACGCAGGCTGGCGAACGCGCTCGCCAGCTCGGCACCGCGGATGCGCCCGCCGCTGCACAGCGCCGGCTCGCGAGCCGCCAGCGCCTGCGGCGAGACATAGACGCCGATGTCGCCGGGGTCGGCGAAGTCGAGCATCGTCGCCAGGAACGTCGCGCTCGCGACCGGCATCTCGCCGCCGCGCGCCGCGAGCACGGCGAGCGCGCAGGCCAAGAGCGTCCCGCCGACGCAGAAGCCGAGGACGTTGCTCGTCGCGCTGCCGGCGATTTCGCGCACGGCCTCGAGCGCGGCGAGCACGCCTTGCTCCAGATAGTCGTCCCAGGTCATCCGGCCGAGCTCGGCGGGGATGTTGCGCCAGGAAATCATGAATACCGTGTGGCCGCGGCCGACGGCGTAGCGTACGAACGAGTTCTCGGGCCGCAAGTCGAGGATGTAATACTTGTTGATGCACGGCGGAACGATCAACAGCGGCCGTTCGCCGGTGGCTACTGTCGTCGGCGCGTACTGGATCAGCTCGATCAGATCGTTGCGCAACACGACGCTGCCCGGAGTCGTCGCGAGATTGACGCCGACTTCGAAGGCGGTCTCGTCGGTCATCGCGATGCGGCCGCGCTGCGCATCGCCGATCAGGTTCGACAGCCCCTGCACGACCGACGCGCCGCCGGACTCGAGCGCGAGTCGCAGCGCTTCCGGATTGGTGGCGAGAAAGTTCGACGGCGCGATCGCGTCGACGTACTGCTTGGCGAGGAAGGCGACCCGCTTCCTCGAGACGTCGTCGCCCCGGGCCAGCGCCGCAAGCTCGGCGATGTAGCCTGCGTAGAGCAGATACGAATCGCGCAGCCAGGCGTAGTACGGTTCGTCGCGCCATGCGCGGTCGGCGAAGCGGCGGTCGCTCCCGGCCGAGGCCGGGAGGTCGGCATGGCGTCCCTGCATCGCGCTTTCCCACAGCGCTTCGAACCTGCGGGCGTAGCGCGCGGTCAGCTCCGCCGCCGCGGTCGGATCGATCGAGATCGCGGACAGGGCGTCCGAAGGATCATCCGCTGCGGGCGCCGCCGCCATCGGGGGCGCCGCAGCCGACAGCGCCGTCCGGGTCCACCATTGCATCCATTCCGCGCTCAAGTCCTGCCAGCGGCGCGCGAGCTCGGCCCAATCGTCGGTGGTCGCTGCGGAGGCTGCGGCGATGTCGGGGCGGGAGCGGACCTTGCTCATCGATGACCCGAGTGTAGCGGCGACGCGCCGCCGGCACAAACTTCGTCGTCGTAGCTAGCGCTCGAGCGCGAAATGCACGACGGCGATCAGCCCGATGCCGATGCCGATCAGCAATAGCTGCTGCGCGGTGGCCGCCGGCGCCGGGTGTCGGTGCAGGCTCGGGATCAGGTCCGCTACCGCGACGTAGAGCAGGCTTGCCGAAGCGAGCGCCAGCACCGTCGGCAGCACGTGCTGCATCGACGCCAGCGCGCCGTAACCGGCAAGCCCGCCGAGCAGCGTCGCCGCCCCGGTCGCCATGTTGTAGGTGAACGCGCGGCGCCGCGCATAGCCCGAATGCATCAGCACGGCGAAGTCGCCCACTTGCTGCGGGATCGCGTGCGCGACAATGGCCAGCGCAGTCGCGGTGCCGAGCGTAAAGTCGGTGAGGAACGCGGCGGCGATGACGATGCCGTCGCAGAAGTTGTGCACGCTGTTGCCGACCACGATCATCAGCCCGGATCGTCCGCCGTCGGCGTGCGAGTGCGCCGGCGGCTGATCGGACGGATGCGGGGGATGGTCGAGCGACTCGGCCTCGAGGTGGCTGTGCCGCCACAGCACCAGCTTCTCGAGCAGGAAGAACAGCAGCAGCCCGAGGAGCACGGTCAGCATCACTCGCTCGGTCGAGCCGTGCTCGAGCGCGTGCGGCAGGATCTCGAGGAATACCGCACCGAGCAGGGCGCCGACGGCGAAGCTAACCAGCCGGGAGATCCATCGCGGATGCAGCGCCAGCGTCCCGGCTGCGGCGACGATCGCCAGCACGCCGCCGGCGAGGCAGGCGACTACGATCGCGAAAACGGGAGAAGAGGCGGTCATCGCGGCGGCATTATACGAAGCGCCGGGACTTTAGCCCGGCGCGAGCCAGATCAGCGTGGCCATCCGAGCATTGCGATCGGCCCCGCCGCGGCGGTACGAGTAAAAGGTCGCGGCATCGCTCAGGGTGCAGCGGCCGCCGCCGTAGATCCCGGTCGGGTCGACTCCGGCACGCGCCAGCGCGCGCCGCGCCAGCGCGTACAGGTCGGCATGCCATTTCCCCGCGTCAGTCGCGGCGAAGCTCGCGCCCGCGCCCGGATCGGCGTCGCAGAACGCGGCATGAACGTCGGCGCCGACTTCGAAAGCGCGCGGTCCGATCGCCGGGCCGAGCCACGCCAGGAGCCGGCGCGGCTCGGTTCGCATCGAGACTACCGCGGCGTCGAGCACTCCGGCAGCCAAGCCCCGCCAGCCTGCGTGCGCGGCCGCGACGACGTTGCCCTCGCGGTCGGTGAGCAATACCGGCAGACAATCGGCCGACAGCACCGCGCAGACGCGGCCGGCGACGCGCGCCACCGCGCCGTCGGCTTCGGGCGCGCCGCCGTGATCGAGGTCGGCGCTGGCGATCGCCGCGCCGTGAACCTGCCTGAGCCAGAGCGGCTCGGCCGGCGCGAAGCGACGCAGCAGCGCCCGCGCCGACGGATTCGAAGCGGCGCGCGCGAAGTCGACCGGCGCGCCGCCCGGTCCGTTCTTCGTGGTCGAGAACGCGAGCACGCGCGCCGGAGCGGGCCAGTCCGGCACGATCCAGTCGAGGCCGGCGGTCGACAGGCGCGACGCCAGCGTCGCGTCAGCGCGCATGACGCGGATCACGCTGCCGCAACACGGCCAGCAGCGCGGCGAAATCGGCCGGCAACGGCGATTCCCATTGCACGGGCTTGCGCGTGCGCGGATGCACCAGACCGAGTCGCCAGGCGTGCAGCGCCTGGCGGCCGAACGCGATGCCGCGCCTGCGGCCGTAGGTCGAATCGCCGACCAGCGGATGCCCGGTCGAGGCGAGGTGGACGCGGATCTGGTGGGTGCGTCCGGTTTCGAGCCGGCACGCGATGAGCGTCGCCTCGCCGAACCGCTCGCGCACCTCGTAGCGGGTGACGGCGGACTTGCCGGTCGCGATCACGGCCATCGAGGTGCGCCGCACCGGGTGCCGCCCGATCGGGGCATCGACGGCGCCGCCGCGAACGATGTCTCCGGCGGCGAGCGCCAGATATTCGCGATGCATCTGGCGCGCCTGCAGTTGCCGCACCAGCGACGTTTGCGCGGTCTCGGTCTTGGCGACGACCAAAAGACCGCTGGTGTCCTTGTCCAGGCGATGCACGATGCCGGCGCGCGCGACCTTCGCGAGCTGCGGCGAATGGTGCAGCAGCGCGTTGGCCAGCGTGCCGTCGCGGTTGCCGCTGCCCGGATGCACGACCAGCCCGGCCGGCTTGTCGATGACGAGGATCGAGTCGTCCTCGTGCACGATCGAAAGCGGTATCGGCTGCGGCGTCATCTCGGCGTCGCGCCGGTCGTCCGGCGGACGAACGACGATCACTTCGCCGCCGCCGACCTTGCGCGTGGCTTCGACCGGCGCCGCGTCGAGCAGCACGCGTCCGGCGTCGATCCAGCTCCGGATGCGGCTGCGCGAATGCTCGGGCATCAGCAGCGCCAGCGCCCGATCGAGCCGCATTCCGGCGCAGTCGGCGGGGATCGTCAGCCTGCGCTGGGTCGTCGCGCCGCCGGGGGTATAATCCGACGCTTCGTTTGGAGCAGGCAATGATGTCGAAACTGGCGAGATATTGCGCGCTGCTGCTGGTGGCTTCGACGCTGGCCGCGTGCGGTCTGTTGCCGGAGGTCAAGGACGAGACCGCCGGCTGGAGCGCCGAGCGGATCTACAAGGAAGCGCACGACGCGATGACCAGCGGCAATTATACCCGCGCGATCAAGCTGTTCGACACGCTGGAGGGCAGGTATCCGTACGGGCGGCTGGCGCAGCAGGCGATTCTCGAGGGCGCCTACTCGAACTATCGGCAGGGCGAGGCGACGACCGCGATCGCGGCCTGCGACCGTTTCATCCGCACCTTTCCCAACCACCCGAACGTCGACTACGCGTACTACCTGAAGGGCCTGGTCAACTTCCGCGAGGACCAGGGGATACTCGGCTACCTGGTCGAGACCGACCTGTCGGAGCGCGATCCGAAGATGACCAAGGAGGCGTTCGCCGCCTACCGGGAGCTGATCACGCGCTTTCCCGACAGCAAGTACGCCGCCGACTCGATCGAGCGGATGCGCTATCTGACCAACGTTCTCGCCGCGTACGAAGTCCACGTCGCACGCTACTACTACAACCGCGGCGCGTACGTGGCGGCGGTCAACCGCGCGCAGGCGACGCTGGTCGACTATCCGAAGACGCCGGCCAACGAGGACGCGCTGATCCTGATGGTGCAGGGTTACGACAGGCTGGGCATGACCAAGTTGCGCGACGACGCGCGGCGCGTGCTGAAGGACAGCTTCCCGGACGGCAAATACTTCGGCGGCCGGACGGCCAGGCCATGGTGGAAGTTCTGGGTCAAGGACGAGCTCGCTCCGCCGCCGGTCAGCGAGGGCGCCGGCAAACCCTGGTGGAAGTTCTGGTAGCGCGGTAGCGATCCGGTTTCCGACCGGTTGTCGATCCAGGTTTCAACGCTTCAGCTCAGTTCTCGATTGTTGCCGCCGCGAAGAACGCGCGCACGTCGGCCAGCTCGCGCGTGCGCCGCATCGGCGGCAGGGCCTGCGCGATGCGCCTGCCGTAAGGTTTGTCGATCAGCCTGCGGTCGCAGACCATCAGCACGCCGCGATCGGTCTCGGAACGGATCAGCCGGCCGGCGCCCTGTTTCAGGCTGATCGCCGCCTGCGGCAACTGATAGTCGAGAAACGGATTGCCCCCTTGGCGCGCGATGTGCTCGAGGCGCGCCGCCAGCAGTGGGTCGTCGGGCGGCGCGAACGGCAGCTTGTCGATGACGACGACCGAGAGCGCCTCGCCCTGCACGTCGACGCCTTCCCAGAAGCTCTGGCTGCCGAGCAGCACCGCGTTGCCGAGACGGCGGAACCGGGTAAGGAGATCGGTGCGCGAGCCCTCGCCCTGGACCAGCAGCGGGAAATCCATGCCTTCGAGTGCGAACGCCGCGGCGAGGGTCTCGCGCGCGCGGACGAGCGCACGCAACGTCGTGAACAGGAGGAAGGCCCGCCCGCCGCTCGCCTTGAGCACCGGCACCGCCGCCGCGACGACGGCATCGGTGTGCTCGAAGCTGTTCGGCTCGGGTAGCTCGCGCGGCAGGTAGAAGAGCGCCTGACGCGGATAGTCGAACGGGCTCTCCCAGCAACCGGTCGCCGCGTCGCCCAGGCCCAGCTCGCGCTGAAAATGCGAGAAGTCGCCGCTGACCGCGAGCGTCGCCGAGGTGAGAATCCAGGCCCGCGCCTGATCGGTCACCTGCCGCGCAAAGATCTCGGCGACCGAAAGCGGCGAAGCGCGAAGCTGCCAGCCCGATGCCGACAGGTCGAGCCAGCGGATCCATTCCGGATCGTCGTCGTCGCGCCAGCGCGCGAGACCCGCCGCGAGCTCGCGGCTGCGATGCGCGCAGTGCGCGAGATCGTCGCTGCGTTCGGCTTGGCGGTCGAGCTCGGTCACGAGGTCGGCCAGTGCCGCCGCCATCGCGTCCAGCGCTGCGCCGAAACCCGGACGCTGCAGGGCTTCGGCGCGCGGCAGCCTGGCGGCGGCTTCGCCGGCGGCGAGGCGGAAGCGCTTCAGCGCAAGGCCCAGCG
>DATEFZ010000315.1:0-5382 GCA_035280325.1 Casimicrobiaceae bacterium
GCTGCGCGCGGTCGTTCCGCGCGCGCGCGCATCCAGCGCGACGACGTCGAGATCGTTGCCGGCAAGGGCCAGCGCCAGCGTTGCGCCGACCGGGCCTGCGCCGACGATGACCACATCGTGCAACATCGGAGAGCGCCCGCGCGTACGCGTTGGGAGAAATGCCGAGTTAAGCGGCGACGCGACAGCGTACCGAATCAAGCCGCGACGCCGATTGGCGCCGCTTCAACGAGGCCTTTACCGCGCGCACACAGCTTCGACGTCGGCGACGGTCTTGGGCGCCGCCGCGGTCAGGTTCTCGTTGCCGGTAGCGGTCACCAGCACGTCGTCCTCGATGCGAACGCCGATGTCCCAGAATTCTTCCGGCACCGCGTCGCCGGGCCGGATATAGCATCCGGGTTCGACGGTCAGCAGCATGCCCGGTGCGAGCTGGCGCGATTCGCCGTTGACGCGGTAGAGCCCGACGTCGTGCACGTCGAGACCCAGCCAGTGGCCGGCGCGGTGCATGTAGAACTGCTTGTAGGCGCCCGATTCGAGCACTGCGTCGAGCGAGCCTTCGCAAAGCCTGAGATCGATCAGGCCTTGCGCCAGCACCCGCTCCGCCACCTCGTGATAATCGTGGAACGGCCGCCCCGGCGCGACCGCATCGATGCACGCGAGCTGCGCCGCGAGCACCAGCTCGTAGACGTCCTTCTGCGGCCCGCTGAACCTGCCGCCGACCGGGAAGGTCCGCGTGACGTCGGAGGCATAGCCTTCGAATTCGCAGCCGGCGTCGATCAGCAGAAGATCGCCGGGCTGCATCTGCCGGTTGTTGTCGCGATAGTGCAGCACGCAGGCGTTGGGGCCGGAGGCGACGATCGACGGATAGGCCACCGCCTGCGCACCCGAGCGCAGGAACTCGTGCATAAGCTCGGCCTCGACCTGGTATTCGTACCAGTCGGCCCGCGCCCTGGACATGGCGCGGCGGTGCGCGCCGCAGGAGATCTCGGCGGCGCGGCGAATGAGCGTCAGCTCGTGCTCGTCCTTGGTCAGCCGCATCGCCGACAGCGCCGCGCGCACGTCGATCAGCGCCTCGGGCGCGGCGATTCCGGTGCGCACCCGGCTTCGCACCTGGTTCAGCGTCGCCGTGACCAGATCGTCCCACGCCGCGTGGCCGCCGATCGGCGTGTACACCGCGGGCCGGTCGCCGCTCCATTCGACGAGCTTCGCCTCGAGATCGCCGATCGGGCAGGCCTCGTCGAAGGCGAAAATCTCGCGCGCCGCATCGGGACCGTAGCGAAAGCCGTCCCAGATCTCGCGCTCCGGATTCTTGTCGCGGCAGAACAGGACCTGCTTCGAATCGCCCTCGTCGCGACCCGCGAGCAGCACGATCACCGCTTCCGCCTCGGGAAATCCCGACAGATAGTAGAAGTGGCTGTCCGGGCGGTACGGGTAGTGCGTGTCGGCATTGCGGATCGCCTCCGGCGCGGTGGGAATCGCCGCAATGCCGCCGCCGGTCTGGCGGCGCATGTCCGCGATCAGCTGCGCGCGCCGCGCGCGGTGATGCTGGTGAGCGTGGTTCATCGTCGCGTTGGTGGGGCGGAGCCTGCCATGCCGGCATTATAGGCGACCGAAGGCGGCCCTCGTGTGCGCTTGCGGTAACATGGCCGGGTGACGCAGCCTTCTTCCGCCTCGTCACCCGATGCGCTGCTCGAAGCCAAGCGGGCGCTGCGCGGTGGAGTCCTCGGCGTGCGCGACGCGATGCCCGCCGCGGCGCATGCCGAGGCCAGCATCGCGATCGGCAACGCGCTTGCCGCGCGCGACGATTTCGGACGCGCCGCGACCGTGCTGTTGACCCTGCCTTTCGGCAGCGAATGGGACACCCGGCCGCTGGTCCTCGCTGCGCTCGAGCGCGGCAAGACGGTTGCGCTGCCGCGCGTCGCTGCGGCCACCCGCGCGCTCGATTTGTGCAGCGTGACCAACCCCGACCACGACGTTCTGCCCGGATATCGCGGCATACCCGAGCCGCAAGCGCATTGCGCCCGGATCGATCCGCAAGCGATCGATTGGGTCCTGGTGCCCGGCATCGCGTTCGACGAACAGGGACACCGTCTCGGTTACGGCGGCGGATATTACGACCGGCTGCTGCCGATGCTGCGCGCCGACTCGTCGCGCGTCGCCGGCGCCTTCGAATTGCAGGTCGTCGCACGGGTGCCCGCTGCGGCGCACGACCTCAGGGTGCATGCGCTCGCCACCGAGCGGCGCAGCTTATCGATCGCGTAGTGGCGTCCCAGCACGCGCGGAGACATCGGCGCAAATCGCCCGCATCCGGTCGCGCCTCGTTAATTTGGAAATCATTTCCACGATGTGGTAAGATGGTTCCGAGACCCTGACGGCACGGATGCCGCCTCGAGGAGGCGAGCGCGTGCGCGGCGATACAATCGAACGGCCGGCGGTAGCGACGCGGGCCGGCGAAGGAGTTCACGATGGACATCAAACCCGACATCGATCCGCAGGAAACCCACGAATGGCTCGACGCGATCGACGGGGTGATCGAGCACGAGGGCCCGGATCGAGCGCATTTCCTGATCGAGCAGGTGATCGACAAGTCGCGCCGCTCCGGCGCCTACATGCCGTTCTCCGCAAATACCGCGTACATCAACACCATACCGCTCGACAGGCAGGTCCGCATCCCGGGCGACCAGGCGATCGAGCATCGCATCCGCTCGTACGTGCGCTGGAATGCGATGGCGATGGTCGTGCGGGCCAACAAGCACACCAATGTCGGCGGCCACATCGCGAGCTTCGCCTCGGCGGCGACGCTGTACGACACCGGCTTCAACCATTTCTGGCACGCGCCTTCGGCCGAGCACGGCGGCGACCTGGTGTTCGTGCAGGGGCACTCGGCACCGGGCATCTACGCCCGTGCCTACATGCTGGGCCGGCTCACCGTCGAGCAGATGGACAACTTTCGCCAGGAAGTCGACGGCAAGGGCATCGCCTCGTACCCGCACCCGTGGCTGATGCCCGATTTCTGGCAGTTCCCGACGGTGTCGATGGGCCTCGGGCCGCTGATGGCGATCTACCAGGCGCGCTTCATGAAGTACCTGCAGGACCGCGGGTTCGCCAAGACCGAAGGGCGCAAGGTGTGGTGCTTCTGCGGCGACGGCGAGATGGACGAGCCGGAATCGATGGGCGCGATCGGCATGGCGGCGCGCGAAGCGCTCGACAATCTGATCTTCGTCATCAACTGCAACCTGCAGCGGCTCGACGGGCCGGTACGCGGCAACGGCAAGATCATCCAGGAGCTCGAATCCGACTTCCGCGGCGCCGGCTGGAACGTGATCAAGCTGGTCTGGGGATCGCGCTGGGACGCGCTGCTGGCGCGCGACAAGCAGGGGATCCTGATGCGCCGGATGATGGAGTGCGTCGACGGCGAATACCAGACCTTCAAGTCGAAGGACGGCGCCTACGTGCGGGAATACTTCTTCAACACGCCGGAGCTCAAGGCCCTGGTCGCCGACTACTCGGACGACGACATCTGGAATCTGAACCGCGGCGGGCACGATCCGCACAAGGTCTACGCCGCGTACGACGCCGCGGTCAAGCACCGGGGCCAGCCGACGGTGATCCTCGCCAAGACGATCAAGGGCTACGGTATGGGCGAGGCCGGCGAAGCGCAGAACATCACCCACCAGCAGAAGAAGATGTCGGTCGATTCGATCCGGCGCTTCCGCGACCGCTTCCAGATTCCGGTGCCCGACGACAAGCTCGAGGAAGTGCCGTTGCTCAACTTCCCGCCGGGGTCGAAGGAAGCCGAATACATGAAGGCCCGCCGCATGGAACTCGGCGGATACCTGCCGGCGCGGCGCAGGAAGGCCGCCTCGCTGGCGGTACCGGGGCTGCCCGCGTTCGAGCGGTTCCTGAAAAGCACCGAGGACCGCGAGATCTCGACCACGATGGCGTTCGTCCAGATCCTGCAGACGCTGATCCGCGACAAGAGCATCGGCCGGCACGTGGTGCCGATCGTTCCCGACGAGTCGCGGACCTTCGGCATGGAGGGCATGTTCCGCCAGCTCGGCATCTGGAACCAGCTCGGCCAGCTCTACACGCCCGAGGACAAGGACCAGCTGATGTTCTACAAGGAGAGCAAGGACGGGCAGGTGCTGCAGGAGGGCATCAACGAGCCGGGCGCGATGTGCGACTGGATGGCGGCGGCGACCAGTTACTCGACGCACGGCGTGCCGATGATCCCTTTCTATATCTTCTACTCGATGTTCGGCTTCCAGCGCGTCGGCGACCTGGCGTGGGCGGCCGGCGACATGCGTTGTCGCGGCTTCCTGCTGGGCGGCACCGCCGGACGCACCACGCTCAACGGCGAGGGCCTGCAGCACGAGGACGGCCATTCGCACGTGTACTCGGCGACTATCCCGAACTGCGTGTCGTACGATCCGACGTTCGGCTACGAGCTCGCGGTCATCATCCAGGACGGGTTGCGGCGCATGTACGCGGAGCAGGAAGACGTCTACTACTACCTGACCGTAATGAACGAGAACTACGCGCAGCCGGCGATGCCGGAAGGCGCCGCGCCGGACATCCTGAAGGGCATGTACCTGTTCCAGGCCGGCGCCGCGCGCACCGGCGCCAAGGCCAAGGCGGCGCGGGTCCAGCTGCTGGGCTCGGGGGTCATCCTGCGCGAGGCAATCGCGGCGGCCGAGCTCCTCAAGAAGGATTGGGACGTCGACGCCGATATCTGGGGCTGTCCGTCGTTCACCGAGCTGGCGCGCGAAGGCTACGCGATCGCGCGCTGGAACATGCTGCATCCGACCGAGCCTGCTCGCGTGCCGCACGTCACCGCGCGCCTGGCCGGGACCAGCGGCCCCATCGTCGCCGCGACCGACTACGTGCGCGCCTTCGCCGAGCAGATCCGCGAGTTCGTGCCGCGCCGCTACGTCGTGCTCGGCACCGACGGCTTCGGGCGTTCGGACACGCGCGAGAAGCTGCGCCGCTTTTTCGAGGTCGATCGGCACTACATCGCCGTCGCTGCGTTGAAGGCGCTCGCCGACGATGGCGCGTTGCCGGCGGGCAAGGCGGCCGAGGCGATCGCCAAGTACGGCATCGATGCGGCTCGACCGGCGCCGTGGACGCTTTGATCCGCGCCGCGGGATGAGTCCGAGGTCGCGATGAGCGCCATCGAAGTCAAGGTACCGGACATCGGCGATTTCAAGGACGTGCCGGTGATCGAGGTCTTCGTCAAGGCCGGCGACGCGGTCAAGGCCGAGGATTCGCTGATCACGCTCGAGTCGGACAAGGCGACGATGGACGTTCCGGCTCCGGCCGCGGGCGTGGTCAAATCGGTCAGCGTCAAGCCCGGCGACAAGGTCAGCGAAGGCAGCATCATCCTCA
>DATEFZ010000316.1:0-14591 GCA_035280325.1 Casimicrobiaceae bacterium
ATCGGCGACGTCCCGCGGCAGGGAGCGCCGCGCCGCCGCCGATCAGTGCTGCGGCATCGGTCGCGGCGGCACTTGCGGCGCGGCTTCGGGCGCCTCCGCCGTGGCTGTCTTGTGATGGTCTGCAGCAAGCAACATGTACACCGCAGGAACGACGAACAGCGTGAACAGTGTGCCGATCGACATGCCGGTGAAGATCACCAGGCCCATCGCGTAGCGTCCGGCGGCGCCGGCACCGGCGGCGATTACCAGCGGCACGACGCCCAGCACCATCGCCGCGGTCGTCATCAGGATAGGCCGCAGGCGCACGGCGGCGGCTTCCTCGATCGCCTCGCGCTTGCTCTTGCCCGCCGCCTGGAGCTGATTGGCGAATTGCACGATCAGGATGCCATGCTTGCTGATCAGGCCCATCAGCGTCACCAGTCCGACCTGGGTGTAGATGTTGAGCGTGGCGAGGCCGAGGTTGATGAAAATCAGCGCGCCGAACAGCGCCATCGGCACCGACACCAGGATGACGATCGGATCGCGGAAGCTTTCGAACTGCGCCGCGAGCGCGAGGAACACGATGATGATCGCGAAGAACAGTGTCACGACGAAGCCGCCCGATTCCTGCACGTACTGGCGCGTCGCTCCCGAATAGTCGGCCTGGTAACCGCTCGGCGCGACCTCGTGCAGGGCGTTGCGCATGAAGTCGAGCACCTGGCTCTGCGACACCGCTGGCGAGTAGACGCCGAAGATCGTCGCCGAGTTGAGCTGCTGGAAACGGGCGATGCCCTGCGGCACGACCTCGGTCTTCTGCGAGGCGACCGTCGAGGCCGGGACCAGCGATCCGTCGGCGGTGCGGATGTGATAATCGAGCACCTGGTGCGCGTTGAGCCGGTCTTCCTGCATCACCTGCGGGATCACCTTGTACGAGTGCCCGGCGATCGAAAAATAGTTGACGTAGCCGCCGCCGAGGGCGGCGCTCAGCGCCGCGCCGACGTCCTGCTGCGTCATGCCCAGCGTCGCCACCAGGTCGCGGTTGACCTCGACCGTCGTTTGCGGCTTGTCGAGCTTGAGGTCGGTGTCGACGAAGAAGAACATGCCGCTGGCGCGAGCCTTGGCCAGCACCGCCTGCGCGACATCATTCAGTTTCTGGTACGGCTCGGTGGTCTTGATGATGAACTGCAACGGCAGGCCGCCGGGACCGGGCAGCGACGGGAACTGAAACGCGGCGACCTGCGCGCCTGCGATGCCGCTCCACTTCTGCTGCAGCTCCTGCTGCAGCTGCGTCGCGCTCTTCTTGCGCTCGTTCCAGGGCTTGAACAGCACGCCGCCGAAGCCCTGGTTGGTCGTTGGCACGCCGGTGATCTGGAAGATCTGGTCGTATTCGGGCAGCGAGCGGGCGATGTCGAACACCTGCTTGGAGTAGGCGTTCATCTGCTGCGAAGTCGCATTCGGCGACCCGAGAACCTGCATCAGCACGACGCCCTGATCTTCCTGCGGCGCCAGCTCGGACTTCGAGGTCATGAACAGGTACACGACACCGCCCAGCAAAATCACGCCCATCACGACCGGAACCACCCAGGTGTCGAGAGTGCCGTGCAATCGCCGCTGATACCAGCCGTGGAGGCGGTCGAACTGGCGGTCGACGAACTGGACGAAGCGGCCGCTTTCCTGCTCGGTCTTGAAGAAGCGCGACGTCATCATCGGCGACAGCGTCAACGCGACGATGCCGGACACCGTCACCGCGCCGGCCAGCGTGAACGCGAACTCGGTGAACAGCGCGCCGGTCAGGCCCCCCTGAAAGCCGATCGGAACGTAGACCGCGACCAGCACGACGGTCATCGCGATGATCGGGCCGCCCAGCTCGCGCGCTGCGATCAGCGCCGCCTGCAGCGGCGATTTCCCTTCGTGCTTCATGTGCCGGTCGACGTTCTCGACCACGATGATCGCGTCGTCGACCACCAGGCCGATCGCCAGCACCAGCGCCAGCAAGGTCAGCAGGTTGATCGAGTAGCCGAGCACCAGCATGACAAAGAAGGTACCGATCAGCGACAGCGGCATGGCGATCAGCGGCACGATCACCGCGCGGAAGCTGCCGAGGAACAGGAAGATCACCGCTGCGACGATCAGCAGCGACTCGGCCAGCGTCTTGACCACCTCGTCGATCGAGCTCGAGATGAACTTGGTCGAGTCGTAGACGATGTTGCCAGTGATGCCGTTCGGCATCTGCGCCTGGATCTCGGGAAAGGCGGCTCGCACGCGCTTGACGACGTCGAGCACGTTGGCGTCGGGTGCGACCTTGATGCCGATGAACACCGAGTTGCGGCCGCCGAAGGCGGTGGTGAAGTCGTAGTTCTCGGCGCCGAGGCTGACCGTGGCGACGTCCTCCAGCCGGACGATCGCCCCGTCCTTCTGCTTGACCACCAGCTTCTTGAATTCGTCGACTGAGTGCAGGCTGGTCGCCGCGGTCAGGTCGACGCTGACCATCTGGCCCTTGGTCGTCCCGAGCGCGGACAGATAGTTGTTCTGGCCGAGCGCCTGCCGGACGTCGGTGGCGGTGATGTTGTACGCGGCCATCTTGGCCGGATCGAGCCAGGCGCGCAGCGCGAACGTGCGCGCGCCGAGGATTTCGGCCACCTGCACGCCTTCGATCGAATCGAGCTTCGGCTTGACCACCCGCACCAGGTAGTCGGTGACATTGTTGTTCGGCAGCGACTGGCCGAAGAAGCCCATGTACATCGCGTCGATCTGCTGGCCGACCTGGACGTTGAGCACCGGCTGTTGCGCCTCGGGCGGCAACTGGTTGCGCACCGACGCGACCTGGGTGTTGATCTCGGTCAGCGCGCGGTTGGCGTCGTAGTTGAGGCGCAAGGTGGCCGTGATCGACGACACGCCCGAGGTGCTGGTCGACGACAGGTAGTCGATGCCTTGCGCCTGCGCGATCGCGCCTTCGAGTGGCTGGGTGATGAAGCCGGCGACGGTGGCGGCGTCGGCGCCGTAATACGCCGTGCTGACGGTCACGACGGCGTTCTGCGTCTTTGGATATTGGCGGACCGACAAACTCTGCAACGACTTCAGGCCGAGGACCAGGATCAGCAGGCTGATCGTCGTCGCGAGGACCGGCTTCTTGATGAAGAGGTCGGTGAAATTCATCACTTTTCCTGCACGGTCGGGTTGGGATTGTCGGTCGGCTGCACCGAGTTATCGATGACGATCGGCGATCCGTTCTTGAGCTTGACCTGCCCGCTGGTGACGATCTCGGTGCCCGAGTCGACGCCCTTGAGGATAGCCACCTGATCGCCGCGCGTGGGCCCGGTGGTGACGAACACCTGCTGCGCGGTCAGCTTGGCGTTGCCTTTGGGGTCCTTCTGGTCGGACGCCTTGACGACGAACACGGTGTCGCCGTACGGATTGTAGGTGATCGCCGTCTGCGGAAGCGTCAGGTACTGCTTGGGCTCGCCCTGATCGATCTTGACCTTCGCGAACATGCCGGGTAACAGCTCGCGCTTGGCGTTGGGCAGCGTTGCCTCGATCTGAACGTTGCGCGTCGCCGGATCGATCTTCGGGTTGATCGCGTTGATCTTGCCGGCGAATGTCTGGCCCAAATAGGCGTCGGTGGTCAAGGTCACCTTCTGTCCGACGGCTACCGACGGCAACTGCTGCTGCGGGATGTTGAAATCGACATAGATCGGATCGATCGTCTGCAGCGTGACCAGCTTGTCGCCGGCGTTCAGGTACTGCCCGGGGTTGACGGTGCTGATGCCGAGCTTGCCGGAGAAAGGCGCCCGGATCGTCTTCTTCTGGATCAGCGCCGCCTGCTGCGCGACCAGCGCGCGCTTGCTTTTCAGATCGCCGGCATCGGTATCGACCTGCGCCTTGGACAGCACCTCGGCGGCAAGCAGCGCCTTGTCGCGCTCGTACACCGTCGCCGCGAGGTCGGCCGCCGCCTGCAGCGAATTGAGCTGCGCTTTCTCGCTGTCGGCGTTGAGCTGCGCCAGCACCTGGCCGGCCCTGACCTCGTCGCCCGACTTGAAGTCGACGTTGCGCACCAGTCCCGCGACCTCGGTCGTCACATCGACCCCGCGCGTCGCCCGCATCGTGCCGACCGAGTCCAATTGCGGTTGCCACTGCTGATACCCGACCTTCATCGCGCTGACGGTCACCGTCGGGACCGGAGCCGAAGCCATGTACTTGTGCATCATGTAGCCCTTGAACCAGTTGAAGCCCACGATGCCGCCGAGCAGCAGGCCGACCAGCACGAGCATGATGATCATGCGTTTTTTCATTGATGCTTTCCCCGTTCGAATGTTCGATATGTTCACGCCGGCGGCGCGGATTCGTCGCGCTGCCACCAGCCGCCGCCCAGCGCCTGGAACAGCGCCGCGGTATCGGCGTAGCGCGCCGCCTGCGCCTGGACCAGCGATAGCCGGGCGAGCTGGTACTGTCGCTGCGCGTCGAGCAGCGCGATATAGTTGGCGGCGCCGAGCTGGAACTGCTTCTGCGTCAGGTCGAGCGTGTCGCGGGCGAGCGCCTCGGCGTCGGACTGCGCCTTGAGCGTCCGGGCGTCGGTCTCGAGCGCCCGCAGCGCGTCGGCCACGTTCTGGAACGCCAGCAGCACCGTCTGCCGGTACTGCGCTGCGGCCTGGTCGTAACTCGCGACCGCGGCGCGGCGCTTGGCCTCGAGCTCGCCGCCGTGGAAGAGCGGCTGCAGCAGCCCGGCTCCGATGCTCCACACGGTGGGCCCGGAGAAGAGCTTGTCGAGTTGCGTCGCCTGCGCGCCGAAGCTGCCCGACAGCGTGATCTGCGGATACTGGTTGGCCGTGGCGACGCCGATCTGGGCGCTGGCCTGGTGCAGCAGCGCTTCGGCGGCGCGGATGTCCGGGCGCTGGCGGGCGAGCGCCGATGGCAGTGACAACGGCAGGTCTTGCGGCAGCGTGAGCGCCGCCAGATCGAAATTCGGAATGCCCGCGTCGGCCGGCACGCGCCCGGTGAGCGCCGCGAGCTGATGCCGGGTCTGCGCCAGGTCGCGCTCGAGCGGCGGCAGCAGTGCCGCAGTCTGCGCCGCCTGCGATTGCTGCGCCACCAGGTTGAGGCGCGCCACTGCGCCGAGCTCGAACTGACGGCGGACCAGCTCGAGCTGCTTGTCCTGCGACTCGATGATGTCCCGGGTGGCGTCGATCTGCGCGCGCAGCGACGCCTCCTTGACCGCAGCCGTCACGACGTTCGAGGTCAAGGCGAGGTGCGCGGCGTCGAGCTGATAGCGCTGGTAGTCGACCAGCGATTGCAGCGCCTCGATCTGGCGCTTGTTGCCGCCGGCGACGTCGAGCGCGTACGACACGTTCACCGACGCGTTGTACAGGCTGAAGATCGAAGACCCGCCGCCGGGCTGGCCGAAGGCGGCGCCGTTGATCTTCTCGCGCGTCGCGCCGAGGCTGCCGTCGACCTTCGGGTAGAGCAGCGCGCCGGTCTGCGCCGCCAGGTTCTCGCGCGCGACCCGCAGCGCCGCCGCGGCGGCGTCGAGGCTCGGGCTTTCGGCGATCGCCTGTCGCACCAGCCGGTCGAGCGGGTCGGAATGGAACAGCGTCCACCACTGCGCCGGCAGATCGCGTCCCTCGACGAAGCGTTGCGTGGCCCCGGCGGGACCGGGCGCCGATGCGGTCTCCGCCGGCAGCGGCGTCTCGGTAAAGCGCGTGGCGGCCGGCGCGTCGGGCTGCCGGAATTCCGGGCCGACCATGCAGCCCGAGACGATCACGGCGCAAGCCGCCGCGACCAGACGCCGGCGATGCAGAATATTCACTTCAGTTCGCTCCCTCAAGCGATTTCGATTCTTGGATGGCCGCTCGTCGACGGGGTGGGCCCGGCTGGACTCGAACCAGCGACCAAAGGATTATGAGTCCTCTGCTCTAACCAACTGAGCTACAGGCCCGCTGGGAAACCTTGCTCGGAGGTTCCTCGGGTGCGCGATTATAGCCGACGCGCATCGCCATCCGCCGTTGCGGGACCACGTGAATCCGGACGCACCGCGGCCGGATCGGGCGGCACATTCTTCGCTCGCCGGGCCGCCGCCGCTGCGTCCGACCTCGGCGACGCGGTATCGCCGGGCGCGGTCGCGGCCCAGGACCCGGTTGCAGTGGGGCGACGCGCCGCCGGCGCGTCCGAAAAGTGCTGCCGGCTCGGCCTGGCGACAAGCTTCAGCGCGATGCCGGCAATCAGCGTCGCCGCGGCCGCCAGCAGCAGCCGCCGCGGCCACAGCGCATCGTCCTGTTCCATCGCGGCGAACAGCACGGCCACGGCGCTGATCCCGAACAGCATCCCGGCGGAGAAGTTAAGCAGCGACAAGACTCGAGGCATGGCCGGTTCGAGGTTACGCACTCAATGCGCGCCCGATGCGGCCTGGCCCGCGGCGGTGGCGCGCCCCGGGCGCGCCAGCCAGACGATGCCGATCAGCGCCACGATCAGCAGCGCCGACGCATAGAAGATGTCGTTGGCCGACAGCATGAACGCCTGCTGATCGATCAGCCGGTCGAGCACGCGATAGCTCTGCGGCTCGCTGATTCCGCCGGCGTGCATCGCGGTCAGCGCCTGCATCGCGCCGGGGTCGAAACGCGAAATGTGCTCGGCCAGCTGCGCATGGTGCAGGCTGGCACGGC
This sequence comes from Casimicrobiaceae bacterium, assembly GCA_035280325.1. GTDB lineage: Bacteria > Pseudomonadota > Gammaproteobacteria > Burkholderiales > Casimicrobiaceae > PALSA-1003. The sequence goes on from DATEFZ010000316.1 coordinate 6,633, forward strand.
GATCCCACATCGTGGTCGCGATCGAGGTGCCGAACGCCCCCGCCGTGATCCGCGCGAAGTTGAACAGCCCGGACGCAGCGGGGATCCGATCCGGCGAAAGCCCCGACAGGCTCAGGCTGATCAGCGGGATGAAGAACGCCGCGACGGCCGCGCCCTGCAGGATCGTCGGCACCATCAGGGTGCGGAAATCGGCATCGGTGTTGAATTGCGAGCGCATGAACAGCACCAGTGCGAAGGTCGCGAACGACGCTGTCGCCAGCAGCCGCGGGTCGACTTTGGCGATGTACTTTCCGACCAGCGGCGACAAGACGATGGCCAGCAGTCCGACGGGGGCGAGCACCATGCCCGCCATCGTCGCCGTGTAGCTCATGTATTGCTGCAACCACAATGGAAGTAGAACCACGTTGCCGAAGAATGTTCCGTAGCCGAGCGCCATAACCAGCGCGCTGGTCCAGAAATTCCGGCGCCCGAATAGTCGCAAATCGACGACAGGATGCCGTTCGGTCAGCTCCCAGATCAGGAACAGCACCAGGCCGACGACGACGGCGACGGCCAGGATCACGATCACAGGCGAACGGAACCAGTCGAGGTCCTTGCCCTGGTCGAGCATGACCTGCAGCGAGCCGACCCAAAGCACCAGCAGGCCGAGCCCGACGCCGTCGATCGGCAGCCGGACGGTCGGCGTCTCGCGGCTGCGGTAGATCATCCAGGTGACGAAGGCGGCACCGATGCCGACCGGCACGTTGATATAGAAGATCCACGGCCACGCGATGTTGTCGGTGATCCAGCCGCCGAGCAACGGACCGACGACCGGCGCGACCAGCGTCGTGATCGACCACATCGCGAGCGCGGTGCCGGCCTTTTCCTTGCGGTAGCTCGACAGCAGCAGCGACTGCGACAGCGGGATCATCGGGCCGGCGACCGCGCCCTGGATGACGCGAAACAGGATCAGCAGCCCGAGCGACGGCGCGAGCGCGCACAGGAACGACGCCAGCACGAACAACAGCACCGACATCGTGAACAACCGCACCTGGCCGAAACGCTGGGTCAGCCATCCGGTGAGCGGCAGCGAAATCGCGTTGGCGACGCCGAACGAAGTGATCACCCAGGTGCCCTGGTCGGGCGAAACACCCAGGTCGCCGGCGATCGCCGGGATCGAGACGTTGGCGATCGACGTGTCGAGGACGTTCATGAAGGTCGCGAGCGACAGCACGACCGTGCCGAGCGCGAGCGCGCCGCCGGTCAACGGCGGCGGGAGGGCAGCGGATGGTGACCGCTCCGGCATGGCGAGGGATCAGAGCCGATGACCGGCGCGGAGCGACGCGGCGACCGCGGTGCGCCCTGCGCGGGCGACCGGGCCGCTGGCCGCATCGGGTGCGCTCTGCGGACGTCCGGCCTTCGCGCCGCCGAAGTCGTTGGCGGCGATGATCGAGCGCACGCGCTCCCGGGCGAGCTCGTCGGCCGAATCGAACACGTCGGTCGCATGCGCCTGCGGCGGCGCCGGCAGCTGCGGCAGGCGCGCGCCCGACCGCTCGTGCGTATCGACCGCGGCCTGCATCGACAAGCCGATCTGCAGCGGATGCGCTGCCAATTCCTTCGGATCGAGCGCGATGCGCACCGGCACCCGCTGCACGATCTTGATCCAGTTGCCGGTGGCGTTCTGCGCCGGCAGCAGCGCGAAGGCGGCGCCGGTGCCTGCACCGAAGCCGACGATCGTGCCGTGGTAGACGACCTTGCCGCCGTAGATGTCGGCGCGCAGCGCGACCGGCTGGCCGATCCGCATCGTGGCGAGCTGCGGCTCCTTGAAGTTGGCGTCGACCCACACCTGGTCGAGCGGCACGATCGCCATCAGCGGCGTGCCGGGCGAGACGCGCTGGCCGAGCTGCACCGCGCGCTTGGCCACGAAGCCCGAAACCGGTGCCGGCAACGTCGTGCGGGCGTAGTCGAGGTAGGCGTCGCGCACATGCGCGGCGGCATTTTGCACGTCGGGATGGTTCTCGATCGTCGTGTTGTCGACCCGGGCCCGGTTGGCGGCGAACTGCTCGCGCGCGCCGGCCAGCGCCGCTCGTGCGCCGGCCGCGGCTTCGCGCGCGTGCTGCAGCTCCTCGCCGGATACCGCTCCGGAGGCCGCGAGGCGTTCGCGCCGCGCGAGGTCGGCTTGCGCGGTCGCCAGATCGGACTGCCTGGCAGCGACCGCGCTCGAGAGCTGGGCGCTGGTGGCGAACAGGCTGCGCACCTCGCGCACCGTGCGCGCGAGCTGCGCCTCGGCGCCGTCGAGCGCGATCTTGCTGTCGGCATTGTCGAGGCGGACCAGCGTCTGCCCGGCCTGCACGAACTGGGTGTCGTCGGCGTCGACGGCGACGACGGTGCCGGCGATCTGCGGCGTGATCTGCACGACGTTGCCGGCGACGTAGGCGTCGTCGGTCGACTGCCGATAGCGCAGCGCCAGCGCCCAGTAGGCGCCCCAGGCGATGCCGATCAGGGCGAAGGCGGCGACGGCGATCGTCAAGGCGCGCCTGCGCTTGCCGTTCGGCGCCGGGGTTGCGGAATCCTGCTCGCTCATGATGCGTTCCTGGAGTTGAATGATGGTGTCAGCGCAGGTTCGCGAGCGGCGTGAAGCCGCTGGCGAGCCCGCTGTCGATGACGCGTACCAGCGCGCACTTCGCCCCGCCGCAGTCGGCGCCGGTCGAACTGGCGTTCTCGATCAGCGCGGCCTCGACGGCGGCGATCGCGAGGCCGACCAGCAGCGCCGCCAGCGCGCGCGTGATCAGCCGTCGCCGCGACAGCGGCCGGCAGTGCGCCGGACGAGCCTTCATCGGAGCCGCGTGCTGCGCGCAGCTCATGTCGCTGGCTCCGCTTGCGGCGACGCCGCGCCGGTCGTGCCGATCCCGGCCGACGCGGGGTCGAATCCTCCGCCCAGCGCGCGCACCAGGCTCACTGACAGCGACAGCCGGCGCGCCTCGAGGTCGGCGTCGAGACCTTGCTGCGCCAGCCACTGCGATTCGGTCGACAGCACCTGCAGGTAGTTGCCGAGGCCCTCGCGGTAGCGCAGCAGCGCAAGATCGTAGGCTTCGCGCGCCGTCGCGACTGCGTGCTGCTGCGCCGCGCGCTGCTCATCGACGCTGCGGAACGAAGCGATCCGGTCGACGACGTCGCGCAGCGCGTCGGCCAGCATCTGGTTGTACTGCTCGACCGCGACGTCGTAGCCGGCGTTCCTGGCCGCGAGGTTGCCGCGGAGCCGCCCGGCGTCGAAGATCGGCAGGCTCACCGCGGGCCCGACGCCCCAGGTGCGGCTGGCGCCGCTCAGAAATCCGGCGGCGCCCAACGACTGCAACCCGACGAACGCGGCGAGGTTGATGTTCGGATAGAACTCGGCCTTCGCCGACGCGATGTCGTGCGTCAGCGCCTCGATGCGCAGCCGCTGCGCGGTCAGGTCGGGGCGGCGCCCGATCAGGTCGGCGGGCAACGCGGTCGGCAGCGTCACCGTCCCGCCGGCGGCGGCGTTCGGGCGCACGATATCGAGGCCGCGATCCGGTCCCTTGCCCAGCAGCGCCGCGATCTGGTTCTTCGCCAGCGCGATCGCCTCGTGCCAGCGGGCGATCTCCTCGCGCGTCGCCGGCAGCGCCGACTCGGCCTGTTTGACCTCGAGCAGCGAATCGACGCCGGCAGCGTTGCGATCGCGCGTCAGCGCGTAGACCTGATCGCGCTGCTTGAGCGTCGCTTCGGCGATGTCGAGCTGCCGATAAGCGCGCTGAAGCTGAACGTAGGCCTGCGCGATGTCGACCGACAGCGCGAGCCGGGCCGCGTAGGCGTCGACCTCGGCCACGCTGGCCAGCCCCAGCGCGGCCTCGTAGGATTCGCGCTGCTTGCCCCAGAAGTCGATTTCCCACGACAGCGTCGCCTCGAGCTGGTGAAGCGTCGCGGTGTTGCGTCCGGCGGGCAGCGGTGTCGTACCGCGCTCGGACGGATGCTCGCGATTGAGCGCGAAGTCGGCGTCGACGCGCGGTGCCAGCGAAGCGCCGGCCACCCGGGCTTGCGCCAGCGCGGCCCGGGTCCTGGCTGCGGCAGCCTTCAAGGACGGCGCTCCGGCCAGCGCTTCGTCGATCAGGCGATCGAGCTGCGGATCGCCGAGCGAGGTCCACCAGTCCCCGTGCGGCCAGCTCGCGGTCGCCACCGGGGCCGCCGCGAGCGTTGCCCGCGCCGCAAGCTCGGCCGCGCTGCCCGGCTGGCTCCGCGTCGACAATCCCGCCGTGCTGGCGCAGCCTGCCAGCAGCAAACACGCGAAGAGGGCGGTGAGATTCGGTTTCATCGTACGCTTGGATGGACCGGGGTCTCGTTGTCGCGGCTGAAAATGCCTAGGCAACGAGGAGGGCAAAAAAATCAGGCGTTGTCGAGGATCCGCTGCAAGTACGCTTCGAGCTGCTCGACCTCGTGACGCCGGAAGCCGCGCAAATAACGATTCATCACGTTGACCGCGCTCTCGATCAGCCGCGGGTAGACGGCGTGCCCCTCGGCAGTCAGCTCGAGGTTGATCTTGCGGCGGTCGTCGGGGCTGCGAACGCGCCGTACTAGCTCCTTGCGCTCGAGGCGATCGATCATCCGGGTCATCGCGCCGGGGTCGTACGAGACGCCCTTGCACAGCCCCGAAGCCGAATCGACCGGCCCCTCGGCCAGCGTGACCAGGACGACGTACTGGGCGGCAGTGATGTCGAGCGGCGCGAGCTCGCGGTCGAGCGCGTCGAGGAGCTCGAGCTTCACCTGCCCCAGCAGGCGGCTCAAGCCCACCTTGGGCTGGAAGGTCCCGGCGTCGTAGATCGGGTCGAGGGTGGAAGGGAGGGTCACAGGCGTAATAATACTGCCTAGACAACAATTGTCAAGGCTTTTATTGTCGCAGCCAGGGTTTTTGCCCGACGCCTGCTGCAACTCTATGATTCCACGATCATTACTGGCTTTGGCCGAGCTCAGCGTGCCGCGGGGTTTGCAGTAGACTCGAGGCGATGACGTCCCCAAGCCCTTATCCGGTCGATCTGGAGACGACGCTTGAATTGCCGACCGGCGAGCGACTCGAGGTGCGGCCGATCCGGCCCGAAGACGCCGATCTGGAACGCGCGTTTTTCGCTGGACTGTCGGACGAGAGCCGCTACCGTCGGTTCATGCAGCACCTGTCGGAGCTGACCCCGCAGATGCTCGCCCGCTTCACCCAGCTCGACTACGACCGCGAACTGGCATTGATAGCGCTTGCCGCTACGTCGTCCGCGCCCGCGATCGTCGGCGTCGCGCGCTACGTCGGCAGTCCCGACCGCGATAGCGCCGAATTCGCGATCACCGTCGCCGACGCCTGGCACGGCCGCGGGCTCGGGCGCGCACTGATGCGCTCGCTGATCGACTGGGCCGCCAGGCGGGGCTTCAGGCGCATCGTTGGCACGGTGCTGGCATCCAACGAGCCGATGCTCAAGCTGGCGACCGCGCTCGGCTTTCGCACCGAGCGCGATCCCAACGATGCGGGGCAAGTGGTCGTGACCCTGGAGCTTCCGCGGCAGGGCGGGCGATAGGAGCGATCGGTCGCGCCGCGGCTTCCTCGAGCGGCGACTCGCGGCCGCGGCCTCCGTCCGATCGGCGCGAACGACCGGCAGGCCCAAGGTCGGCGTCGAGCCGCGACTCGCGGCCGCTCGCCCCCCGCGTTCGCGGGGCCCCACTCGCTGCTCGCGCTGCTAGCCCTCGCCTTCGATGAAGCTGCGCAGTTTTTCCGAGCGCGACGGGTGGCGCAGCTTGCGCAGCGCCTTGGCCTCGATCTGCCGGATGCGCTCGCGGGTGACGTCGAACTGCTTGCCGACTTCCTCCAGCGTGTGATCGGTGTTCATCTCGACGCCGAAGCGCATGCGCAGCACCTTGGCTTCGCGCGGCGTCAGCGTATCGAGAACGTCCTTGCACACGTCGCGCAAGCTGGCATTGACCGCGGCGTCGACCGGCGCCACCGTGCTCGCGTCCTCGATGAAGTCGCCGAGGTGCGAATCGTCGTCGTCGCCGATCGGGGTCTCCATCGAGATCGGCTCCTTGGAGATCTTCAGGATCTTGCGGATCTTCTCCTCGGGCATTTCCATCTTCTCGGCCAGCAGCGCCGGATCGGGCTCCTGCCCGGTCTCCTGCAGGATCTGCCGCGAAATGCGGTTCATCTTGTTGATCGTCTCGATCATGTGCACCGGGATCCGGATCGTGCGCGCCTGGTCGGCGATCGAACGCGTGATCGCCTGTCGGATCCACCACGTGGCATAGGTCGAGAACTTGTAGCCGCGGCGGTATTCGAACTTGTCGACCGCCTTCATCAGGCCGATATTGCCTTCCTGGATCAGGTCGAGGAACTGCAGGCCGCGGTTGGTGTACTTCTTGGCGATCGAAATCACCAACCGCAGATTGGCCTCGGTCATCTCGCGCTTGGCCTTGCGCGCCTTGGCCTCGCCGGTCGACATCTGCTTGTTGATCTCCTTCAGATCGCGCAACGGGATCATCACCCGCTTCTGCAGGTCGAGCAGCTTGTGCTGCTGCTCGACGATCGCCTGGCGGAAGCGCGTCAGACCCTCGCTGTACGGATGGTGCGCGGCGATCTCGCGGTCGATCCAGCGCAGGCTGGTCTCGTGCTCCGGAAACTTCTTGATGAAGTCCGGGCGCGGCATGCCGCCCTTGTTGACGACCAGGTCCTGGATCTTGCGCTCGATCTGGCGGATGTTGTCGACTTCGCAACGAACGCTGTCGCACAGCCGCTCGACCTGGCGCGCGGCGAAGCGGATCTGCATCAGCTCGGCCGAGATCTTCTTCTGCAGCTCGAGGTACTTCGGCGCCTTGTGACCCTCCTTCTGCAGCACGCCCAGCATGCGCGTGTACAGGCGGCGGATCACCGCGAAGCGCGCCAGCCCCGCGACCTTCAGCCGCTCCAGGTTCTCGGCGGCGATGGCACCGCTGTTGTCCTCGCCGTCCTCGCCTTCCTCGCCGTCGTCGTCGTCCATCGTCTCGAGCTGCTCGTTGAAGTCCATCAGCCCGTCGACGACGTCGTCGATCTTCAGCTCGTCGCGCTCTATCTTGGCCGCCAGCTCGAGGATCTGGGCCACCGTCATCGGGCAGGCCGAGATCGCCATGATCATGTACTTGAGGCCTTCCTCGATCCGCTTGGCGATCTCGATCTCGCCCTCGCGGGTCAGGAGCTCGACCGAGCCCATCTCGCGCATGTACATCCGCACCGGGTCGGTGGTGCGGCCGAACTCGGAATCGAGCGTCGAGGCCGCGGCTTCGGCGGCTTCCTCGTCGACGTCATCGGCGGCGGTGGTGGGCGCCGCCTCCGACATCAGCAGTTGCTCGGCATCGGGGGCCTCGTCGTAGACCTGGATCCCCATGTCGTTGATCATCGAGATGATGCCCTCGATCTGCTCGGCGTCGAGGATGTCGTCGGGCAGGTGATCGTTGATCTCGGCGTAGGTGAGGTAGCTCCTCTCCTTGCCGAGCACGATCAGGTTCTTGAGCCGGGTCTTCCGCGCCTCGGCTTCGGCCGGCGACAGTTCGACCTTGCGCGGCTCGACGCCGCCGTTCTTGCCGCTCCTGACCTTGCCTTCCGCGAGCGCCTTTTCGGTGCGCCGCGCCGACAGGCGCGCGGCGATCTCGCCCGCCGACGCCTTGACGGCGGGCTTGGCGCCGGGCTTGCCCGGAACGATCGCGACCGGCGCCTGCTTGCCCAGCGTCTTGCCGTTGATCTTCGGCAGTTCCTTGCCGGGTTTTGCTGCCGGCCTGGCGGCAGGTTTGGCCGCCGATTTGGGCAATGCCCTGCCGGTCGCCGCGCCGCAGAAGCCGGCCGCGCCCGCGCACAAGCCGTCCGCGGCGGAGATGGCCGCGAAGATCGCGGGCAAGCGCGCCGAGGACGCAGCGCAGAAGAAGGGCAAGAACGGCAAGCACGCCGAAGCGCCGCGCGAGTTG
>DATEFZ010000317.1:0-7898 GCA_035280325.1 Casimicrobiaceae bacterium
AGCCGGCTCGCGTTGCCGGGACACAAGGCGGCGATCGCCGACAAGATCGTCAAGGAGATCGTCGCGCGCCTCAACTTCCTGAACAACGTCGGGCTCGACTACCTGTCGCTCGACCGCTCGGCCGAGACGCTGTCCGGCGGCGAGGCGCAGCGGATACGTCTCGCCTCGCAGATCGGCTCGGGACTGACGGGCGTCATGTACGTGCTGGACGAACCGTCGATCGGACTCCACCAGCGCGACAACGATCGTCTGCTGACGACGCTCAAGCATCTGCGCGATCTCGGCAACAGCGTGATCGTCGTCGAGCACGATACCGATGCGATCATGGCGGCCGATCACGTCGTCGACATGGGGCCGGGCGCCGGCGAGCACGGCGGGCAGATCGTCGCGCAGGGCACGCCGGAGGAAATTCGCCGTGCGCCGCATTCGCTGACCGGGCAGTACCTGGCCGGGCACCGGCAGATCCCGATGCCGGCGCGTCGCCACCACGCCGATCCCGCGCGTGCGCTGACGATCACCGGCGCCACCGGCAACAACCTGAAGAACGTCTCGCTCACGCTGCCGGTCGGCGTTTTCGTCTGCGTGACCGGAGTCTCCGGATCGGGCAAATCGACGCTGATCAACGATACGCTCTACCACGCCGTCGCGCGTCACCTGTACGGCAGCACCGCCGAGCCGGCGCCGTACGCGGAATTGCACGGCCTCGAGCACTACGACAAGGTGATCAGCGTCGACCAGAGCCCGATCGGCCGCACGCCGCGGTCGAACCCGGCGACCTATACCGGGCTGTTCACCCCGATCCGCGAACTGTTCGCCCAGGTCAAGGAGGCGCGCGAACGCGGCTACGGGCCGGGGCGCTTCTCGTTCAACGTCAAGGGCGGGCGCTGCGAGGCCTGCCAGGGTGACGGACTGATCAAGGTCGAGATGCACTTCCTGCCCGACGTGTACGTGCCCTGCGACGTCTGCCACGGCCAACGCTACAACCGCGAGACGCTCGAGATCCAGTACAAGGGCAGGAACATCCACGACGTGCTGTCGCTGACGGTCGAACAGGCGTACGCATTCTTCGAGCCGGTGCCGGTGGTCGCGCGCAAGCTGGCAACGCTGCTCGACGTCGGCCTCGGCTACATCACGCTGGGGCAGTCGGCGACGACGCTGTCGGGCGGCGAGGCGCAGCGCGTCAAGCTGGCGCTGGAATTGTCCAAGCGCGATACCGGCCGCACGCTCTACATTCTCGACGAACCGACGACCGGGCTGCATTTCCACGACATAGAGATGCTGCTGACGGTGTTGCACCGCCTGCGCGACCACGGCAACACCGTCGTCGTGATCGAGCATAATCTCGACGTGATCAAGACCGCCGACTGGGTGATCGATCTCGGGCCCGAGGGCGGCGACGGCGGCGGAAGGATCATCGCCGAAGGGACGCCGGAGCAGATCGGCGATGCAGCGGGGAGCTACACCGGCCGGCATCTGGCGCCGGTGCTCGCCCGCAACGCCGGGCGCAGGAACGTCGATCCGGACGCCGTGCCGGCGCGCAGCGCCCGCGGTCGAAAAGCCGCAGCCGACTTGCTGTAGCGGTGGCCGCCCGGACGCCAGGCCGAGCCGACAGGAGGAGCGATGGAACGGACGCTGAACAGGATTCTGGCGGCAGTCGCCGGCGCGGCTCTGGCCGGTGCGGCGAGCCCGTCGCTTGCCGCGCGCGGCACGAACGACGCCGGCTGGTCGTATTCGGGCAAGACCGGGCCGACGCACTGGGCCAAGCTGGACAGGAGCTTCGCCGCCTGCGGCAGCGGGCAGGCGCAATCGCCGATCGATATTCCCGACGCCGACGCCAGGAAAGGCGACCTGCCGGCGCTGCTGTTCAACTACAAGCCGTCACCACTCGACATCGTCGACGACGAGCATGCGATCGAGGTCCACTACGCGCCGGGCAGCGTCGTCAGCGTGGCCGGCAAGCGCTACGAGCTGCAGCAGATCCGCTTCCGTCATCCGTCCGAGCACAAGATCGGCGGCAAGGGGCACGACATGGAGGCGCAGCTCGTGCACAAGTCCGCCGACGGCAAGCTCGCCGTGGTGGCTGTGTTCCTCGACGCCGGCAAGGACAACAAGGCGATGAAGACGCTGGCCGCCAACCTGCCGTCCGAGAAGGGCAAGGAGCGCAAGCTCGACGCGGTCGGCTTCAATGCGCTCGACCTGCTGCCCGGCGACAAGGGCTACTACTCGTTCGCCGGTTCGCTGACGACGCCGCCTTGTACCGAAGGCGTCACCTGGTTCGTCCTGAAGACGCCGGTGCAGCTCACCGCGGACGAGATGGCGCGCCTGATCAGGGCGACTTCGGACAACGCCCGGCCGGTGCAGCCGGTCAACGGCCGCGACATCAAGGGAACGATCTAGGCGCGAGAGCGAGCAGGCGGCACGCCGGAACCACGGCGTTCGCGAGGCTCGCCGACGCAAAGCGCGACCCGAGGGCCGCGCTTTGACTGGTTCTGCGGCGGCGCCGCTTACTGGATCGTGATCTGCTTGCTGCCGGCCTTGGCCACTTTCGGCAGGGTCAGCTGCAGCACGCCGTCGACGTGCCTGGCGACCGCGCCGCCGGCATCGACCGGCTCCGGCAGACGAATCGCCCGCGACAGCTTGCCGAAGCTGCGCTCTTGCCACAGCGACTTGCCATTGCCGTCGATCTCCTGGCTGAACTCGGCCCCGATGGTCACGTTGCGCCCGTCGACGTTGACCTCGATCTTGTCCTTGGCGATGCCGGGCAGCTCGGCCTTGACGACGTAAGCCTCGGGCGTCTCGACGACATCGAGCGCGATCGTGCGGCCCGCCGCACCGGCGTCGCCGTTGGCGAACACCGCGCCGAACGCGCGGTCGACGATGCGATCGAGCGGATCGTAATAGCGAATCAAACTGGTCATTTTGTCTCTCCGTTCGTTCCGGCGGCCTGCGTGGCCGCGCACGACCGCTAGATGCCGGCACCGCGGAGGATTTCAAGGCCTGCCGCCGGCCGCCGCACTATTTGACGCGCATGCCGGGTGCGGCGCCCGAGTCCGGGGCCAGCAGGAAAATCCCCGGCCCGTCGCCCGAGGCGGCGAGCACCATCCCCTCGGACAGCCCGAACTTCATCCGGCGCGGGGCGAGGTTGGCGACCATCGGCGTCAGCCGTCCGATCAGATCTTGCGGCTGATACGCGCTCTTGATGCCGGCGAAAACCGTGCGGTGCTTGGGTTCGCCGATATCGAGAGTGAGCTTCAGCAGCTTGTCGGCGCCGTCGACGGTTTCGGCGTTGACGATGCGGGCGACCCGCAAGTCGATTTTGGCGAAGTCGTCGATGCTGATCGCCGCGCGTTCCTCGGCGGCAGCTTCGGCGGCAGCGCCGCGGTGAGCTCCCGGCGCCGCGGCCGCCGCGTGTATGCCGCCGGGAGGCTTGGGTGATTCGAGCAGGGCGTCGACCTGCCGCGGATCGATCCGGCTCAGCAGATGCTTGTACTCGGCGATCACGTGTCCGGCCGGCAACGGTCGGCCCAGGTCGCTCCAGGCCTGAGACGGAATGCGCAGGAACAGCTCCGCGCTCGCCGCGACCGCCGGCAGCACCGGCTTCAGCAGCGTGGTCAGGATCCGGAAGTCGTCGATGCACGCCGAGCAGATCGCGACCACGCGCTCTGCGCCGCCCGGCGCTTTGACCGCTTCCCACGGCTTGTTGCGGTCGAAGTACTCGTTGCTGCGGTCGGCCAGCTCCATCACCTCGCGCAGCGCCTTGCCGAACTCGCGGCCGGCGTACAGCGCGGCGACCCTGTCGGTCAGCGCGGCGAGCGGCGCGCCGTGCCGCGCTTCGTATCCGTCGGTGGCGGCGAGCGTGTTGCCGTGCTGGGCGATGAATCGCGCGGCGCGGCTCGCGATGTTGACGTATTTGCCGATCAGGTCGCTGTTCACCCGGGCGATGAAGTCGTCGGGGTTGAAGTCGAGATCCTCGACCCTGGAGTTGAGCTTGGCCGCGATGTAGTAGCGCAGCCACGCCGGGTTGAGCCCCAGGTCGAGGTAGCGCTCGGGGCTGATCCCGGTGCCCCGCGACTTCGACATCTTTTCGCCGGTGAAGGTGATGAAGCCGTGCACGAAGACGTTGTCGGGGACCTTGTACGGCGCGCCGGCGAACTCGAGCATCGCCGGCCAGAACAGCGTGTGGAAGTAGATGATGTCCTTGCCGATGAAGTGATACTGCTCGACGTCGTCGCGCGAAAGGAACTCGGCCAGCTCGACGCCCTTGGCGGCGAGCTCCGCCTTGAGGCTCGCCAGGTAGCCGATCGGCGCATCAAGCCAGACGTAGAAATACTTGCCGGGCGCGTCCGGAATCGGAATGCCGAAGTAAGGCGCATCGCGCGAGATATCCCAGTCGGCCAGTCGCTTGCCGTCGCCGGCCGACCTCTGCGCCAGCCATTCGAGCGCCTTGTTGGCGACTTCCGGCTGCAGCCGGCCGGGCGTCTGCGTCCACTGCCGCAGGAACGCGACGCACTGCGGATCGGACAGCCGGAAGAAGAAGTGATCCGACGACTTCAGCACCGGCGTCGCGCCGGTCAGTGTCGAGTACGGGTCGATCAGGTCGGTCGGCGCGTAGACCGAGCCGCAGACCTCGCAGGCGTCGCCGTACTGGTCCCGGGCGCCGCACACCGGGCACTCGCCCTTGATGTAGCGATCCGGAAGGAACATCGACTTGACCGGATCGAAGAACTGCTCGACCGGCTTGGCGTAGATCAGCCCGCGCGCCTTGAGCTTGCGGTAGATGTCCCGCGACAGCTCGACGTTCTCCGGCGAGTCGGTGCTGTGCCAGTGGTCGAACGACAGGTGGAAACCCTGGCCGGCGAACTCGCCGAGCCCGAGGATCTTCGGACGCGTCGCCGCGATGCGCGCGACCAGCTCTTGCGGCGCCACCCCTTCGGCTTCGGCCGCGAGCATGATCGGCGCGCCGTGCGCGTCGTCGGCGCCGACGAAGTGCACGTCGTGTCCCTGCATGCGCTGGAAGCGGACCCAGATGTCGGCCTGGATGTACTCCATGATGTGCCCGATGTGAAACGGGCCATTGGCGTACGGCAGCGCGGTGGTGACGAACAGCGTGCGGCGCGACATCGGAGCGAAGACCTTTGATCCGTCAGGGGTTTGGCCATTCTAGCAGGCGTGGTGGGTCGAATTCCCTCGCGCCGTGGTTTTTCGCTACACTCGATGCTTCCCGCTTCCCGCGATCCATCCATCGATGGCAATTTCCGAGGCCGACGTTCAAGCCAGCCTGCGCGCGCTGATCGATCCCAACACCGGCCGCGATTTCGTCTCCGACAAGGCGGTGCGCAAGATCGAGCTCGCCGGCGGCAACGTCGCGGTCGACTTGGTCCTTGGCTACCCGGCGAACAGCCAGCGCGAGGCGCTGACGAAGCTGCTGCAGCGACAGTTGGGCGCGCTGCCAGGCGTCGGGAAGGTGGCGGTCACGATTGGCCAGCGCATCGCCACTCACGCCGTGCAGCGCGGCGTCAAGCTGATCCCGGGCGTCAAGAACATCATCGCCGTGGCGAGCGGCAAGGGCGGCGTCGGCAAGTCGACGACGGCGGTGAACCTCGCGTTGGCGCTCGCCGCCGAGGGCGCCAGCGCCGGCGTGCTCGACGCCGATATCTACGGGCCGTCGCAACCGATGATGCTGGGAATCGCCGGGCGTCCCGAATCCAAGGACGGCAAGACGCTCGAACCGCTCGAGGCGTACGGCGTGCAGGCGATGTCGATCGGCTTTTTGATCGACACCGACACGCCGATGGTCTGGCGCGGCCCGATGGTGACGCAAGCGCTCGAGCAGCTATTGAAGGACACCAACTGGCGCGACCTCGACTACCTGATCGTCGACCTGCCGCCGGGCACCGGCGACATCCAGCTCACGCTGTCGCAGAAGGTGCCCGTCACCGGCGCGGTGATCGTCACGACGCCGCAGGACATCGCGCTGATCGATGCCCGCAAGGGCCTCAAGATGTTCGAGAAGGTCGGCGTGCCGATTGTCGGCGTGGTGGAGAACATGTCGACGCACGTCTGCTCGAATTGCGGACACGCCGAGGCGATCTTCGGCGAAGGCGGCGCGCAGCGGATGTGCGACGACTACCAGGTGCCGTTCCTGGGCCGCCTGCCGCTCGACATCCGCATCCGCGAGCAGGCCGACTCGGGCCGGCCGACGGTGGTGGCCGATCCTGACGGTGCGATCGCCGCCGTGTACAAGGAAATCGCGCGCCGGACCGCGGTCTTCGTGGCGCAGAAAGCCGAGGACTTCTCGGCCCGGTTCCCGAACATCGTCGTGCAGAACACCTGACGGGTTGCGAGGCGAGGGAGCGATGATCAAGGCCGACCGCTGGATCCGTCGCATGGCGGTCGAGCAGCGCATGATCGAGCCGTTCGAGCCGGGCCAGGTACGCGAGGTCGACGGCCGCCGTATCGTCTCGTACGGCACCTCGAGCTACGGCTACGACATCCGCTGCTCGAACGAATTCAAGCTGTTCACCAACCTGAACACGACGATCGTCGATCCGAAGAATTTCGACGACAAGTCGTTCGTCGATTTCAAAGGCGATTTCTGCATCATCCCGCCGAACTCGTTCGCGCTGGCCCGCACGGTCGAGTACTTTCGTATCCCGCGCAACGTGCTCACCATCTGCCTCGGCAAGTCGACCTATGCGCGCTGCGGGATCATCGTCAACGTGACGCCGTTCGAGCCGGAATGGGAAGGCTACGTGACGCTGGAATTCTCGAACACGACGCCGTTGCCGGCGAAGATCTACGCCAACGAGGGCGTCGCGCAGGTGATCTTCTTCGAGTCCGACGAGGTGTGCGAGACCTCGTACAAGGATCGCGGCGGCAAGTACCAGGGCCAGCAGGGCGTCACATTGCCGAAGATCTAGCGCTCCAGACCGGTTCATCCGCTACTCTATCTTCCGGAACTCACGGACCAGAAAGCAGCGGCCGGTGGCGTCGATCTCGACCTCCAAGGGCGGCTCGATCGCCGTCATCGCGCTCTGCCAGGTCGCCGCGATGGCGGTATGGTTTTCCGCCTCGGCGGTCGCGCCGGCGCTGATCGCCGAATTCCACCTGTCGAATTTTGCGCAGGCCGCGCTGACCAGCGGCGTGCAGGTGGGATTCGTCATCGGCTGCCTGGCGAGCGCTTTCCTGGGACTGCCCGATCGCATCGATCCGCGCCGCCTGTTCGCGGCGTCGGCAGTGCTCTCCGCGCTCGCCAATGCGGGACTGCTGCTGGTCGATCCGGGATCGGCCGCCGGACCGCTGCTGCGAGTCGTCACCGGGATCGGCATGGCGGGGGTCTACCCGGTCGGGATGAAGCTCGCCACCACCTGGGCGAAGGACGACATGGGCCTGATGGTCGGCATCCTGGTCGGTGCGCTGACGCTGGGCTCGGCCTCGCCTCATCTGATCAACGCCTTCGGCGGCGTCGACTGGCGCCCGACCGTCGCGGTCGCGTCGGCCAGCACGCTGCTGGCGGCGCTGGGGATCGCGCTCGCCGGCATCGGTCCCAACCGCCGCCCGTCGCCGCGCTTCCAGCCGAGCGCGATGCTCGATGCCTGGCGCGACCGGCCGCTGCGGCTCGCCAACCTGGGCTACCTGGGCCACATGTGGGAGCTGTACGCGATGTGGGCGTGGATCGGCGTCTTCCTGAACGCGAGCTTCGCGCTTTCGCTCTCACCCGGGTCGGCGCCGCTCGCCGCCAGGCTGGCCGCCTTCGCCACGATGGCGGCCGGTGCGGCGGGCTGCGTCGTCGCGGGGCTCGCCGCCGACCGGGTGGGCCGCACGACGATCACCATCGCCGCCATGGCGGTCAGCGGAAGCTGCGCGGGGACGGTGGGGCTCCTGTTCGGCGGTGCCGC
>DATEFZ010000318.1:0-6609 GCA_035280325.1 Casimicrobiaceae bacterium
CGGTGAGCATTTCGCGCCGGCTGATCGATGCGACGATCGCTCGCCTCGAGCGCGCTCGCGGACGGCCGCTCGCAACTCGCCCGCTCTGCTAGAATTCCCGGCCGTCGCTCCTCGCCGCATCCGATCCCATGCGTGTCCATCCGCTGCTCGCCGCTGTCGCGCTCGCCTTCGGCGGAACGGTGTCCGCCCAGCAGGCGCCGCCACCGCCGCCAAGCTCGAGCGTCGTGCAGCCTGCGCCGCCGCCCGGCCTGTCGGCCGAGCTCGCCGAGGCCGCCAAGCTAATCCACGACAAGCGCTACGCCGAGGCGAGGAGCAAGGTCGACCAGGTGCTGGCAGGCGACGCCAAGAACCCGCAGGCGCGCTTCATTCGCGGCGTGATCGAGACCGACGAAGGCGATACCGAATCGGCGATCGCGACCTTTCAGGGGCTGACCGAGGACTATCCGGAGCTGCCCGAGCCGCACAACAACCTGGCCGCGATCTGGGCCCGGGAGGGGAGCTACGACAAGGCCCGGATTGAACTCCAGGCGGCGCTCGCGATCAATCCCGACTATGCGATCGCGCACGAGAACCTCGGCGACGTGTACGCTCGTCTCGCCGCTGCCGAATACGAGCGGGCGATCGCGCAGGAGAAAGGCGACAAGAGCGCGCAGGCGAAACTCAAGCTGGTGCGCGAGCTGTTCGCCGTGACTCCGTCCGAAACCCCGCCGAAGCCGATTCTGCCAAGGCCGACCGCCAAGTCGAAGCCGAAAAAGTAGCCGTCCACGACCATCCTCAAGGAGCCATTGATGCACCGTCGCACCGCCATCATCGCCATCGCCGCGCTCGGTCTTTGCGCCGGGCTGCCGGCGCACGCCGCCAACCCGCAGGTCGACCTCGACACGACCGCCGGCAAAATCCGCCTCGAGCTCGATCCCGCGGCTGCGCCGAAGACCGTCGAGAATTTCCTGACCTACGTCAACGCGAAGTTCTACGATGACACGCAGTTCCACCGCGTGATCCCCGGTTTCATGATCCAGGGGGGAGGATTCACCGCCGACTTCAGGCAGAAGCCGACCCGGCCGCCGATCCAGAACGAGGCCGAGCAGAGCAGCAAGGCCGGCCTCCTGAACGTTCCCGGTACGATCGCGATGGCGCGCACCGGCGATCCGCATTCGGCGACCGCGCAGTTCTTCATCAACGTCGCCGACAACAAGTCGCTCAACTTCCGCGCGCCGACGCCGCAGGGCTACGGCTACGTCGTGTTCGGCAAGGTGATCGAAGGCATGGACGTGGTCAACAAGATCGCAAAGGCTACGACCGGCCCCGGCGGCCCCTTCGGCCGCGACGTCCCGACCGAGCGCGTGGTCATCAAGAGCGCGACGGTAGTGGCGAACTAGCTCTCGAACGGGACACACGTATGGTCATCCTGCACACCAATCACGGACCGATCACGATCGAGCTCGACCAGGCCAGGGCGCCGAAGAGCGCCGCCAACTTTCTCGCCTATGCACGCTCCGGTCATTTCGACGGCACGCTGTTCCATCGTGTCATCGACGGGTTCATGATCCAGGGCGGCGGCTTCGGTGCCGACTTCCGCCAGAAGCCGACCTCCGCGCCGATCGAGAACGAAGCCGGCAACGGCCTGAAGAACGAGCGCTACGCGGTGGCGATGGCACGCACCTCCGATCCTCATTCGGCGACCGCGCAGTTCTTCATCAACGTCGCCAACAACGCCTTCCTCGATCATCGCTCGCGCGACGCCGCCGGCTGGGGCTACTGCGTGTTCGGCCGCGTCGTCGCCGGCAAGGAAGTCGTCGACAAGATCAAGGGCGTGCCGACCGCGAAGCGCGGCGGCCACGAGAACGTCCCGACCGAGGACGTGGTGATCGAACGCGTCGAGGTCGCCGCCGGCTGACCGGCGTTCGCCGCCGAGCTCGAGGCATAACGGCGGACCATCGATGCCGCCGACCCTGCTCATCTCCGACCTGCACCTGTCGCCCAGGCGGCCGGCGCTGGTCGACGCGTTTCACTCGCTGCTCACCGGCCCAGGACGCGATGCCGCCGCGCTGTACATCCTGGGCGACTTGTTCGACGTCTGGCTCGGCGACGACCAGTTGCGTGATCCGCTGGCGCGCAGCGTCGCCGCGGCGCTCGGCGAGCGGGCGCGCGCCGGCGCGAAAGTATGGCTGCAGCGCGGCAACCGAGATCTGCTGCTGGGCGAGCGTTTCGCGCACGCCGCCGGCGCGACGCTGCTGGCCGACGCCGTCGTCCATCATTTGCACGGCACACCGACGCTGCTGATGCACGGCGATCTGCTGTGCACCGACGACGCCGAATACCAGCGCTATCGCGCCTGGTGGGACGATCCTGCGCACCGGCAACGGATCCTGGCGCTGCCGTGGACCGTTCGCCGCGGCATCGCCGCGGTGCTCCGCACCGCCAGCCGTCGCGCCAACGCCGGCAAGGACGATGCGATCATGGACGTCAACTCCGACGCGGTCGCGCAGGCGCTGCGCCAACACGGCGTCGCGCGGTTGATCCACGGCCACACGCATCGTCCGGCGCGGCACCGGATCGTCGTCGACGGCGTGCCCTGCGAGCGGATCGTGCTCGCCGACTGGTACGACCGCGCCAGCTACCTCCGGGTCGCCGATGACGGCGTCGAGGCGGTGACATTCAGCGGCCCGGGCTGAGGCGAACGGTCAGGCGAACGCCTGCTCGAAATCGCCGATCAGGTCGTCGCGATCCTCGATCCCGACCGAAATGCGGATCAGCGAGTCGGCGATGCCCATGCTGGCGCGCCGCTCGGCACCCATCTCGTGGAAGATCGTTTGCGCCACCGGTATCGCCAGCGTGCGATTGTCGCCGAGGTTCGATGACAGCACGACGCAGCGCAGGCGATCGAGGAAGTCGAAGCAGTCGCGCGCCGGATCGAGCTCGAACGACAGCAGCGCGCCGTAGCCGGTGAAGAGCTCCGTCGCCAGGCGGTGCTGCGGGTGCGACGGCAGACCCGGGTAGTAGACGGCGCGCACTTCCTGCCGCGCCTCGAGGAATCGCGCCAGCGCGAGCGCGTTGGCGCACTGTCGGTCGAGCCGCAGCGCCAGCGTCTCGGCCCCGACCGCGAGGTGATGCGCCGGTTCGGCGACCAGCGTGCCGCCCCAGTCGCGCAGCCCTTTTTTCCGGATCTGAGTGATCCCCCAGAGGCCGGGGCTGGCTGTCTTGTAGCTGTCGTAGATGTTCGGAAAACGGGACCAGTCGAAGACGCCGGTGTCGGTGATGCTGCCGCCGAGCGCATTGCCGTGGCCGCCGATGTACTTGGTCAGCGCGTTGACGCTGAGCGAGGCCCCGACCGCCTTCGGGCGGAACAGGTAGGGCGAGGTCATCGTGTTGTCGACGACGTAGACGATGCCCCGCTCGGCGCAGAGCTCGCCGATCCTGGCGAGATCGGCGATCTGCGTGCGCGGATTGGCGATCGTCTCGACGAAAACCAGGCGTGTCTGCGGCGTCAGCGCCGCCTCGACCGCGGCGACATCGGTCGCGTCGACGAAGCTAACGCCGTCGCCGCGCGCGAGCAGCGTGTTGAACATGCTGTTGGTGTTGCCGAACAGGTAGGCGCTGGCGACCATGTGGTCGCCCTCGAGCAAGAGCGCCAGCACGATGGCGCCGATCGCGGCCATCCCGGTGCCGAAGCACGCGGTGGCGACGCCATCCTCCATCCGGTTGAGCTTCTCCTCGAGCGCCGCGGTGGTCGGATTGCCCTGCCGGCCGTAGACGTAGCCCTGGGCGCGGTTCTGGAACACCGCGACCAGCTCGCGCGAATCGCGATAGCCATAAGCGACCGAAAGGTGCAGCGGCTTGTGCAGCGAGCCGTGCTCGACGGCCGAGGCACGGTCGGCGTGCAGGATGGACGTGGTGAACCCGATCTTGCGCGACATCGAATCGCTCCAGCAAAAAGGCCCGCCAGCTTGCGCTAAACGGGCCCCGGATCGATTCGTCGCCTCGCTTTAGCTGGATTTTTATAGCGCCCGCAAGCTGGGAAGCCGCCGTCGCCGGCAGCTCCGATTCAAATCGGCGCTTCGGGAACGAGTATCGCCGCAAACGCGCGGTCAGTCAATGCCCGCCCGGTACCCGCTCGCCGACTTTGTTCTCGGGTGCCCCGGCAGCCCGATCACCCCGCCGCGAGCAGCGACTCCTCGCCCTCGCCGCGCGTTTCGTCGCGCTCGCGGGCCAGATGCGTCAGATAGGCGTCGGTCACGTCGCCGGTCACGTAATAGCCGTCGAAGCAGGAAGCCTCGAATTCCTTCAGCCGCGGATTGGCCGCGCGCACCGCCCGCTTCAGCGCTTCCAGGTCCTGGTAGATCAAGAGGTCGGCGCCGATCTCGTTGGCGATCTCCGACTCGGTGCGTCCGGTCGCCACCAGCTCGCGTGCGGTCGGCATGTCGATCCCGTAGACGTTCGGATAGCGCACCGGCGGGCTGGCCGAGGCGAAATAGACCTTGCGGGCACCGGCCTCGCGTGCCATCTGCACGATCTCGCGGCTGGTGGTGCCGCGCACGATCGAATCGTCGACCAGCAGCACGACCTTGCCCTTGAACTCGATCCCCATCGGATTGAGCTTCTGCCGGACCGATTTCCGGCGGATCGCCTGTCCGGGCATGATGAACGTGCGGCCGACGTAGCGATTCTTGACGAAGCCTTCGCGGTATTTGAGGCCCAGCGTGTTGGCCAGCTCGAGCGCCGACGGCCGGCTGGAGTCGGGAATCGGGATGACGACGTCGATGTCCTGCGCCCCAGGCATGTTGCCGATCTTCCTCGCCAGCTCGCCGCCCATGCGCAACCGCGACTCGTACACCGACGCGCCGTCGATCACCGAGTCGGGACGCGCCAGGTAGACGAACTCGAAGATGCACGGCATCAGCTGCGGATGCTCGGAACATTGCCGGGCATGGAACTTCCCGGTCTGGTCGACGTAGATCGCCTCGCCCGGCGCCACGTCGCGCAGCACCGTGAAGCCGAGCGCCTCGAGCGCGACCGACTCGCTGGCGACGACGTACTCGGTCCCGCCCATCGATTCGTTGACGCCGATGATCAGCGGCCGGATGCCGAATGGATCGCGGAACGCCAGCAATCCGTAGCCGGCGATCATCGCGACGATCGCGTAGGCGCCGCGGCAGCGCTTGTGAACGGCGGTGACCGCGGCGAAGATCGCATTGGCGTCGAGCCTGGAATGGTGCGCCGCGCGCTCGAGCTCGAGCGCGAGGACGTTCAGCAGCACCTCGGAATCCGAATTGGTGTTGACGTGGCGGAAGTCGAGCTGGAACAGCTCGCGCTTGAGCGCCTCGCTGTTGGTCAGGTTGCCGTTGTGCGCGAGGGTGATGCCGAACGGCGAATTGACGTAGAACGGCTGCGATTCCAGGTCCGACGACGCCGATCCTGCCGTCGGATAGCGGCAATGGCCGATGCCGGTGTTGCCGGAAAGCTCGCGCATGTTGCGGGTGCGGAAAACGTCGCGCACGTAGCCGGGGCCCTTGTACATGTGGAAAACCGGGCCTTCGCTGGTGACGATGCCGGCGGCGTCCTGACCGCGGTGCTGCAGCAGCAGCAAGCCGTCGTAGAGGAGCTGGTTGACCGGAGTGTGCGCGACCGCGCCGATGATGCCGCACATGTCAGCTCGCCGCCGCTCGCATCGCGGGCCTCGCCGCGGGCTTGCCGGGTCCCGGAAACTCGAGTTGCCGAGCCCAGGCCTGCGGCAGCCAGGGTCGCAGGCTCAGCGCGGCGTCGACCAGCGGCGGCGCGAACATCGCGTTCTTCCACCACTCCTGCCGCGGCAGCGTCGTCAGGCCGGCGACGAGCACGCCGACGACGACGATGATCAAGCCGCGGGCCGCGCCCAGCACCGCGCCCAGCACGCGGTCGACGAATCCCAGGCCGACCAGACGGACCAGCCTCCAGACCAGCCAGCCGATCAAGGCTCCGACCAGCAGCACCGCGACGATGATCAACGCGAACGCGACGATGTAGCGCGCGCGTGGGGATTGGGCGAGAAAGGGCAGCCACGACGCGACCAGGTCGGCATACTGGAACGCCGCCACCAGCGCGACCACCCATGCCGCCAGCGAGATCACCACGCGCACGAAGCCGCGCGCGAACGCGAACAGCGTCGAAAGCCCGATGATGCCGATGACGACGAAATCGAATGCGGTCATCGGACCCCCACGCTTGCGGCCTCATCGGCCAACTCGGCCGCTGCGCTGCCCCCGAAGGGGGCGCGGTTCGCGCCTTGGGACGGCCCGGCGGCGCTCATTGCGAAGTGACCATCGCGCTGCCGTAGCCGGCGGCCTTGAGGTTGGCCAGCGCGGCGTCGGCGGCGTCGCGCGACGCGTACGAACCGACGCGCACGCGCTGCACCGGTCCGGCTCTCGTTTCGACCGGCTCGACGCGGGCGGGGAATCCGGCGGCGGTCAATTTGGCCGCCATGTCTCCGGCAGCCTTGGCGTCGGCGAGCGCGGCGACCTGGACCACCAGCTTGCCGGCGCCGTCCTGCGTCGTGGCCGGCTTGGCGGCGGACGAGGCATCGGCCGCGGGCGGCGAAGCGACGGGTTGCGGGCGCATCGCCTCGGGCGCCGA